>DISE01000076.1 GCA_002421865.1 Castellaniella sp. UBA6218
TGGACAACAACTGCCAGGGCATCCTGGGCTACGTGGTGCGATGGATCGATCAGGGCGTGGGCTGCTCGAAGGTTCCCGACATCCATGACGTGGGTCTGATGGAAGACCGGGCCACGCTGCGGATTTCCAGCCAGCACATCGCCAACTGGCTGCTGCACGGCATCGTCACCCGCGACCAGGTCGAGGAAACCCTGCGCCGCATGGCCGCCGTGGTGGACAAGCAGAACGCCGGCGACTCCGTCTACGAACCGATGCATGGCCATTTCGACACCTCCTGCGCTTTCAAGGCCGCCAGCGACCTGATCTTCAAGGGCCTGGAGCAGCCCAACGGCTACACCGAGCCGCTGCTGCACCACTGGCGCCAGGTGAAGAAGGCGGAACTGGCCGCGCAGGCCTGAACCGCCCCGGGGCATCCGCCCCGTCACTGAAAACCGCCGGACCCGACATGGTTCCGGCGGTTTTTTCATGGCGATACGGTGTTCAATGGAATAAACCGCGCGGCCGGACTGTTTACAGCAGATCAATCCCACGCAAGGAGAACCACCATGACCCGTTATGCCTCCCTCCGCATCCTCGGCCCGGTGCTGCTGGCCGCCTGCGCCATGACATCCCAGGCCCGGGCCCAGGCCCCGGCCACCACCATGAACGGCATCCTGGTCGGCCCCAACCAGATGACGCTGTACGTCTTCGACAAAGACGCCACGGGTTCCGGCAAGAGCGTATGCAACGGCGGCTGCGCCACCAACTGGCCGCCCTTGATGGCGGCCGCCGGGGACACCGCCTCCGGCGACTGGAGTGTGATCACCCGCGACGACGGGAGCAAGCAATGGGCCTACAAGGGCCGTCCGCTCTACTATTGGGTCAAGGACGCCAAGCCCGGCGACAAGACGGGAGACGGCTTCCTCAACAATGCCTGGCACGCGGCCAAGCCCTGAACACAGTCCCGCGTGGACATCGACGCCGCCCTCGTCCATATCCCGCGCCTGCGCCGCTATGCGCGGGCGCTGGTGGGCGACGCCGCCCGCGCGGACGACCTGGTGCAGGATACGCTCGAGCGGGCCTGCCAGAAATGGGCGCTGTGGCGGCCGCCCGCCGCCGCGACGGCGGACCAGGTCCAGGCGGCGCTGCGCGGCTGGCTGCTCACGCTGATGCACAACCTCTTCGCCAATCAGTGGCGGCAGGCGGAACGGCGGCGCACGGTCGGCTGGGACGAAACCCCGGAGCCCGGGCATGACCCCACCCCGGACCTGGGACTGCGGCTCGACCTGGAGCGCGCCTTGGCGCTGCTGGCGCCGCAATCACGCGAAGTGCTGCTGCTGGTGGGAATGGAACAATACAGTTATGCCGAGACCGCGGAGATGCTCGGCATTCCCGTCGGCACGGTGATGTCCCGTCTGGCGCGGGCGCGCGAGCAGTTGCGACGCCTGATGGAGGGGGAAGCGCCGGCCCCGGTGACATTGAAGGCCGTCAAATGAAGGAAAGCGATCGATGTCCATGAACCGTCCCGACGAAACCGCGCTCCATGCCTGGGTGGATGGGGAGCTTGCGCCCGAACGCGCCTCGGAGGTTGGGCAGTGGCTGTCGGAACATCCCGCCGAGGCGGCCCGCGTGGCCGCCCTGCAGGCGCAATGCGCCAGCTTGCGGGCCCTGCGGGCCGAGGTGCTGGACGAGCCGGTGCCGCCGCGGCTGCGCCGCGCACTGCGCCGGCCACCGCCGCAATGGCGCTGGCCGCACGCGCTGGCGGCCGGGGTGACGCTCTGTCTGGGCGTGGGCCTGGGCTACGGCCTGGGCGACCGGGCACCGGGCGTCTCGCCCCAGGCCGACGCCTTGACGCGGTTGCCGGTCTTCGTGCGCGAGGCCGCCGCCGCCCACGCGGTCTACGTGCCGGAACAGCGCCACCCGGTCGAGGTGGCGGCGCAGCAGCAGGCTCACCTGGTGCAATGGCTGTCCAAGCGGCTGGGGGTGCGGCTCAAGGTGCCGGTGCTCGACGCCCAGGGCTTCCACCTGGTCGGCGGCCGCCTGCTGCCGGGCGAAGCCGGACAGGCGCGCGCACAGTTCATGTACCAGGACGCGGCCGGCGCACGCGTGACCCTGTACGTCTCGGTGCTGGCGCGGGAAGACACGGCCGCCGCGACGCCGGTGGCCTTCCAATGGACCGGTGACGAGTCCGCCCGAGGTTTCTACTGGATCGACGGACGGCAAGGCTACGCGGTCAGCGCCGCCTTGCCGCGCGAGCGGCTGCACGCGCTGGCTGAGGCCATCTACCACCAGCTGGGTTGAACGCGGCGGCGCCTCAGGCGTCGCCCCAGACCTCGCGTGCGGTCTCGACCACCAGCCGCAACTTGGCCCGCTGATCCTCGACGGCCACGTTGTTGCCATGCACCGTGCTCGAGAAGCCGCATTGCGGCGAGAGTGCGAGCTGTTCGAGCGGGGCGTGTTTCGCCGCCTCGTCGATGCGGCGCTTGAGATCGTCCTTGGACTCCAGCGCGCCGAACTTGGTCGTCACGAGACCCAGCACCACGATCTTGCCGGACGGCAAAAACCGCAAGGGGCGGAAATCGCCGCTGCGGTCATCGTCGTATTCCATGAAATACGCGTCCAGGTTCATTTCCGACAGCAGCGCCTCGGCCACCGGCTCGTAGTTGCCCTCGGCCGCATAAGTACTCTTGAAATTGCCGCGACACAGGTGCATGGCCAGCACCATGCCCTCGGGCTTGCGTGCCACCACCCGGTTGATGAACCGGGCATAGCGGTGCGGCAGTTCGTTCGGATCATCGCCGCGCGCCTTCGCCGCCTCGCGCATGCGCCCATCGCACAGATAAGCCAGGTTGGTGTCGTCCATCTGCACGTAGCGGCAGCCGGCGTCATACAGGCTGCGCAGTTCCTGGCCATAGGCCTCGGCCACATCCTCGTAGAAGTCGGGATCGAGCTCGGGGTAGGCCACGGCGTCGATGCCGGCGCGCCCGCCCCGGAAATGCAGCATGGTGGGCGAGGGGATGGTGACCTTGGGCGTGTGGCCCGCCGAGACCTGACTCGCCAGGTACTCGAAATCGGCGCGCTGGATGTCGCGCGCGTGGCGGACCTTGCCGGTCACGAGGATCGACGGCGGCGCCAGGTGATCCTTGCCGTCGGGCCCCGTCACCACCTTGGGATCGTCGGTGGTCACGCCTTCGAGCTGCCGCAGGAAATCGAGGTGGAAATACGTACGGCGGAATTCGCCGTCCGTCACCGACTTCAGGCCGACATCCTCCTGGAACCGCACGACCTCGGCGATGGCGCGGTCCTCGACGGCGCGCAGGGCGGCGGCGTCGATCTCGCCCCTGGCATGCCGGTCACGCGCCTCCAGCAGATAGACAGGCCGCAAGAAACTGCCGACGTGGTCGGCGCGAAACGGCGGAACGGTGCGTGTGGACATCGCGGTCTCCTTGGAGGAAATTGTTCAGTGTGCTGAAGAATTACCTGGGAATTCTGCGTCATGCGCGCGCCGCTGGCAAGGGCCGCGCGGCGCCCCCGGCAGCGCACGCGTCAGCCGCATCTCCTACAATTCCGTCCATTCTCCGCTGACATGCGTGACGCGGGTTTTCAAGGACGACTCCTTTGCGATCGAATTCGATTGCCGTGATCGGCGGCGGCCCGGCCGGGCTGATGGCGGCTGAAACACTGGCGGCGGCGAACGTGCGCGTCGATCTCTACGACGCCATGCCCTCGGTGGGCCGCAAATTCCTGCTGGCCGGGCGCGGCGGGCTCAACCTGACCCACGGCGAACCCCAACCCGCTTTCCTGTCGCGCTACCGCGAACATGCGCCCTGGGTGGCATCCTGGCTGGCCGATTTCGGCCCCCAGGACTTGCGCGACTGGGCGCAAGGCCTGGGGGTGGACACGTTCGTCGGCACTTCGGGCCGTGTCTTTCCCGCCACGATGAAAGCCGCACCGCTGCTGCGTGCCTGGCTCCATCGCCTGCGCGGACAAGGCGTGCGCATCCACGCCCGCCATCGCTGGACGGGGTGGGATGATGCATCCGGCCAGCTGCGCTTCTCCACGCCGGCGGGCGAAGCGCGGGTCGGGGCGGACGCCGTCATCCTGGCCCTGGGCGGCGGCAGCTGGTCCCGCCTGGGATCGGACGGCGCCTGGGCGCCCATCCTGGCTGAACAAGGCGTGGACGTCGCGCCGCTGCGGCCCGCCAACTGTGGATTTCAGACGGACTGGAGCGCGCATTTCCAGGAGCGCCACGCGGGCGAGCCCCTGAAATCGGTCGCCGCCTGTGTGCCTGGAACGGCGCCACAGGGCACCGACGCAAGCGCTCCTTTCCAGCGCGGCGAAATCATGCTGACCCGCGACGGCCTGGAAGGCGGGCTGGTCTACGCCCTGTCCTCGGAATTGCGCGAGGCGCTGGACCAGGCCGGCGAGGCCGTGCTGACCATCGACCTGCTGCCCGACCGCGACGCCGGCTGGGTGGCCGGTCAGGTCATGTATCCGCGCGGCGCCAAATCCTTGTCCAGCCATCTGCGCTCGCGTCTGAACCTTCACGGCGCCAAGGCCGGCCTGCTGCGGGAATGCCTGGGCAGGGAGGATTACGCCGACCCCGCCCGGCTGGCGGCGGCGATCAAACGGCTGCCCGTGCGGCTGACCGGCATGCGGCCCATGGACGAAGCCATCAGCACGGCGGGCGGCGTCCGCCTGCGGGCGATGGACGAACGGCTGATGCTGCTCGCCCGGCCAGGCGTCTTCTGCGCGGGTGAAATGCTGGACTGGGATGCGCCCACCGGCGGCTATCTGCTGACCGCCTGCTTCGCCGGGGGCCGCGCCGCCGCCAAGGGCGCACTGGCTTGGCTGAATTGACACCGCCCGCCCCCATTCTGGTCCTCGACGCCTGCGTCATGATGTCCGGCCTGCAACGCCGCCTGATGCTGGCACTGGGTGCGTGCGGCATTTTCCAACCCGCCTGGAGCGAGCGCATCGGCGATGAATGGAAGCGCAACGCCAGACGTATCTGGGACATCCCCGCGGAAAATCTGCAAGCGGACTGGGACGCCATGCAGGCCGCCTTCCCCGGCGCCATGGCGCATGAGGTCGAGCGGTACGAACAGGGGCTGCGCTACAGCGACCCCCGGGACTGGCATGTCGTCGCCGTCGCCCGGGAAATGCGCGAACGGCATCCCGGCAGTCCGGTGGAAATCCTGACGCTGAACCTGAAGGACTTCAACCGGTCCGAACTCCGCCGCCTGGGTTTGTCCGCGCTGACACCGGATCGCAAGCTGTCGGCCTGGTGGCCGACGCACGAAACGCACATCCGCAGGGCGATCGCCGAACTCGATGCCGCCGACCCGTCCCCGGGCCGCACCCGCCTGCCCATGCGTGAGCGGCTGAGCCGCGAACGCCTGCTTCTGCTGGGCCGTCTGCTGTCGGCCTGAAACGGGCGACGCCGCCATGGTCCCGCCCCGCGCAAGAGGCGGGCGGATCCGGTGGCGGAATGGGGGAGGGTCTTCGAATCGCCCCGGCTCAGGCGCGCGCCTTTGCGATCAGCTCGTCCAGCCAGGCCAGCATGGTGTCGATCTCGCCGGCCGTGACGTTCAGGGCCGGCATGAAACGCAGCAGGTTGCCGCGCGGCGCGTTCAGCAGCAGGCCTTCCGGCGCGCGGTCACGCGCGGCCTGGACAAGCGCCGGGCCGTCGTCGCGATCCATCACCAGTGCGCGCAGCAGGCCCTGGCCGCGTTCGCCCTTCATGCCCCATTTGTCCGAGAGTGCCGTCAGGCCGGCCGACAGTTGCTGCCCACGGGCGTTGACCTCGTCCAGGAAGCCGGGCGCCGCCAGCGTATCGAAGATCGCCACGCCCACCGCCGTCATCAGCGGGTTGCCGTTATAGGTACCGCCCTGGTCGCCGTGCTCGAAGCAGCAGACGGCTTCGCGCGCGCACAGCGCCGACAGCGGCACGCCGCCGCCGATGCCCTTGCCCAGCGTCATGATGTCGGGCTCGACCCCGGAATGCTGGTAGGCGTACAGCCGGCCCGTGCGCCCCATGCCGCTCTGGACCTCGTCCACGATCAGCAGCAGGCCCTGTTCGCGGGTCAACGCGCGCAGACCCTGCATGAATTCACGCGTCGCGGGGATCACGCCCGCCTCGCCCTGGACCGGTTCCAGCATCACGGCGACCGTCTGGTCGTCGATCAGGGCGCGCACCGAATCCAGATCGTTCAGTTCGGCCTTGGGGAAGCCCTCGACCTGCGGCGCGAATTTCCGGTCCCAGCCGGCCTTGCCCGACGCCGACATGGTCGCGAGGGTGCGGCCATGGAAACTGTGGTTGAAGGTGATGATCTTGTAGGCGCCCTTGCGGTGCAACTGGCCCCACTTGCGGGCGAGCTTGATGGCGCCTTCGTTGGCCTCGGCCCCGCTGTTGGCGAAGAACACACGGTCGAAGCAGGACGACTCCACGATGCGGCGGGCCAGGTCGATGGACGGCTGGTTGTAGAAAGCCGGCGAAGGGTTGATCAGCAAGTGCGACTGGCGCGCCAGGGCTTCGATCATGGCCGGATGGTTGTGGCCCAGGCAGTTCACGGCCCAGCCCTGGATGAAATCGAGGTAACGCTTGCCGGTGTGGTCTTCCAGCCAGGATCCCTCGCCGCGGACGAAGACCAGCTCCGGACGCGAAGTGATTTCCATCAGGGCGTTCAGCCCGGCGCGATCGATCGACATGAGTGCGTATTCCTGAAAACGTAAGTCCCGGCGGCACGGCGCCGCACAAACCGATATTCTAAGACGGACGCAGGATCCGTCGGCCCCGGGAGACCCGGCGCGACCCAAAAAAGTGCCATCACGCCACGCTTTCGACCCGCTACACGCCGGCGGTGCGCCGCCTGGCCCGGAACGGCCCTGCGCCGAACAGATTGACCGCCAGCCCGATCAGTACCACGAGTCCGCCCAGCCACTGCCACAGGCCCAGCCGTTCGCCCAGGAACCAGTCGGCGCACAGCAGCCCCACCACCGGGATGAGCAGGCTGAGCGGCGCGACCCGCGCGACCGGGTGGCGGGCCAGCAACCGCCCCCACAGCACGTAGCCGATCAGCGTCGCCACACCCGACAGATAGGCCACCGCGCCCACCCCGCGCCAGCTGAGATGCGTCAGACTGTCCACGATCCGGTCCGGCCCCTCGAAGAAAAACGACAGCAGCAGGAACGGAATGGGCGGCAGCAAAGCGCCCCACACCACCATCGACAACATGCGCACCGACCCCGCGCACTTCAGCACCACATTGCCCGACGCCCAGCTGAAGGCCGCCGCCAGCGTCAGCAGAAAGCCGGCCAGCGGCACCACCGTCTCGCTATCCGCGCCCAGGTCCAGCAATGCGAGCCCGGCAGCCGCCAAGGCGATGCCCAGCACGTGGTGCGGGCGGACGGTCTCGCGCAGGACCAGCGCGGCGATCGCCACTGTGAAGAAGGCCTGCGCCTGCAGCACCAGGGACGCCAGACCGGCGGGCATGCCCAGGTAGATGGCCAGGAACAGAAAAATGAACTGCCCCAGACAGATCGTCGCCCCGTAGCCGACGACGTAGCGCCAGTGCACGGCAGGCCGGGGAATGAAAAACACCGCCGGGAAAGCCACGAACAGGAAGCGCAGGGCGCCCAGCAGCATCGGCGGAATCTCGTCCACGCCAACCTTGATGACGACGAAATTGGCGCCCCACACCACGATGACGACCAGGGCGGCCAGGATGTCTTTCAAGGGCATGGGAGCTCCGCCGCGAGAACGCGTAAATCGTTCATGCTACGGCATTTCAGGCCTTCATGAACAGGCGGGGACGACGGGAACACGCATCGATTTAGAATGTCCCCATCCCCCTCACCGGCAGACTTCCATGCGCCTGGCCATCCACAGCCTGTACAGCTACCCCGTCAAATCCTGCGCCGGCATCGCCCACGAACGCGTCCGCGTCACCGGCTCCGGCCTGGACTTCGACCGGCACTGGGTGATCGTGGACGCCCGGGGCGTCTTCATGACCCAGCGCCAGCACCCCCGGATGGTGCTGATCCGCCCGGAACCTGTCGCGGACGGCCTGTGGCTGCGCGCCCCCGGCCAGGCCGACTGCTTCGTGCCGCCTCCGCCCGCGCAGACCGAGGCCGTGGCAGTCGCCATCTGGGGCACGCCCACCCTGGGCGCCGACCAGGGCGACGAGGCCGCCGCGTGGCTGAGCGCATTCATTGGCACGCCCTGCCGGCTGCTGCGCCTGCATCCCCGGGCGCACCGCCTGGCCAGCCTGCCGCACGTCACCCGCTGGATCCAGACCCATCCCGACTGGCCGCAATCATTCCTGCCGATGGACCGGCACGCCTTCGCCTTCGCCGACGGTTTCCCGTTCCTGGTCGCCAACCTGCATTCGCTGGAGGAACTGAACAGCCAGCTGGCCGCCCAGGGTATCGCGCCGGTGGACATGATCCGCTTCCGCCCCAACATCGTGCTCCAGGGCCTGGAACCCTATGACGAGGATCACCTGGCCGGGTTCCGTGCGGGTGACGCCGGTTTCGCCTTCGTCAAGGCCTGCGCCCGCTGCCCCATTCCCAACGTGGATCCCCTGACGGGCGCCACGGCGGACGAACCGGGCCGCACCCTGGCGCGGCACCGGCAGTTCGAGCAAGGGGTGCTGTTCGGCATGAATGCCGTCGCCGCCCTGCCGGAGGGCGGGACCTGGCTCCAGGCGGGCGACACCATCGAACCGGAATACGATTTCTGAGCCCCGCTCGCGGCTCGGCCGGCCGCCGCGGTCTCAGTACAGGTCCAGTTGCACAGGATGCGGCCGCTCGTCGGCGCCCGCCGGCTCCAGCTTGCTGACCCGCACACCCAGCAGTCTCAGGCGCCGTTCCAGCGGCACCCGCTTCAGGCATTGACCAGCGGCCCAGTGGATGGACGCGGCGTCTCCGACCGCCGTGTCCAATGTCAGGTCGCGCGTCACCACCTGGAAATCGTCGAAACGCAGCTTGATGCCCACCGTCGCCCCGCGCACGCCCTTGCGGGCGAGGTCATCGGCCAGACGGCCGCACAGATCCAGGAAGATCCGCGACAGCAGCGGCCGGTCGCGACGCACATGCAGATCCCGCTCGAACGTCGTTTCCCGGCTGAGGGACTTGGGCTCGGACCGGGTCACCACCGGGCGGTCGTCGATGCCGTGGGCGACGTCCAGCAGCCATTGCGCCGTGCCCAGCCCGAAATGCTGTTGCAGCAGAGCCGGCGCGGCCCGCGCCAGCTGGCCGACGGTCTCGATGCCCAGATCCCGCAGCCTGCGCGTGGCCTTGGGGCCGATGCCGTTGACCTTGGACACCGGCAGCGGCCAGATGCGCCGTTCCAGATCTCCCGGTCCGATCAGCGTGATGCCGTCGGGCTTGTCCAGGTCGGACGCGATCTTGGACAGCAGCTTGTTCGGTGAAATGCCGATGGAACAGCTCAACCCCGTGGCATCGCGCACAGCCTGTTTCAGCGCACGGGCCAGTTCGCCGGACTCCTGTGGCAGATCGCTCAGGTCGATGTAGACCTCGTCGATCCCCCGGTCCTCGATGCAGGGGGCGACCTCCGCCACGGCGGCCTTGAACAACCGCGAATAATGGCGATAGGCTGGAAAATCCACCGGCAGCAGCACGGCGTCGGGCGCCAGGCGCGCGGCCTTCATCATGCCCATGGCCGAATGCACGCCCAGGGCGCGGGCCTCGTAGGTGGCCGTCGTGATCACGCCGCGCCCGACATAGTCCCGCAACCGGGCGTATGTCCCGTCCTCGCGCCGGCGCCCGCCGCCGATCACCACAGGCTGGCCGCGCAGGTCCGGATGGCGCAGCAATTCCACGGACGCGTAGAACGCGTCCATATCCAGGTGCGCGATACGGCGGACGGGACAGGCGGCTGACATGTGTCTGGCGCGGCACGAAAAGGCGGCGGCCCTGCTATACTAGCCGTCCTAGAAGATGTATTTCAAATGAATCTATAACCCTGCCCTCATCGAGGGCTTTCTCCGCTCGCGAGGACCCCATGGAAGCAGCAACCCTGAAGCGTTCTTCCCAGAAAACCGCCACTCTGCGCCTGGTCGGCCTGCGCGGCCCATCCTGCGCAGACACGGTGGACCGCGCCCTGGCCGCCGTCCCCGGCGTTTCCGAGGTCACGGTGTCCCTGGCCGATGAAAAGGCCACCATCACCTTCGACACCGCCCAGGCCTCCGTCCAGCGCCTGCAAGTCGCCGTCCAGGACGCCGGCTACGAGGCACTGAAACCCGTCCACGGCGAAGACGGCAACTGCTGCGGCGGGTGTGGGGGATGATTCCGGACGACGGACAGCCCCTGCGGGCTGTCTGTCGCCGGAATCATCCAAGCGGCTTGCAAGCCGCGCGGTGGAGAGATGCACCGACTGACGCGTCCCTGCGGACAGCCCCTGCGGGCTGTCTGTCGCCGGAATCATCCAAGCGGCCTGCAAGCCGCGCGGTGGAGAGATGCACCGACTGACGCGTCCCTACAAAGCCTCGACCTGAGGATAGAACTCGGTGTTCTCGCGCTGGATCCTCCGATGCAGCGCCTTGAGCACTGAGTTGCAATCGCGCCGGAAACCCTCCGGGTCGCCTCCGACCGCGGACTCCGCGCCCCAGCGTTCGACGAAACGGCCGAACCCCTCGGCCAGTCCCGTCATTTCTTCCTGATACTCACGCGCCAGACGGGACACCTGTGCGTCCGCCCGCTTTTCCAGGCGCGGGTAGAGGATGTCGTTCTCGATCGACAGGTGCAGGGCGACCTTTGACTTCATCAATCGGATTTCGCGTGCGAGCTCCGAGGCATTCTCCGCGATGCCGTCCGTCGCCAGCCGGCGCATGCGGTGGATGATCTGCAGAATCTGCACATGCTGCTGTTTGAAGCGTTCGATATCCATGAGGCACCTGTGTGCGTGTGAGATGGCGGTCAGGGGTTTCGCCCCGCTCGTTCGACTGCCCGGGTCGGACGAGCGGCACACTAGCACGACGACTTTTTCGGGCACCTCATTTCCCGATACGCTCGTAATGTCTTTATGCGGATGTCACACGGTTCCCGTCAGTTCCGTGCCCGCCCGGGGCGCGCGGCGGTACGAATAGTGCATGAACACCAGCGACACGCAGACTGCGCCGTAGAGCAGCATGAAGGCGCTGGAATAGACCCCGGTGAAATCCAGCAACATACCGAACAGGATGGGCAGGATGAAACCGCCCAGGCCGCCCGCCAGGCCCACCACACCGGACACGGCGCCGATGTTGTCCGAATAATCGTCGCTGATGAACTTGAAGACCGAGGCCTTGCCGATGGCCATCGCCACCCCGACCACGAACAGCAGGATCGTGAACACGGTCGAATTCAGGCCAATGTGCAGCGAAACCGGCCCCTGCAGCGTCTGAATCGTCATCTGCGTCTGCGGATAGGACAGCAGGAAGAAACAGACCCAGCAGACCCACATCACCCACCAGGTCACCGCATAGGCGCCGAAACGGTCGGAGAACCAGCCGCCCAGCGCGCGCAACACGCCGCCCGGCAACGAGAACACCATGGCGAGGAACGCCGCCAGCGTCAGATCGAAGCCATATTCCGCGACATAATATTTCGTCATCCACAGGGCCAGGGCCACATAGCCGCCGAAGACCACCGAGTAATACTGGCAATAGCGCCAGACGCGGGGATCCTTCAGCACGCCCAGCTGCTCGCGCAAGCTGGTGGACGGCACCCGATGAGCCGGGTCCGAATGGCTGAACAGCCAGAACAGCACCGCAGTGCCCAGCATCAGGGCCGCGTAAACCCGGGGCAGCATGGTCCAGCCGAACGCGCCGATGATGAGCGGAGCCACGAACATGTTGAGCGCGGATCCGGAATTGCCGGCGCCGAACACCCCCATGGCGAACCCCCGGCGCTGCGGCGCGAACCAGCGCGCCACGTAGGGCGTACCGACCGCGAACGTCCCGCCCGCCAATCCCACGAAAAGAGCCAGCACCAGGAACTGGGCATAGCTGGTCGCATAAGACATCAGGTACAGCGACGGCACGCAGACCAGCAGCACCAGTGCGAACACCGGCCGGCCGCCAAAACGGTCAGTCAGCATGCCCAGGGGCACGCGCGACAGGGAGCCGGTCAGCACCGGCGTGGCGATCAGCAGGCCGAACTGGGTTTCGTTCAGGCTCAGCTCTGTCTTGAGCGGCACACCCAGGACCGAGAACATTGTCCAGATGGCGAAGCAGACCGTGAAGGCGAACGTACTGGAAAACAGTACGGACAGGGCCTGACGCGAGACAGGCGCCGACCGTGGCGCGGCATTCGATGACATATCGATCTCCCTTTGCGGGGCGGATGCCCCTCCGGGTGATCATACCCATGTACGTCATGAGGTCATATGACCCAGGTCAGCAGACAGGAAAAAGGCGGCCGGAAATCCACCGGCCGCCTTTTTTGGCTCGTGCACTGCGGCGAAACGGCCGACTCGCGGCCGTCCCACCATGCGACGGGCTTATTGCACCGTCAGCTTGACATCCACATTGTTGCGCGTGGCGTTGGAGTAGGGGCACACCACGTGCGCTTTCTGCACCAGGCCTTCGAGCGTGGCGCGATCCACGCCGGGGGCGGAGATCTTCAGTTCCACGGCGATGCCGAAGCCCGTGGGAATGGGGCCGATCCCCACGGAACCCGACACCTCGGTCGCGTCGGGCAGCTTCACGCCGTCCTTGCCGGCGACCAGCTTCAGCGCGCCCAGGAAGCAGGCCGAATAGCCCGCCGCGAACAGTTGCTCGGGATTGGTGCCGGGACCGGCGTCGCCACCCAGTTCCTTGGGCACGGACAGCTTGATGTCCAGGCGGCCGTCCGAGGATTTGGCAGTGCCTTCGCGGCCGCCGGTGGCTGAGGCGTGAGCCGTGTAGAGAACGTTTTCAACTGTCATGCTTGGACTCCTTGTGGTGCGATTTCAGGAAGGCCGCCGGCACCACGATCGGCGGCCTTCCGTAAACGGGCCGGTCAGTCCGGCGCCGTACGGTTTTCCAGTGCGGCGGACGCGGCCAGCAGGTGCGCGCGCAGTTCTTCCAGTTCGGCCTTCAGCACCCGGGCATGGTCGGGTGAACAGCCCGTGGCGCACAGGACGCCCTTGGGGACGTCGCCGGCACGCAACCGCAGATCGCGCCCGGCCGGGGTCAGCGTCACGCGCACCTGACGCTGGTCGTCGGCCGCGCGGTCGCGGCGCAGCAGGCCCATGGTCTGCAGCCGCTTGAGCAGCGGTGTCAGCGTGGCCGAATCCAGATACAGACGTTCGCCCAATGCCGTGACCGTCGCCCCGTCGGCCTCCCAAAGCACCAGCATCACCAGGTACTGCGGATAGGTCAGGCCCAGTCCGGCCAGGTGCTTCCGGTAGATCTTTCCCATCGCCAGTTGGGCCGAATACAGCGCGAAGCACAGCTGAGCGTCCAGCGTCAGGCCGGCTGGCGTCAAATCGGACGGAGAAATGGCGATGCGGTTCATGGATTGATTTTATATAGCGTGCGATTTAATAGCAAGCGATTATTTAAACAGTGTCCGGTCGAGATGTTCCCGGCGGCCTCGATCGACCCGCTCGCGGAAAAGCGGCGATACACTGCCATCCACACACTGGAAAGGAAACCACCATGACGGATCGCGTCGACTGCGTCGTCATCGGCGCCGGCGTCGTCGGCCTGGCTGTGGCGCGCGCCTGCGCCCTGGCGGGGCTGGAGACCCTGGCGCTCGAAGCCGAATCCGACATCGGCACCGCCACCAGCGCGCGCAACAGCGAGGTCATCCACGCCGGCCTCTATTACCCGCGCGGCTCGCTCAAGGCCCGGCTCTGCGTCCAGGGCCGCCAAGCTCTGTATGACTATTGCGCCTCCCACGGCGTCGCCCACCAGCGCTGCGGCAAACTCATCGTCGCCACCCACGACGAACAGATCGGCGCCCTGGAACGCATCGGCGCGGCGGCGGCGGCCAACGGCGTGCACGACCTGCGGCGGCTGGACGCCGCCCAGGCGCGGGCGCGCGAACCCGCGCTGCGATGCGTCGCCGCGCTGGAATCGCCATCCACCGGCATCATCGACAGCCACGGTCTGATGCTCGCCCTGCTGGGCGACCTGGAATCCGCCGGCGGCCTGGTGGCCGTGCGGTCCCCCGTCCTGTCGGGCCGGATCCTGGCGGACGGCATCCTGCTGCGCGTCGGCGGCGACGAGCCCATGGAACTCATCGCCCGCCGCGTCGTCAACTGCGCCGGCCTGCACGCCCAGGCCGTGGCCGCCGCCCTCGACGGCCTGCCGCCCGACAGCATCCCCGCCGGCCGTTACGCCAAGGGCAACTACTATGCCCTGTCCGGCAAGGCGCCGTTTTCGCGCCTGATCTACCCCGTGCCGGAACCCGGCGGCCTGGGGGTGCACCTGACCCTGGACCTGGGCGGACAGGCCCGCTTCGGCCCCGACGTCGAATGGATCGACGCCATCGACTACACGGTAGACCCCGCCCGCGCCGACGGCTTCTACGCCGCCATCCGACGCTACTGGCCCGACCTGCGCGACGGCGCCCTGCGCCCCGACTACGCCGGCATCCGCCCCAAGCTGGCCGTGCCCGCCGGCCAGGATGCCGACTTCCTCATCCAGGACGCGCGGACGCACGGCGTGCCCGGCCTGGTCAACCTGTACGGTATCGAATCCCCGGGCCTGACCGCCTGCCTGGCCATTGCCGACGAGGTCACGGCACGATTGGAAAATCGCTGAATCGCCCGTCGCCGACCGCCCGACGCGCTCAGCCGTTCCTTGGCGGGCGCGGACCGGAACGGCGCATGGCGCGGTACATAATCATGGCATTGCCCTCAACCCTTACCCACAGGAACCCGATATGATCCGTGAAATGGCCCACATCACCGTGAAGCCCGGTACCCAGGCCGACTTCGAGACCGGCGTCCGCCAGGCGCTGCCGATCTTTCACCGCGCCCGGGGCTGCAAGCGCGTCGAACTCCATCACATCATCGAAAATCCGCAGCAATACGTGCTGATGGTGTACTGGGAAACGCTGGACGACCACATGGTCCACTTCCGCCAGTCGGAGGACTTCCAGGCCTGGCGCGGACTGGTCGGCGGGTATTTCGAGAAAGCACCGGAGGTGGTGCATTCGGAAGTGACGCTCGAGGCATAAGCGCCGCGGGCCGGACACCCCTTTCGTCGGAACCGTCCGAGTAAATCTATCGGGGCACCCGGGGTTTATCCGTTATCTCCGGTGTTCGACTCGCCCGCTGCCAGTTTTTTCACTACCTTGTCGAAGTCACTTTCAAACAGTCGATCCTGCACGATTCTGTACTTCTCAAATTCGCTTTCCGCATGCGTCTGGGCAAGTTTTGCAGAAACCTTGCCGCTGTTCTGTAGCACTTCCCGGTCGTCAAACTCCAGGAAGGCGTCCAGACGCTTGGACCAGTCTTCCATACTCATGGGGATCTTGCGGCGAGCACGATCCTCGGCCAATTCCAGGTAGGCGTTGACGATGCGGCCCAATGAATCCAGCTCGTCCTTGGTCAGGTAGTTCTTGGCCACGGCCACATCGGTTTTCAGGACCTTGCCTTCGGGTGCGCTCGCCCAGGAAGTCAGTCCCATATGTGGCTTGCTGCTATCGGCACGCTTGCAGATCAACTCTGCGGCGGTATGGCCATGGATGGCGTAATGCAGTTTGTTCTGTACTTTGGCGAAGAAGGCCTTGGTGGTCGGTGCGTCCTTGTTGTAGTCCACGCTGGTGGCGTAGATGTCAGTGATCTTCTGGTAGAAGCGTCGCTCGCTGAGGCGGATCTCGCGGATTTCCGCCAGCAGCCGCTCGAAGTAGTCCTCGCCCAGGAAGCTACCGTTTTCCATGCGCTGACGATCCAGCACGTAGCCCTTGATGGCGAACTCACGCAGGACGCCGGTCGCCCACTGGCGGAACTGCGTTGCGCGTAGGGAGTTGACCCGGTAGCCGACGGAAATGATGGCGTCGAGGTTGTAGAAGTCCACTGCCCGGGACACCTCCCGCTGACCCTCCTGCTGAACTATCCGGAATTTCCGGATAGTTGCCTCAGGTGCGAGCTCATGACTGGCAAAAATGTTCTTCAAGTGCTCGCTGACCGTGCGCACATCCACCCCGAACAGTTCAGCCATCAGCTTCTGCGATAGCCACAGGGTTTCGTCCTCGTAGCGGGCCTCGATGCTCTGTTCGCCGGCCTGGCCAGTGAAGATCAGAAACTCGGCTGTGCTGTTGCGGATCAATTTTTTGCCATTCATACCAAGTATCTCCACGTAGTCCATACGTCGACCAGGCACGCAACTGCGATTCCGTTGGCTTTAACGCCAGTGCGATCACGCTGGCCGGTTAAACATGCCCGCCAACTCCTTTGAATTTTTCGACGAACGCGACGATCTCCTGGAAGACGCCGCGCTTTTTTGTCAGGGGCTCCGCTCACTTCCCGATGCAAAACCGGGAAAAAATCTCTCCCAGCAGATCATCGCTGGTGAATTCCCCCGTGATCCCGCACAGTGCCTCATGCGCCAGGCGCAGTTCCTCGGCAAACAGGTCCAGCACCTGATCGCTGTGCGCGGCATGCCCGGCGGCGGCCCGCAGATGTCCGCGCGCCGCCTCCAGCGCACGCACGTGCCGCTCGCGCGCCAGCCAGGGGGACTCCGTCCCCGGCGTCCAGCCGGCAATGGCCAGCAGCCGTGCGCGCAAGGCGTCCAGTCCGGCTCCGGTATGGGCGGAAATCAGCAGGGGGGCATCGTCCGCAGCGCCTGACAGGCCATGGCCCGCCCCCTCGCCGCCCGCATGCCGCCCGGATTCACCTGGCGCACAATGATCCGCAGAGACCGTTCCGCGCCCCAGCAGATCGGCCTTGTTCCATACCCGCAGCACCGGCACGCCCGCCGGCAGGCGCCGCACGATCTCCGCGTCCAGCGGATCGTCGGGATGGCGGGCGTCCTGCAGGTGCAGGATCACCTGGGCGCGGGCGATCTCGGCCCAGCTGCGCTCGATGCCGATGCGCTCGACCGTGTCCTCGGTCTCGCGCAGGCCGGCCGTGTCCACGATGTGCAGGGGAATGCCGTCGATGTGGATCTGCTGCACCACGCGGTCGCGTGTGGTGCCGGCGATCGGGGTGACGATGGCCACGTCCTCGCCCGCCAGCGCGTTCAGCAGGCTGGACTTGCCCACGTTGGGCTGGCCCGCCAGCACCACATGCAGCCCTTCGCGCAACACCAGCCCCTGACGCGCGGTGCGCAGGACGCGGTCCAGCGCGGCCGTCACGGCCTCCAGCCGAGCGGCGGCCTGGTACTTTTCCAGGAAGTCGATTTCTTCCTCGGGAAAATCCAGGGTCGCCTCGACCAGCATGCGCAACTGCACGACGCGCTCGCTCAAGGCGTCGATCTCGGCGGAAAACGCGCCCGACAGGGACGCCATGGCGCTGCGCGCCGCCGCCGTGGAACTGGCCTCGATCAGGTCGGCCACGGCCTCGGCCTGGGCCAGGTCCAGCCGGTCGTTCAGGAAGGCGCGCCGGGTGAATTCGCCCGGTTCCGCCAGGCGCAGGCCGATGCCCGCCCCACGCGTCAGACAGTCCTCCAGCACGCGCCGCAGCACCGCGGGGCCGCCGTGCCCCTGCAGTTCCAGCACGTCCTCGCCGGTGTAGGAATGCGGACCGGGAAAGAACAGCGCCAATCCCTCGTCCAGGGTCTCGCCATGACGGTCGCGAAACGGCAGATAGTGGGCATGCCGGGGGCGCAGCGTCAGCGAGCACAGCGCATCGGCCCAGGCTTTCAGGTCGGGGCCGGAAACCCGGATCACGCCGATCCCGCCCCGGCCGGGCGCCGTGGCGATGGCGATGATGGGGTCGGTGGAAAAGGCGCTCATGCGATCACCGGAAGCGGATATCGGGCTCGTCAAAACGAAAACGGCGCCCCGAAGAGCACCGTTTCCAAGGCAAAACGCAGTCTAGCATCAGCTCGACGCCGCGGCCGCCTTCTCCCGGTCCAGCCGCACCATGATGATGCGCTGCTGGATGATGGACACGATGTTGTTCACGCACCAGTACAGCACCAGGCCGGCCGGGAACATGAACATCATCCCGCCGAACACCAGCGGCATGATCATCATGATCTTGGCCTGGGTCGGATCGGGCGGCGTCGGGTTCAGCTTGATCTGCAGGAACATCGTCGCCATCATGATCGCCGGCAGGATGAACCAGGGATCGCGCACCGACAGGTCGTGGACCCACAGGATCCAGGGCGCGCCGCGCATCTCCACGCTGCCCAGCAGCACCCAGTACAGCGCGATGAACACGGGGATCTGCACCACCATCGGCAGGCAGCCGCCCAGCGGATTGATCTTCTCGGTGCGGTACATCTCCATCATGGCGGCGTTCAGCTTGGCCTTGTCGTCGCCGAATTTTTCCTTCAGATGCTGCATGCGCGGAGCGACCAGCTTCATCTTCGCCATCGAGCGGTAGCTGGCGGCCGACAGCGGATAGAACACGGCCTTGATCAGCAGCGTCAGCACCACGATGGTCCAGCCCCAGTTGCCCAGCAGGCCGTGCAGCCAGGTCATGAAATGGAACATGGGCTTGGCGATGATGGTCACCCAGCCGTAGTCCACCACCAGTTCCAGGCCCGGCGCGACCGCGCTCATGGCCTTCTGGTCCTGCGGGCCGACCCACAGGTTGGACTCGACCGAGCGCTGGGCGCCCGGGGCGATGGTGCCGACCTGCTCGATGGTGCGGATGGAGTACAGGTTGTCGGCCAGGCGCAGCGCCTGATTGGTGCGCACCGTACCCTGGGGAGGGATCCAGGCGCTGGCGAAATAGTGCTGCACGATGCCGATCCAGCCGTTATCGGCCTGGTGGATATAGCTGCCCTTGCCCTTGGCGATTTCGTCGAACTTCACCTTCTGGAATTTTTCTTCCGACGAATACACCGCCGCGCCCGTGAAGGTGCTGTAAAAGCCCGACGTGTTCGGGGGATCGTTGCCATCGCGAGTCAGCTGGAGATACAGCGAAGGATCGATCGGCTGGTCGCCCAGGTTGATGATGTCGTGGCGCACACGGATGTCGTAGCCGTCGCGCGGCACGATGAAGGTCTTGACCACCTTGACCTGGCCGGCCGTGGCCTCGAAGGCGATCTCCACGGTGTCGCCCTTGACGACAGGTTCCGGCGTCACCAGCGAGAACGGGGTCAGATGGGTCGGATAGCCGCTGCCCTGCGGAGCGCCGACCACGCCGGTCTGTGCGACATAGAAATCGCCCGGCTGATCGTTCAGCAGGTACATCGGGTCGCCGTCGCCCTTCAGGGACTTGTAGTGCAGCAGCTCGGCCTGCACCAGCTGGGCGCCGGTGGTGTCGAAGGTCAGATCATAGACCTCGGTCTTGAGGTGGACCTTGCGCCCCTGGGGTTCAGCAGACGCGCCCGGCACCGTCGCGGACGCGCCGGGCTGGCTTGCGGCGGGGGCCGTCGGCACGCCGGCGGGCTGGCCGTTGGCGGATTTCGCGGTCTTGGACTGCTCGGCGGCGGGCGGCGTCAGGGAAAACAGCGACGGCTGGCCCTGATAGACCTGCCAGTTGTTCCACAACAGCAGCAGCGAAAAAGAGAAGATCATCCAGAGGATGGTGCGTCGAATGTCCATTGGCGCCTGTTTTCTCGTATAGGGTACGGGGCAAAAGCCCACCAGTTTAACGTAGCAATCCTGACGATGGCCCTAAGGCCACCCAAGCCGGGATCACGGGCGATCCGCGCCGCGCACGGGCGGGACCGGATCGTGGCCGCCTTGGCACCAGGGATGGCATCGGGCGATGCGCCGCGTGCCCAGCCACAGCCCTCGCGCCACTCCGTGGGTCTCGATGGCCTCGATGGCGTAGGCCGAACACGTCGGCGTGAAGCGGCACTGCTGGCCCACCCAGGGACTGAGGAAATAACGGTAGAAGCGGATCGGGGCGATGAACAGCGCGCGCATCATGATGCGATCCGCGACAGCAGGGCGTCGGCCTCGGCCCGGACCTGGCGCTTCAGGGCGGTCAGGCCGAGGGCGGGCGGACGGTTCACCAGGCGAAACACCAGGTCCCCATCGGGCAACGCGCCCCGGCGCAGACGGAAAGCTTCTCGCAGCACCCGCTTGATGGCGTTGCGGGTCACTGCCAGGGGAGCGTACCGTTTCGGCACCACCAGACCCAGCCGGGCCGGGCCTCCGGCCGGGCCGCGCGGGCCGGAAACCACGAACAAAGCCCCTCGAGCGATACGCCGCCCTTTCAGGGCAGCCGCGTATTCCGAGGGGCGATGCAGCCGGGCCGCCGGAGGAAAAGCGGTTGGCATGGCGATCGTTCCAGGGCCGCGCGGGTCGGCGGACCCCGAAAGGAAAATCAGACGGCCAGGCGCTTGCGGCCCTTGGCGCGGCGGGCGCTCAGGACGGCGCGGCCGGCGCGGGTCTTCATGCGCACGCGAAACCCATGGGTGCGCTTGCGACGGGTAACGGAAGGCTGGAAAGTGCGTTTCATGGTGGATCCAAAAGAGCTCGGGGCAAATGGTCCGGGACAATCCCCGGGACGAAGTCCCGGCATCACATCCGGGACAAAGCCGACAGGCACAATTTGCCCACGGCATCGAAAAGCCCATTATTTCATCAAATTTTAGAAGGTGTGTCAATCACTTGGCGATGCACGCGCCGTATCGGGAGGGTCGCGCCCCGGCAGGGCTGTGGATAACTTCGGGCGGGAAAGGGTAGAATCGAGGTTTGGCAAGATGACCCCTATGAATGAATTCTGGCAGGCCTGCGTCCAGAGACTGGAACAGGAACTTCCCCCGCAACAGATCAACGCCTGGATCCGGCCCCTGGTGCCCCTGGACTACGACGAGGAACTCGCGGTCCTGAGAATCGGCGCGCCCAACCGCTTCAAGCTCGACTGGGTACGCAAGAACTTCTCAACCCGCCTGGAATCGATGGCTTCCGACTGGTATTCCCAGGCGGTGCAGGTTCATTTCGAACTGTCGGCCTCCCCCGGGCGCGCGGACGCCCCGGCCGCCGCCTCGCGGCCGGCGCCGCCCGCCCCGGCCCGGTCCGCGGACGCTGGCGCGGCCGTGGCCGCGCCAGCCGTGATCCCGTCCCCCCAGCCGGCCCCCGTCCAGGCCGCCACCGACGAGTCCATCCAGGATCACTCCCGCCTGAACCGGGACCTGACCTTCGACAACTTCGTCATCGGCAAGGCCAACCAGCTGGCCCGCGCCGCGGCCATGCAGGTCGCCGAAAATCCCGGCGTATCCTACAACCCGCTGTTCCTGTACGGCGGCGTCGGCCTGGGCAAGACCCACCTGATCCACGCCATCGGCAACGCCCTGCTGGCCAGCGGCGCCAGCACGCGGGTGCGCTACGTCCATGCGGACCAGTACATCTCCGACGTGGTCAAGGCCTACCACCGGCGCGCCTTCGACGACTTCAAGCGCTACTACCATTCGCTGGACCTGCTGCTGATCGACGACATCCAGTTCTTCGCCGGCAAGAACCGCACCCAGGAAGAATTCTTCTACGCCTTCGAGGCCATGGTGGCCCAGCGCAAGCAGATCATCATCACCTCGGACACCTACCCCAAGGAACTGTCGAACATCGACAACCGCCTGATCTCGCGCTTCGACTGGGGCCTGACCGTGGCGATCGAGCCGCCCGAACTGGAAATGCGCGTGGCCATCCTGCTGCGCAAGGCCCAGGCCGAACGCATCGTCATGCCCGAAGAAGTCGCCTTCTTCATCGCCAAGCACCTGCGCAGCAACGTGCGCGAACTCGAAGGCGCCCTGCGCAAGGTGTCGGCCTACGCCAATTTCCATGGCCGCGACGTGCTGACCGTCGAAGTCTGCAAGGAAGCCCTGAAAGACCTGCTGTCGGTCTCCAACAGCCAGATCACGGTGGAGAACATCCAGAAGACCGTGGCCGATTTCTATAAAATCAAGGTCGCCGACATGTACTCCAAGCGTCGGCCCGCGAATATCGCCTTGCCCCGGCAGATCGCCATGTACCTGGCCAAGGAACTCACCCAGAAGAGCCTGCCGGAAATCGGCGACCTGTTCGGCGGACGCGACCACACCACCGTGCTGCACGCGGTGCGCAAGATCACCGACCTGCGCGCCAAGCAGACCGAGCTGAACCACGCACTCCACGTACTCGAGCAAACTCTCAAAGGATAAGAAGATGCAACTCATTCAAGCGACCCGCGATGCCGTGCTCAAGCCCCTGACGATGGTGGTGGGGATCGTCGAGCGGCGCAACACGCTGCCGATCCTCGCCAACGTGCTGATCCGCAAACAGGGAGACCGGCTCGAGTTCCTGGCCAACGACCTGGAAGTCCAGATCACCACCCGCGCGAACTTCGGCGTGGGCGACGAGGCCCAGTCCACCACCGTGGCCGCCCGCAAGCTGCTCGACATCCTGCGCGCCCTGCCCGAATCGGGCGACGTGCGGCTGTCCCTGGACGAGGCCAAGCTCACCGTTCAGGCCGGCCGCAGCCGCTTCGCCCTGCAGACCCTGGACGCGGCCGACTACCCCACGGTCACCCAGGCCGAACAGTGGTCCGCCTCCTTCTCCATGTCCCAGAAAGCCCTGAAGAACCTGTTCAACCAGGTGCACTTCGCCATGGCCCAGCAGGACATCCGCTATTACCTGAACGGCCTGCTGCTGGTGCTCGAGCCCGGCCGCGTGCGGGCCGTGGCCACCGACGGCCACCGGCTGGCCCACAGCGGCGCCGCCGTCGAGGGCCAGGCAGCCACGCTGGACGTGATCATCCCGCGCAAGACCATCCACGAAATGCAGCGCCTGCTGTCCGACGATGATCAGGCCGCCGTGCTGATCGACGTCGCAGCCGGCCAGATCCGCTTCCGTTTCGACGACATCGAGGTCGTCTCCAAGCTGGTCGAGGGCAAGTTCCCCGACTACCGCCGCGTCATCCCCACCGGCTATACCCGGCACTTCGACATCGCCCGCGACATTCTCCAGGCGGCCCTGCAACGGACCGCCATCCTGACCACGGACAAGCTCAAGGGCGTGCGCCTGCAGTTGGGGGACAACCTGCTGCGCCTGTCCTCGTCCAACGCCGAACAGGAAGAGGCCCGCGAAGAACTCGAGGTCGACTACGCCCTGGAACCGCTGGACGTCGCCTTCAACGTCAGCTACCTGCTCGACGTGCTGTCCGGCATCAAGACCGATGCCGTGCGCTGGTCCGTCCAGCCCGACGCCAACGCCTCCGTGCTGATCACGCTGCCCAACGACGAGGAATTCAAATACGTCGTCATGCCGATGCGCATCTGAGCGGCCACCTGAAAACCGCTCCGCCGACGGATTCAACCACAGGATTTTCATGTCAGACTCCACCACCCAGAACACCGCGTCCGCCGGCTACGGCGCCGATTCGATCAAGATGCTCAAGGGCCTGGAGGCCGTGCGCAAACGGCCGGGCATGTACATCGGCGACACCTCCGACGGTACCGGCCTCCACCACATGGTGTTCGAGGTCGTGGACAACTCCATCGACGAGGCCCTAGCCGGCCACTGCGACGACATCGTCATCACCATCCACGCCG
>DISE01000132.1:0-1827 GCA_002421865.1 Castellaniella sp. UBA6218
GAGGTCGCCTCGTCGAACAGCATGACCTTCGGCTGCATGGCGAGCGCCCGGGCAATTGCCACACGCTGTTTCTGTCCGCCCGAAAGGCGGGCCGGGAAGGCGTCGATCTTGTCGGCCAGTCCGACCTTTTCGAGCATGGTCAGGGCCAGCTTGCGGGCGGTAGCCTTGTCGACGCCCTTCAGCTTGGTCGGGGCGATGGCGATGTTGTCGCAGACGCTGAGATGGGGAAACAGGTTGAAGTGCTGGAACACCATGCCGACGTCGCGGCGGATGGCCTCGATCTGCTTGAGATCATTGGTGAGTTCGGTGCCGTCGACGATGATCTGGCCTTCCTGGTGCTCTTCCAGGCGGTTGATGCAGCGGATCATGGTCGACTTGCCCGACCCGGAGGGTCCGCAGATCACGATGCGCTCGCCGGGCGCGACGTCCAGGTTCAGGTCCTTCAGGACGTGGAACTGGCCGTACCATTTATTGACGTTCTGAAGACGGATGATGGATTCCGACATGGACGGAGGCTCCTGCGGCGGGACCGCGGTCCCGCTGGTGAGAAGATTAACGATGCTGCCCCTGATCCAGCTGGCGTTCCAGCGACAGGCTGTAGCGCGAGATCGAGTAGCAGAAGACGAAGTAGATGAGCGAGATGAACAGGTAGGATTCCGTGCTGAAGCCGCGCCAGACGGCGTCGGACACGGCCGCCTTGGCCGCCTGGGTCAGGTCGAAGATGCCGATGATCACCACCAGGGACGTGTCCTTGAACAGGGAGATGAAGATCCCCACCAGCGGCGGAATGACGATTTTCAACGCCTGCGGCAGGATGATCTTGCGCATCTGCTGCCAGTAGCTCAGGCCCAGGGAATCGGCGCCCTCGTACTGGCCCTTGGGAATGGCCTGCAGCCCGCCACGCACGGTCTCGGCCACATACGCCGCCGCGAACAGGATGATGGCGATCTGGGCGCGCAGCAGCTTGTCGATGGAGAAGCCTTCGGGCAGGAACAGCGGCAGCATCACCGAGGACATGAACAGCAGGCTGACCAGAGGCACCCCGCGGATCAGTTCGATGTAGACCACGCACACGGCCTTGACGCCCGGCATGTGCGACCGCCGCCCCAGGGCGAGCAGCAGCCCGAAGGGGAACGCGAAGGCGATGCCGAAGGTCGACAGGATCAAGGTCAGCGGCAGACCGCCCCACTTGGCGTTTTCCACGTAGGTCAGCCCCAGGATCCCGCCCCACATCAGCACGCCGACGGCCACCAGGGCGACGACCCACAGCAACCCCAGGAACGGCTTCCAGAACCAGCGGATGCAGCTGCAGACAATCGCAGCCACCAGGATCACGGAAGCCAGCAGGGGCCGCCATTGCTCGTCGTAGGGATAAATGCCGAACAGGATCAGGCGGTGCTTTTCACGCACGAAGGCCCAGCAATAGCCGCCGGTTTCCCGGCACTGGGCCGCCGTGGTGGCGGCGAAGTCAGGCTTGATGAACAGGTAGTCGATCAGGGCCGGAATCGCCAGCAGCAGCAGCCACAGGGCCAGGATGGTCAGGATCGCGTTCAGCGGCGAGGAGAACAGCCGGCTGCGCATCCAGCCGATCACGCCCGCGTCGGCGCGCGGCGGCAGGCGGTCGGTACCGGAAAGTGTATGGTCCATCTAGCGCTCCACCAGCGCGATGCGCTTGTTGTACCAGTTCATGAAGATCGAGATCGACAGGCTGACGACCAGGTAGGCGGCCATGATGATCATGATGCCCTCGATGGCCTGACCGGTCTGGTTCAGGATGGTGTTGGTGACGGCCACGATGTCGGGGTAGCCGATGGCCACGGCCAGCGA
>DISE01000132.1:1868-12292 GCA_002421865.1 Castellaniella sp. UBA6218
GGCTGACGGCCTGGATGCCGGAACGCACGACCTCGCCCACGAAGGCCGAGGTGTAGGTCACCAGCCCCAGCAGCAGCGCCGAAAATTCCGGCGACATGTTGAGCCCGCCCTGGAAGTTGAAGCCCTTGAGCTCGGGGCGATCCAGTTCCAGCGAACCGCCGCTGACCCAGAAAGCCAGCACGGGCACGATGATCAGCAAGCCCAGGGCCGCGCGCCCGAACGGAAAGATCTTGCCGGTGGCGTCCTGGCGGCGGCGCGCCCAGTGGGCGAGCAGCACGATCAGCACGATGGCCAGCGCCAGCCCGCCGAAAATCCAGTCCATCGCGTCGCCCTTGAACCAGGGGATCTTGAAGCCGCGGTTGGAAACGAAGACGTCCGGCAAGGGCTGCAGCGCCTGCCGGGGGCCCGGCATGAGCTCGGTGATCAGGGCATACCAGAAGAAAAGCTGCAGCAGCAGCGGGATGTTGCGCATGACCTCGATGTAGAGGCCGGACAGGCGCGAGATCAGCCAGTTCTTCGACAGGCGGCTGATGCCCAGCAGCGTACCGAACAAGGTGGCGGCGATCACCCCGATCACGGAGACCTTGAGGGTGTTCAGCAGGCCGACCACGACCGCGTGACCATAGGTGTCCGCAGGGGAATAATCCACCATCGACTCGCCGATGGCGAATCCGGCCTCTTCGTGCAGGAAGTCGAAACCGGTGGAGATGTTGCGCGCCGCCAGATTGTGCAGCGTGTTGGAAGCCAGATACCACACGCCCAGTGCGACCAGTCCAAGGATCAGTACCTGGTAGATCAGAGCGCGGGTGGCCGGATCGTTCCAGGACCAGCGCCGTCGGGGCGCCCTGGGTGCGCGAGGTGTTGTTTGATTCATAGGATGCGGGCGGTGAAGGCGGCGGCCGCCGCCGGAATCCGGCCGCCGGGTGCGCCCCGGCGGCCAAAAGGACCGAAGATCGGATGATCAGGCGATCAGCGGATCGGCCAGGCGTACATCACGCCACCCTTGGTCCACTGGGCATTCAGGCCGCGTTCCAGCTTGAGCGGGGAGCCCATGCCGATGTTGCGCTCGAACGATTCGCCGTAGTTGCCGACCTGCTTGATGATATTGTAGGCCCACTTCTTGTCCAGACCCAGGCCCTTGCCCATGTCGCCGGACACGCCCAGGATGCGCTGGATGTTGGGGTTGGGGCTCTTGAGCATCTCGTCCAGATTCTTCGAGTTGATGCCGTATTCCTCGGCCTCGATCATGGCGTTCAGCGCCCAGCGCACGACCATGAACCACTCGTCGTCACCCTGGCGGACCATCGGACCCAGGGGTTCCTTGGAGAAGTCTTCCGGCAGGATGATGTAATCATCCGGCGTGGCCGAGGATGCGCGCAGGCTGCCCAGCTGGGACTTGTCGCTGGTGACGACGTCGCAGCGGCCGGATTCGAAGGTGCGGAAGCCTTCTTCGGAGGTATTGATCACGACCGGCTTGAAATCGAGCTTGTGGGCGCGGAACCAGTCGGCCAGATTCAGTTCGGTGGTGGTGCCCTGCAGCACGCAGACCGCGGCGCCGCCCAGTTCGGTGGCGCTCTTCACGCCCAGGCTCTTCTTGACCAGCACGCCCTGGCTGTCGTAATAGTTGACCCCGGCGCTCATCAGGCCCAGCGTGGTGTCGCGGGTCATGGTGGCGGTGGTGTTGCGGGTGAGCACGTCGACTTCGCCGGACTGCAGGGCGGTGAAGCGCTGCTGGGTGGTCAGCGGAGTGGCCTTGAATTTGCTGGCGTCGCCGAAGACCATGGCGGCCACGGCGCGGCACATGTCGACGTCGATGCCCTTCCAGACGCCCTTGCTGTCGGCTTGAGAGAACCCGGGCAGGCCGGCGTTCACGCCACACTGCACGAAACCGCGCGCCTTGACGGCATTATAGGTTTCACCTGCCTGCGCGGTCGTGCCTGCGAACAGCAATGCCGCGCCGACGGCGGCGAGTTTCATCAGTTTCATAGTCTTCCTTTCCCGATTTGAGCAAGTAGTGGCGAACGACACGGAATACAATCTTGTGGAATTGCTCCGTCTGGGCTAGATCGTAGCCTGCCATCGCAGGCATGAAACATGCGGGATATCCCTGCTCCCGTCATGGCGATACGCCATGACGCAGACAACCCGCAGACCGGCCCCGTTCCATCCCGCCAGGCATACACCAGGCCCTAAGCACGCATGATCGAATTTCAGCACGTCTTCAAATCCTTCGGCCGGGGGCGCAACATCCTCGCCGACGTCAATTTCGGTATCGCGCCGGGCGAATTCGTCTTCGTCTCCGGCCCATCGGGCGCGGGCAAGTCCACCCTGCTGAAGCTGGTCGGCGGGCTGGAACCCGCCAGCCGGGGCTCCGTCACGGTCAACGGCCATCGGATCGACCGGCTGTCGGCGCGCGCGCTGCCCTACCTGCGCCGCACCGTCGGCCTGATCCTCCAGGACGCCCACCTGCTGTTCGACCGCAGCGCCTTCGACAACGTCATGCTGCCGCTGGCCGTAATCGGCCTGGACCGGACCACCGCGGCGACGCGCGCGCGCGCCGCCATGGAAAAGGTCGGCCTGCGCGGCAAGGAGGACCTGTCGCCGATCGAACTGTCCGGCGGCGAACAGCAGCGCCTGGCCATCGCCCGCGCCATCGTGGGCCGGCCCGCCATCCTGATCGCCGATGAACCCACCGCCAACCTGGACCACGACAGCGCCACCCGCATCATGGACGTATTCCGCGACTTCAACCAGGTCGGCGTCACGACTCTGATCGCCTCGCACGACACCGAGCTCATGGCCCGCTACGCGCGGCGCACACTGCGCATCGACGCCGGGCGCTTCGACGACATTCAGGGGGTCCAATGAATCGCTGGCTGCGGCATCACCGGTACGCTCTGGGCGTGGCGCTGCGGCGCCTGCGCCAGCACCCTTTCTCGTCCCTGGCCAACATCGCGGTCATCGCCCTGATGCTCGCCGTGCCGATCCTGGGGGCCTCGGTCCTGCAATCCAGCCAGCCGCTGGCCCGTCAACTGGCGGTCGCGCCGGAGCTGACACTGTTCCTCAAATCCGGCACGCCGCCCACGGCCCAGCAAGCTTTGCTTGCGCGCGTGCGCGAACAGGCCGGCGACCGGATCGCGCAGGCCCGGCTGATGCCGCGCGACCAGGCCATGGCCCGGCTGCGCGCCGATCCGACCTGGGCGCGCGCCCTGGACGCCCTGCCCGACAACCCCCTGCCCGACGCCTTGATCGTCACCCTGCGCGATTCCGATGCCCCTGCACGCCAGGCCTCCGACCTGGCGCAGGTCTGGCGCCAATGGCCGGAAGTCCAGGAAATCCAGCTCGACAGCGAATGGGTGCGGCGTCTGGAATCCCTGCTCTCCTTCGTGCGGGTGGGTCTGGGCATGCTGGCGGCCGCAGTGGTCGTCGTCGTGCTGGCGACCGTGTTCAACACCGTGCGCCTGCAGGCCCTGACCCAGCGCGAGGAAATCGCCGTCGCACGGCTGGTGGGCGCCACGGAATCCTTCGTCCGACGCCCCTTTCTGTACCTGGGCGCCCTGACCGGCCTGGCCGCCAGCCTGCTTGCGCTGCTGCTGGCCTGGCTGGCGCTGACCCCGCTGAACGCGATCCTGGGCGGCTTCGCCCGCAGCTACGGTGTGGACTGGGCCATCCGCCTGCCGGCCGTTCCCGACCTGCTGCTGTCCGGCCTGCTGGTCGCCCTGCTGGGCGCCATCGCCGCGCGCCTGTCGGTCACGCGGCGCACCCGGTTCTGATGACGCGCCGCGCTCCTGGCGAACCCGCCGCGGAGGATGTCGCGTCGCGCATCGCCGCCTGGCAACGCCAGGCCGGACGCCACGGGCTGCCCTGGCAGCGCACCCGGGATCCCTATCGCGTCTGGCTCTCGGAAATCATGCTTCAACAGACCCAGGCCGCGACCGTCGTCCCGTACTACGAACGCTTCCTGACCCTGTTCCCCACCGTCATCGACCTGGCGGACGCGCCGCAGGACGAGGTCCTGCGGGCCTGGGCCGGGCTGGGCTACTACGCCCGCGCNNCGCGCGCGCAACCTGCACCGCTGCGCACAGGCGCTGCGCGACGAGCACGCCGGCCGCTTCCCCGCCACCGCCGCCGAACTGGCACGGCTGCCCGGCATCGGCCCGTCGACCGCCGCCGCCGTCGCCGCCTTCGCCTACGGCGAACGCGCGCCGATCCTGGACGGCAACGTGCGCCGGGTGCTGGCGCGCTATTTCGCGGTCGAAGGCGACCCCACGGCCGCGCGCACGGCGCAACGGCTCTGGGAACACGCGCGGGCGCTGATCGATGCCGCGCCCGCCAGCCTCGACATGACGGCCTACACCCAGGGCCAGATGGACCTGGGCGCCACGGTCTGCACCCGGACACGGCCCGATTGCGCGCGCTGTCCGCTGGCGCCGGACTGCCGGGCGCGAATCGACGGCCGCCAGGACGAACTGCCGACGCCGCGCGCCCGCCGGGCGCAGCCGCTGCGCCATTGCTGGATGCTGATCGCGGAATGCGATGGCCGCGTGCTGCTGGAGCGCAGGCCGGATACGGGCATCTGGGGCGGCCTGTGGACCCTGCCTCAATTCGAGGACGAGGCCGCGCTGGAGGCCGTCCGCGCCGGTCTGGCCGCGGACGGGCAGCCGCTGGCGCTGGCATCGATCGAGCACGTGTTCACACATTTCCGGCTGCGCATCCAGCCTCTCTGGCTGCGGATGCCGGGCGGCGCGCCCGCGCCGGCCGATGAGAACCGGGCCTGGGTCGGCATCGGGAACCTGGCCGCCCACGGCATGCCGGCGCCGGTCGCCCGGTTGCTGGACGGTCTGTACGACGGCGCGCTCCTGCTGCGCTGACGGTCAGGGATCAGGTCGCGGCTGATGCGCGCCGATGCTCATCAACAGGCCGCACGCCACGCCCAGCGTCATCAACGCCGTGCCGCCGTAACTCATGAAGGGCAGCGGCACCCCCACCACCGGCAGCACCCCGGTCACCATGCCGATGTTCACGAAAACGTAGACGAACATCATCATCGACATGGCCCCGGCCAGAAGCCGCCCGAATTGGGTAGGCGCCCTGACGGTGATGGACAGGCCCCGCAGGACCAGCAAGGCGTACAGGACCAGCAGCGTCACCCCGCCGTACAGGCCGAACTCCTCGGCGAACACGGCAAAGATGAAATCCGTGGTGCGTTCCGGGATGAAATCCAGGTGCGTCTGGGTGCCCTGCATGTAGCCCTTGCCGTACAGGCCGCCAGAACCCACGGCGATCATCGACTGGATGGTGTGAAAGCCCTTGCCCAGCGGATCCGAGCCGGGATTGAGCAGCACGCAGACGCGGTATTTCTGATATTCGTGCAGGACCACCCAGTCCACATCCGGCTGGCAGATCTGGTCTTCATAGGTCACCAGGGTTCCCAGCGCCAGCGTGACGGCCAGCACCGCGGGGATCAGCAGCTTGAACGACAAGCCGGCGAAATAGATCACGCAGAAGCCCGAGGCCAGCACCAGCAGCGCCGTGCCCAGGTCCGGCTGGTCGATGATGAGCCCCGCGGGCACCACCAGCAGCAGCCCGGCCACCAGGAAATCCAGGATGCGGAAACGGTTCGCCGACTGGCGCTGGAAATACCAGGCCAGCATCAGCGGCACGGCGATCTTCATCATTTCCGAGGGCTGGATGCGCACGATGCCCAGGTTCAGCCAGCGGGTCGCGCCCTTGCTGGTCTCGCCGAACAGCATGACCGCCACCAGCAGCCCCACCCCGAGCACATAGAACAGCGGCGCGGAACGCATGATCCAGGCCGGGCGCAACAGCGCGACGGCCCACATGGCCGCGAACGCCAGCAGAAAGTTGCGCAACTGGTCGGCGAAACGCCAATCGGTATTGCCCACCGCGGAGTGCATGGTGGCCATGCCGACCAGGGCCATGATGACCAGCAGGATGAGCAGCGGCCAATCCAGCACGGCGAACATGCGGCGCACCGCCAGCACGATCAGTTTCATGGATTTTCCTCCTGGGCGCCGTCCTCGGGTGCCGAGGCCTCGTCGGGCAGGGGCGCCGGTTCGGGCGTTCCTTCCTCATCGGGCGCCGGCTGCGCATCGGGCCACCCGGGCGCGGCCGTCGCCGGGCCCGTCTGGGCGGCACGGGCTTCTTGTTCGACCCGCAGGCGCGTGCGGCGCCGCGCCACCCGCGCCGGATCCAGCCAGTAATCGAACACCGAGCGGGCGATCGGCGCGGCCACCGAGGCCCCCCAGCCACCATTCTCCACGATCAAGGCCACGGCGATCTGGGGATCCTCGACCGGGGCGTAGGCCATGAACAGCGCGTGATCGCGCAGGCGTTCATCGACCGCATGCGCCCGGTACTTGGCACCGCGCAGGCTGTAGACCTGGGCCGTGCCGGTCTTGCCGGCCGCCTGGTAGGCCGCGCCCTCGAACGCGCGCCGCGCCGTGCCCTTGCGCACCACATCCACCATGGCCTCGCGGATCACGCGCAGATTGTCATGCTTCAGATCGATGGTGTATTGCGGCCCCGTCACAGGGTAGGTGAACCGTCCGGTGAGCGGATCGATGATCCGGCGCACCAGATGCGGCTTCATGTAGACGCCATCGTTGGCCAGCACGGCGGTGGCCTGCGCCAGTTGCAGGAGGGTGAAGGCGTTGTAGCCCTGTCCCACGGTGACCGACACGGTCTCGCCCTGGTACCAGTGCTGCTGCTCGGGCTTTTTGTAGGCCTTGCGCTTCCAGTCGCGCGAGGGCAGCACGCCGTGCCGTTCGCCATCCAGGTCGATACCGGTGATCTGGCCGAAACCGAACTGCTTGCTGAAGTCGTGCAGGGCATCCACATCCATCTGCGCGCCCAGCGAGAAGAAATAGGTATCGGAAGACACGACGATGGCCCGGTGCATGTCGGTCGGCCCGTAGACGGCTCCGCCGGCATTGCGGAATTTCTGTCCGGCCAGTTCGAAATAGCCGGGATCGGGAATCTGTTCCTTGGCGGTGCGCAGGCCCATTTCCAGGGCCGCCAGGCCCACGAAAGGTTTGTAGGTCGAGCCGATCGGATAGGTGCCGTAGAGCGGGCGGTTGATGAGCGGATGATCGGGCGATTCGTTCAACTTGCGCCAGTTCTCCACGTCGATGCCGTCCACGAACAGGTTAGGATCGAAGGACGGCGAGGACACGAAGGCCAGGACCTCGCCCGTATGCGGCTGGATCGCGACCAGCGCTCCGCGCCGGCCCTCGAACTGCGCTTCGGCCAGCCGCTGCAGGCCGATGTCCAGGGACAGCTCCAGGTTGGAACCGGGCACCGGGTCCGTGCGGCTCAGTTCGCGCACCGGCCGGCCGCCCGCCGTGACTTCGAGTTCCTCGATCCCGGTGCGGCCGTGCAAGGCCTTTTCCCAGGTCTTCTCGATGCCCTTCTTGCCAATGACCTGCGTCCCCCGGTAGTTGCCCAGTTGTCCGGAGTCCTCCAGCGCCTGCTGGTCTTCCTCGGAGATCCGCCCGACGAAACCCAGGACGTGGGCGGCCGACTCGTGCATGGGATAGGAACGCACCCAGCGGGCCTCCAGGCTGACGCCGGGAAAGCGGTAGGCGTGGACGGCGAACCAGGACGCCTCGATGTCGTTCAGATTGTTGCGCAGGAGGACCGGCGCGTAGCGTCCGCTCTGCTGGTACAGACGCATGAACTTGCGCCGGTCGCCCTCGCCCAGATAGACCAGTTCACCCAGGCGGTCGAGCACATCATCGATATCGCCCCGGATCTGGGCACGCGTCACCGTCAGCGTGTAGTCGCGCAGATTCTGGGCCAGGACCACGCCGTTGCGGTCGGCGATCTGCCCGCGCCGGGGCGGAACGGGCACGATGGTGATGCGGTTCTGTTCCGCGCGCGCCGATAGCGTGTCATAGCGTTCGATCTGCAAATACCACAGGCGCCCGGCCAGCAGCAGCAGGCACACCAGCGCGAACAGACCCGCGACCCAGGCGCGCAGCAACACGGTCTGCCGCTGGCGATGGCCGGTCTTGCGGAATTCGAACATGCCGTCCCCGGGCCGTCAGACGGGGCCCGCGCCGTCGCCGCCCAGGCGACGCGGGTGAAGGGACATCAGAATATCCGGCAAGGGCCACAGCGCCCCGGTGAACAGCGCCGACCACAGCCATTCCCAGCCTTCCCAGGCCCCGTTCAGCCAGGCGCCCAGCAGATTGGACACCATGAAGGCGGCTACGAAAACCGGCAGGACCTGGAGGGCCTGCAGCCAGGCATTGAAATGCCGCAACCGGTGGCTCAGCCGCAGAATGCCATAGGCGGCCAGCACATAGCACAAGGCGTGCAGGCCCAACAGACCGGCATCCTGGACGTCCATCAGCAGGCCGAACACGAAAGCGGTCGTCAAGCCCACCCGGGCGGGCGCGTGCAGGCACCAGTAGAGCAACAGCAGCAACAGCACATCGGGCACCGGTTCCCAGAGCCGCCAGGGCAGCAGCGACGCCACCCACACCGCGATCAGCGAGCCCCATACCAGCCAGCCGGAAGCGGCGCCCTGGAACGCGCCGGCATCCACCGGCTCCAGATCCATCAGGGAAGAGCCCCCGGGACGCCTATTGTTCGTCGAGGGCATGCTCGATCTCCTCGGGTCGGGGCACATCGGCCACGTCCACTCGCAGGACCAGGAAATGGCGGTAGCGTTCGGGATGAGACAGCGGCTCGGCGATCGCCATGGCGAAGCCGGTGCCCGGATCGCGCTCGACCCGCTCCACGCGGCCGACCGACAGCCCGGCCGGGAACAGCCCGCCGATGCCGCTGGTCACCAGCACGTCGCCGGCACGCACATCCACGCCGCTCGACAGGTAGCGTACTTCGAGCTTGCCGACCTCGTTGCCGCCGAACGCGATCAGCCTCAGCCCATTGCGCAGCACCTGGACGGGAATGGAAACCCGGTCATCGATCAGCAGTGCGGCCTCGGAGGTGAAGGGCGTGACGCGCACGATCTGGCCCACGACCCCGCCCTCGTCGATCACGGGCATGCCCGGCGCGATGCCGGCGCGTGAACCCTTGTTGAAGATCAGGCGATGGCTGAAGGCGTTGGGCGGGACGTAAAAGACTTCGACCGCCACGGATTGCTGGGCGATGGACTCGGACACATTGAGCAGGCGGCGCAGCTGTTCGTTTTCCGTGGCCAGCTGGGCCGCGTGGGTCGAGAGCTGGGCCATTTCGATGCGCTGGCGGCGCAGGGCCTCCTGCTCGTTGCGCGCCAGCGTGGCCGCGTGCGACCAGCTGTCGAAATATTCCAGCGCATCGCGCGGCGCCAGCGCGATGCGCTGGAAGGGGTAGAGCACCATGGACAAGGCGCTGCGCACCGGCCCCAGTACAGGCCAGTGCGCATCGGTCACGACCATCCCGAGACACAACGCCAGCAGCAGAACCAGCCGGACTTCGATGCTGGGACCGCGTTTGAAGAGTCTCAGGGTTCCCGGTTCACGCATGACGAGGAACGCCTGACCGGCGGTCAGTCGTAGATGAACACCCCGCCCAGGCGCTCGAGGTGTTCGAGCGCCTCGCCGCAGCCGCGCACCACGCAGGTGAGCGGGTCTTCGGCGACCACCACGGGCAGGCCGGTTTCTTCCTGGAGCAAGCGGTCCAGGTCGTGCAGCAGCGCGCCGCCACCGGTCAGGGCGATGCCCTTGTCGGTGATGTCGGCGCCCAGTTCGGGCGGAGTCTGCTCCAGGGCCGTCTTCACCGCCGACACGATCTGGTTGAGCGGATCGGTCAGGGATTCCAGGATCTCGTTGGAGGACACCGTGAAGCTGCGCGGCACGCCTTCGGACAGGTTGCGGCCCTTGACTTCGATTTCGCGGATCTCGGAACCTGGGAAAGCCGAGCCGATCTGCTTTTTGATCAGTTCCGCGGTGGGCTCGCCGATCAGCATGCCGTAGTTGCGGCGGATGTAGTTGATGATGGCCTCGTCGAACTTGTCGCCGCCGACGCGCACCGAGCCTTTGTAGACCATGCCACCCAGGGAGATCACGGCGACCTCGGTGGTGCCGCCGCCGATGTCCACCACCATCGAGCCGCTGGCGTCGGACACCGCCAGGCCGGCGCCGATCGCGGCGGCCATGGGTTCCTCGATCAGGTAGACCTGGCTGGCGCCGGCGCCCAGGGCCGATTCACGGATGGCGCGGCGTTCGACCTGGGTGGAGCCGCAGGGCACGCAGACGATGATGCGCGGGCTGGGGGCCAGCATGCTGCGCGGATGCACCATGCGGATGAATTGTTTGAGCATCTGCTCGGTCACGGTGAAGTCGGCGATCACGCCGTCCTTCATCGGCTGGATGGCGGTGATGTTGCCCGGCGTCTTGCCGAGCATCAGCTTGGCCTGCAGACCCACGGCCTGGATGGTTTTCTTGGCGTTGGGG
>DISE01000094.1 GCA_002421865.1 Castellaniella sp. UBA6218
GCTGACCGATATCCTGGGCGGCGAGGACCACCTCGGCGACATGGACTTCAAGGTCGCGGGCACCGAGAACGGCATCGCCGGCCTGCAGATGGACATCAAGATCCAGGGCATCACCAAGGAGATCATGCAGGTCGCGCTGGCCCAGGCCCGCGAAGGCCGCTTGCACATCCTGGGCAAGATGCGCGAGGCCATCGACGGTTCCCGCCAGGAACTGTCCGACTTCGCGCCGCGCATGCTCAGCATCAAGATCAACCCGGAAAAGATCCGTGACGTGATCGGCAAGGGTGGCGCCACCATCCGTGCGCTGACCGAGGAAACCGGTTGCCAGATCGACATCAGCGACGATGGCAGCATCACCATCGCCAGCGCCGATCTGGACCGCGCCCACGAAGCCGAGCGCCGCATCAAGGAACTGACCGCCGACGTCGAAGTGGGCCAGGAATACCAGGGCACCGTCCAGCGCCTGCTGGATTTCGGCGCCATCGTCCAGGTCCTGCCCGGCCGCGACGGCCTGCTGCACATCTCGGAGATCGCCAATTACCGCATCGCCGACATCAACGATGTGCTGAAGGTCGGCCAGTCGGTGCGCGTCAAGATCCTCGAGGCCGACGAACGCGGCCGCCTGCGCCTGTCGGTCAAGGCGATCGGCGGCATCGAAGCCCAAGGTGGCCCCGCCGCCCCCGAAGCGCAGTAATCCTGTCTGTATCCGCCGGCGCGGCCTTCGGGCCGGGCCGCGGACCGAAAAACGGGCGTCCTTCGGGACGCCCGTTTCTTTTGATGCGGCCGGCCCCGCAGGCCGCCAGATGGGTCAGTAGGCGGTCGTTTCCGTCAGGCGGGGGTGCGACGGCGGATGTTTGCCCAGATAGTCGTGCTGGAACAGGCGCATCCGCAGCACGCTGCGGTACTCGCCATTGACGAAGAACTCGTCCTGCAGCTCGCCCTCGGTCCGGAAGCCCATCCGGGTATAGATGCGGATCGCCTTCTTGTTCTCGGTGTCCACGATCAGGTAGAGCTTGTAGAGGTTCAGCACCTTGAAGCCATATTCCATCGCCAGTTGCGTCGCGTGCGTGGCCAGGCCGCGGCCCTGGTGATCCGGGGCGATGATGATCTGGAATTCCGCCCGCCGGTGGACATGGTCGATTTCCACCAGTTCCACCAGACCCGCACGCTGGCCGTCGCATTCGACGATGAAGCGCCGTTCGCTCTGATCGTGGACGTGCTGGTCGTACAGGGATTGCAATTCGGTGAACGTGGCGAACGGCTCTTCGAACCAGTAGCGCATCACGCTGGCGTTGTTGTCCAGCTGATGCACGAATTGCAGGTCCACCCGCTCCAGCGGACGCAGTTTGATGGGTTCGGCGCGCATGATCGATTTCCTTCTTCTTTGACAATACAAGAGGCCAGGTGCATTATCTTTCTTGTTTGCAGATTCATAAAGATAGAATCCATCTGGTTCATAGATGAGCGATTCACGATCCATGCGCTGGGATCTCGATCAGTTACGCCAGTTCATCGCCACCGCGGACAGCGGCTCGATCAGCGCCGCCGCCCGCGTCCTGGGCAAGGCTCAATCGGCCGTCAGCACGGCGATCGCGCTTCTTGAGGCCGATCTCGGCGTGATGCTGTTCGATCGTTCCGGCCATCGGGCGCGTCCCACCGACGCCGGCCGGGTATTGCTGCTGGAAGCCCGGGAACTTCTGCGCCAGGCGTCCGAACTCGACCAGCGCGCCCTGGCCCTGGCGGCCGGCGGCGATGCCAGGCTGGCGCTGGCGCTCGACGAGGCGCTGCCCTACATGGCCATCAGCGCCCTGGTGCGCGAACTGTCGGACCGCTTTCCCCATCTGGAACTGACTCTGCTCAACGGCACCGCCGCGGAGGTCGTGGACTATGTGGATGGCCGGCGGGCCGACATGGCGTTTCATTTCGACAGGGGTCCGGCCTATGCGCATTTCGACCAGCGCCGGATCGGCGCCGTGCCGCAAGGCGTCTTCGTATCCAGCGGCCATCCGCTGCTGGAGGCCAGGCCGGCCGGGCGCAAGGAGCTGGCCCGCCACCGGCAGATCCTGATGCATGCGGACGATGCGCCGGAACAGGCCTACAGCCCCCGCGTGTGGCGTTCGGACAGTTTTTACAGCATCGCCGACATGGCGGCCGATGGCCTGGGATGGGCGATCCTGCCGGTCAACATTGCACGCGAGGAAAGCTACCCGAAGTCGCTCAGGCAACTGGAGTGTCCGTCACTGACGCTGCCCCCGCTGCCGGTGCGCGTGCTGTGGCGCCGGGGCTCTCGCCCCGGTCCGGCGGCGCGGTGGGTGGAGACCCGTTTCACCGAACTGTTGCGCAGCGCCGGGTGAGCTGGCGGCGCCTCAGCGCACCGCCAGCACGATTTTCCCGATCTGCTCGCCCGCGTCCATCATCGCGTGCGCGCGCGCGGCCTCGGCCAGCGGAAAGGTCGCGTGGATCGAGGGCCGCACGGCGCCGGATTCCAGCAGCGGCCAGACGCGCTCGCGCAGCGCCGAGGCGATGCGGGCCTTGAATGCCACGGGACGCGCCCGCAGCGTCGAGCCCGTCACTGTCAGGCGGCGGCGCATCACCTGGCCGCAATTCAGCGTCCCGCGAGAGCCGCCCAGCAAGGCGATCATCACCAGCCGGCCGTCGTCGGCCAGCGCTTCGATGTTGCGTTCCAGATAATCGCCCGCGACCATGTCCAGGATCACGTCCACGCCGCGCCCATCGGTCAGCGACTTGATCTCCGCGACGAAATCCTGGGCGTGGTAGTCGATGCCTCGCGCGCAGCCCAGGGCCTCGACAGCCCGCGCGCGCGCAGGCCCACCGGCGGTGGCGTAGACCGTGTGGCCGAAGGCGCGCGCCAGCGCGATGGCCGTCGTGCCGATGCCGCTGGCGCCGCCGTGGACCAGCAGCGTCTCGCCGGGTGCCAGGGCGCCCCGGTCGAAGACGTTGCTCCAGACCGTGAAATAGGTTTCCGGCAGGGCGGCGGCCTCGATCATGGACAGCCCCGCCGGTACGGGCAGGCACTGCGCGGCGGGCGCCGTGCAGAATTGCGCATAGCCGCCGCCGGCGACCAGGGCGCAGACGGCGTCCCCCAGCTTGAATCCGGCGGATTCGGGCGCGCCGCCGACGATGCGGCCGGCGATTTCCAGGCCGGGCAGGTCGGATGCGCCGGCGGGGGGCGGATAGCTGCCCTGGCGCTGGAAGACGTCGGGCCGGTTGACGCCGGCGGCCTCGACCTTGATCAGGACTTCGCCGGGACCGGGCACGGGGGTGGGGCGGTCTGTCTGACGAAGGACGTCGGGCCCGCCCGGCGCGGTAATTTCAATGGCTTGCATGTGGCGCTCCTTCGAATGTGCAGGGGGCATTATGCGCTACACTTTCGATCTTCAATGCGGAAGCGTGCCAGAGCGGTTGAATGGACCGGTCTTGAAAACCGGCGATGGGGCGACCCATCCGTGAGTTCGAATCTCACCGCTTCCGCCAATCGCGCCCGAACAGCCCCGTCGCGATCGGGCCATGGGACCGATCGCATGGATCACTGCATCAAAGGGCGCAGCGCGCTGACCCCCGAGGACCGGGACTGGACGCATCGCGCCATCCGCATCCTCGAAGCCGATGGCCGGCGCTCCGCCGACACGCACCTGGTGAAACCCGACTTTCCAGGGCTGCGCGGCATCGACATCTATTTCAAGGACGAGAGCACGCACCCGACCGGCAGCCTCAAGCACCGCCTGGCGCGTTCCCTGTTCCTCTACGGCATCTGCAACGGCCGCATTCGTGAAAACACCTTGCTGGTCGAGGCCTCGTCCGGCTCGACGGCGGTGTCGGAAGCCTATTTCGCCCGCCTGCTGGGCCTGTCCTTCGTCGCCGTGATGACGCGCTCGACCAGCCAGCAGAAGATCGAGGCGATCGAGCGGTTCGGCGGGCGCTGCCATTTCGTGGATCATGCGCGCGAAGTCTACGGCGCGGCCCAGGCCATCGCCGACGAGGCGGGGGGCTATTACCTGGACCAGTTCACCCATGCCGAGCGCGCCACGGACTGGCGCGGCAACAACAATATCGCCGAAAGCATCTTCCGCCAGATGTCGGGCGAATTCCATGCCGTTCCCGAATGGGTGGTCATGAGCGCCGGCACCGGCGGCACCTCGGCCACCATCGGGCGCTTCATCCGCTACCGCAATCTGGACACCCGGCTCTGCGTGGTCGACGTCGAGGGCTCGGCCTTCTACGAAGCCTGGCAAAGCGGTGACATGAACATCACGGCGGCGGGTTCCCGCATCGAAGGGATCGGCCGTCCGCGCGTCGAACCCTCTTTCATCCCCACCGTCATCGACGAGATGATCCGCATTCCCGACGAGGCCTCGATCGCGGCGGCGCACGTGCTGTCCGAGCGCCTGTTCCGCCGGGTGGGCGGTTCGACGGGGACGAACTTCATGGGTGTGCTGTGCATGGCCTCGCTCATGCGGCGGCAGGGGCGGGCCGGATCCCTGGTCACCCTGATCTGCGACAGCGGCGACCGGTACGCGACGAGCTACTACGACGAGGCCTGGTTGCGCGCGCAGAAGCTGGACATCAGCGGTTGGCGTGCGCGGATCGAGCGGTTCCTGGATACCGGAGAGGAAGGCCTGTTGTAGGCCTGTCGGCGGCCTCGACGGCCGCCGCGCGGAGCGTCCCGGGCGCTCAGTCCGCGAAAATGGCCTCGAAATCCGGCGCGGCCTGGAGTTCGCCCTCCAGGGCGAGCGTGCGTTCGATGTGCAGAAGGTGGTCGAGCATGTGCTGTCTGGCCCCTTCGGCATCGCCGGCCTCGATCAGATCGACGAGGTCGGTGTGTTCGCTCTGGGGGCAGGCGGGTGCGGTCGGCTTGTCGTACAGCGTGATGATGAGACAGGTCAGGGAAGTCAGTTCACGGATCACGCGCGTCAGAATGCCGGTGGACACCATGTCGACCAGGTGGATGTGGAATTCTCCAGACAGTCGGATGATGCTGCGCAGGTCGTCCTTTTGACGGGCGAGCTGTTCTTTGGCGATGTGTTCGCGCAGCACCGCGATGTCTTCCGGCGTGGCCTGAAGGCATAGCTTGGCGACCAGCGCCGGCTCGATCAGGCGCCGGGCCTCGAACATTTCGCGGGCCTCCTCGACCGAGGGCCTGGCGACGTAGGCGCCACGGTTGGGAATGAGCGTGACGACCCGTTCGTGGGCGAGACGCGCCAGCACTTGCCGGATCTTGGTCCGGCTGACCCCGGTGACCTCGGCCAGGCGTTCTTCAGCCAGTTTGGCGCCCGGCAGCAGTCTGCGTTCGAGAATGCCGGTCTGGATACGCTGATAGATGGCTTCGCCATCCATGCCGGATTTCGCCGTCTTTCGGCGAGGCGTTGTCTTTGCGCTTTGTGGGAGCATAGGAATGAAGGTCGCGGAAGGCTTCGGATCGGGGATACACCGTGCACCCAGGATTGTACGGCTATTTTGCGATTCGGACTTGATTATTGTTCACAATTATTAAAATAAAAACGTACAAACCGGTTCGAAAACTCATGTTTCCGTGTGGATAGGCAACCCGTGCGGGAGCGGTGTCTCCGTGGGCGTAACGGGGCGGCGCTCAAGGACGGCAAGGGACTGCCGGCGGCGTGTGGGTTTTGACAAGGCTTGGACAAGACGGTATTATTTATTGTATGCAAAATAATATATGATTGGAGACAATGTTCCGGTCCCATGCGTCGCATGCCGGGAATTCAGTCCGTGCTTCGATCAGTGCCCAAGCCCGTCACATCACAGGAGACCGACATGTCTGAAGGCAAGAAACTACGCCTGGTGGATCTGAGCCTGCCCATTCGCAACGCTTCGTTCGATACGCAGGAACAGCACATCGAATATACCGATCATCTCGAAATGGGCCGTCTGCGTGCCAAGGCCTATGGCATCCAGCCCGATGATCTGCCCCTGCCCGGTGTGCACGCCGCCATGGAGCGGGTCACGCTCTCGACGCATGCGGGCACGCACATGGATGCGCCGATCCATTACGGTCCGACTTCCGAAGGCAAGCCGGCCAAGACGATCGATCAGATCCCCCTGGAATGGTGTTATGGGGACGGGGTCGTGCTGGATTTCTCGTGGATGGAGGCCGGCAGGGTCATCGGCGTGGACGATCTGAAGGAAGCGCTCAAAAAGATCGACTACCAGCTCAAGCCAGGCGACATCGTCCTCATCCGTACCGACCGCTGGCGTGATTTCGACAAGGTGGACTGGGTGATGCGCCATCCCGGCATGGGCCGCGAATCGACGCTGTGGCTCATCGAGCAGGGCATCCGCATGATGGGCACGGATGGATGGGGTTGGGACATTCCCATTCCGACCATGGCCGAAGCCCTCAAGAATGGCGACAAAGCGGCCTTTTTCCCGGGGCATTACGCCGGGCGCGACAAAGAATACTGCCACGTCGAAAAAATGGCCCGCCTCAACGAATTGCCCACGCATGGCTTCAAGGTCGGCATTTTCCCGATCCTGATCGAGCGCGCCTCCGGGGGCTGGTGCCGTCCAGTGGCCTTCGTCGAGGAATAAGACCGGCGTGCCGCGAACGCCACGCATACCGGAGGAAGCCATGCCAATCGACGAACGCGCTTTAGACGCGGAAGATCTTTGCCATGCCGATGCGACGACATTGGCCGAGGCCATCCGTGCGCGGAGAATCCGATCGCGCGATCTGGTCGAGGCCTGCCTGGAACGGATCGAGCGCCGTGATGATCGCCTGCAGGCCTTCATCACGGTGTGCGGCGACCAGGCGCTGGCCCAGGCGGATGCGGCCGACCAGGCCCTGGCGCGCGGCGAAACCCTGGGCCCATTGCACGGGATCCCGGTGGGGGTCAAGGACAACACCGCGACCGCCGGGATCCGCACCACCTACGGGTCGCGCATCCGCGAGCATTTCGTGCCCGATGCGGACGAGCTCGTCGTCGCGCGCCTCAGACAGGCGGGCGCCATCATTCTGGGCAAGACCAATACGCCGGAATTCGCTTGCGGCGCGGTCTGCACGAACCCCCTGCGCGGTCCTACGGCCAACCCCTGGAATATGGACTATTCCAGCGGCGGCTCCAGCGGCGGCTCGGCGGCGGCCGTCGCCGATGGCATGATCCCGCTCGCCCAAGGCACCGATCTGGGGGGCTCCGTGCGCACGCCGGCAAGCTTTTGCGGCATCGTGGGTTTCCGGCCTACGCCGGGCGGCATCCCGAGCGTGCCCAAGGCATTGCCGTGGAATGGGCTCAGCTCCCACGGCATCCTCGCGCGGACCGTGCGCGACGCGCGGCTCGCATACACGGCGCTGTCCGGTCCGGATCCGCGCGATCCGCTTTCCATGGGTGCTCCGGTCGCCTACGGCGGAGCGCCGGTTTCCCGCCTGCGGATCGCGCACAGTGCGGACATGGGATTCGCGGTGATCCATTCCGAGGTCCGCGATGTCTTCGATGCCGCCATCGAGCGCATGCGCGCCCTGGGTCTGGACCTGACGGCCGGCGCGCCGGAGACCGCTGGCGCACAACAGGCCTTCGAAACCGTGCGTGCGGCCAATCTGCATTTCTCGTTCTCCGGGATGTGCCGTGAGCACCGCGATCTGTGCACGCCGTCCTTTGCGTGGAATGTGGAGCGCGGCGCGGGCATCACCGCCCACGACCTGTTGCGGGCGGAAGCTTTGCGCGGCAAGGTCTACCAGTCCTTCGTGCGGTTTTTCCGGGACTGCGACATTCTCGCCGCCGTGAGCGCTTCGGTGCCGCCCTTCCTGAACACTCAGGAGGATGTGCTCGAGATCGAAGGCACCCCGATGGCCAACATCATCGACTACCTGCGGGTGACGTACCTGATTTCGCTGGTCGGTTTCCCCTCGATCTCTATCCCTTGCGGTTTCACCCGGGATGGCCTGCCGGTCGGGCTGCAATTGATCGCCCGACCCCATTGCGAAGACATGCTGCTGACGCTGGCCGCCGAACTGGAACGGCACGGTTTCGCCTACCGGATTCCCGACGCCGGCGCGCATCCTTGAGCCGCTCCGGGGCCCGGCGCGTTCCGCGGGCCGGCCGAGGGGGCTCTCCGTCGCGCCCGGACCGGACGCGACGGCGGCTCAGGCCACGTTCTGGAAAAGACCGCCCCAGCCCTTGACCTTGCGCACGTCGAAGCCGGCGAGCAGCAACGATTTCCAGACCACGGTGGAGACGGAGTCGTACAGGGGAATGCCGGTTTCCTCCTCGATACGCGCCGCCAGCTGCGCTCCTTTCAGATTCGTGCACATGACGGTCATGGCGTCGGGGCGATGGCTGGCCACGGCGCCGGCCATCTCCAGAATCTGCGTTTCGGTCACTTCCGCGAACGAATAATTGACGTGCAGATCCAGGTGCCGCTCGGCCGGGATCCGGATGCCCGCTCGCGCATAGTTCTCGATGATTTTGTCCTGCACGGACTTGAGGTAGGGGCTGATCAGGCCCAGTTCCTTGACGCCGGTCTTGCCGAGGATTTCGTTCAGGGCCAGCACGGAGGTGGTCGCCGGGATGCCGGTGGCCTCGGTGATGCGCCGGCAAAGTTTTTCATCGGTGTCGAAGCCCATCCAGCTCGCGGCGGTGCCGCTCCAGCCGATCACGTCGACCCGCGCATCGGCCAGCAACCTGGCGGCTTCGAGGATCTTGCTGTCGTCGAATTGCCCCAGAGCCTGATCCTGGAGCGAGATCTCGGTGACCGTGAAGCGCGAAAAGTGCGCCGAAACACCCGGCAGCTCACTGACGATCGCGCTGGTCAGCGGTTCGAGCGACGTGTTGGAGGAAGGCGTCAGCATGCCCAGGAGAATGCGTTGCTTCATGATGAATGGCCTTTGAAAAGAGGTGTCCCGCGCTTGCGCGCGGGACGGATGCGGAACGATTCGGGGAAGGGTTCGCTATGAGATCTTTCCGGGCAACCACAAAACGATGTCCGGGAAGAAGATGATCAGCGCCGTCATCAGCAGCATGATCAGCACGAAGGGTATGGATCCGCGGATGACGTCGATGACCGAGCCTTTGCCCCGGATGCCCTGCACCACGTACAGATTCATTCCCACCGGGGGAGTGATCAGGGACAGTTCCATCATGAGGACGAGGAAGATGCCGAACCATACCGGGTCGTATCCCAGGGAGACGACCAGGGGCACGATCACCGGCACCGTTGCGATCATCATGGACAGGGTTTCGAGGAAGCAACCCAGGATCAGGTAGAAGATCACCAGAATCCAGAGCGTCTCGAGCGGCGAGGTGCCCAGCGCCGCCACATAGGACGAGACGGCCTGCGGGACGCCCAGCATGCCGATCACATAGTTCAGGAAAAAGGCCCCGATGATGATCAGCAGCACCATCGCGGTGGTGCGCATGGTCGACAGGAAAGCTTCGTGCAGCATGACGAGGGTGAGTTTGCGGTACCAGGCCGCGATCAGCATCGACATGACGACGCCCAGCGCCGCCGCTTCGGTTGGGGTGGCCCAGCCCAGGTAGATGCCGCCCATGACGATGAAGAACACGAGGCCCGGGGGAATGAAACCCACCAGGTTCCGGAGTCGTTCGCGCAGGGGCGGCAGTTGCTCCTTGTCGCCGGCCAGCGAGGGCTTGAGGACGCACATCACCATGATCAGCGCCATGAACAGGCCGGCCAGCAGCAGGCCCGGCACGATTCCGGCGATGAACAGCTTGCCGATCGAGGTGTTGGTGATCGCGCCATAGACGATCATGTTGATGCTGGGGGGGATGAGGATGCCCAGGGTGCCGCCCGCGGCCACCGAGCCCAGCACCAGGCGCTCGTTGTAGTGGCGCGCCTGCATGGCCGGCAGCGCCACCGTGCCCATGGTGGCGGCGGTGGCGACCGAGGATCCGGAGATCGCGGCGAAAATCGAGCAGGCTCCGATGTTGGAATGCAGCAGGCCCCCCGGCAGGGGCGCCAGCCAATCGGACAAGGTCCGGTACATCCGGTCCGTGACCCCGGCGCGCACCAGGATTTCCCCGAGCAGGATGAACAAGGGGATGCAGGTCAGGATGAAGTCATTGAGCACGCCCCACATGGTGTTGCCGAAGGACATGAGCGTGGGCAGGCCCAGATAGAGCAGGGCGCCCAGCGAGGCGGTCAGGAACAGGGATGCGGCGATGCTGATGCCCGTGAGCATCAGGCCGAGCATCACCAGAAAGCCGATGGCGGCGCTTCCGAAGTCGATCATCGTGTTTCTCCAGGCAGGGGCGTGGGCGTGATGCGGTCGTCGAGGCCTTCGACGTCCATGCGTTCCCGGGCGATTTCTTCTTCCAGCGTCTGGGGACCGTAAAGCTGCAGGGCGATCCGCGACTGGCCGCGCAGGGTCAGAAACAGCGCATGGATGAACAGCAGCAGGGCGACCACCGCGAAGAGCGCCAGCCCCGCGAACCACAGGGATTGCGGTATCCATTGCGGCGTGCGCAGCGGCGTGCTTGCGGTGCTGCCGAATTCGATGCTTTCCATCAGGGTGCCCCAGCCGCGCCAGGCGATGAAGCCCGCGAACAGGAACAGACCGCCCATGGCCGTCAGATTGGCCACTACGCGCATGGATGGGGGCATCCACTGATAAAGGACGTCGATCCGGGTGTGCGCATGTTGCAGCAGGGCATAGGTGAAGCCGAAGGCCGCCATGGCGGCCACGATATAGCCGCCGATTTCATCGGAGCCGATCGACGGCGCGTCGAATGTCTTGCGCGCGATCACATCGAATGTGATCAGGAGCGAGAGGAAGAGCAACGCATATCCGGACAGGATCGCGGCTCCCCGGGCCACGGGCGCGCACGCCCGGGCGACAGGATTGAGTCTGGCCATGAGAGTTCTCCTGGGAGGGCGCGCGCGGCTTATTTGACAGCGATGTCGTAGCCCATGGTTTTGCCGACCGTCGCGTTCCAGCGCGCGGTGCAGTCCGGAATGACGGCATTGCAATTCCGGCCCCACTCGGGCAGCACGTCACGGTTGACGACCGTCTTGAGGCGCGCCTGTTCGGCGTCGGAAATCGCGCCCAGGGTCATCTTGTACTTCGTGTGCTCCTTGCACGAGTCTTTGCCTGTGTTGCAGGCGGTGGCGTCCGCATCGATGTTGGCGGCCAGCGCCCACATATCGTCTTCCATCTTCTTGAACGCCGCCGTCAGTCTGGCCTGTTGTTCGGGCGTGAACTGTTTCCAGGTATCCAGGTTGATGAAATGGCCTTGCATCGCGTTGGACACCGCCAACGGCAGCAGGTGGCTGGTCACTTCGGGCCATTTGCCGCCGTTGCCCGCCGAGGACGCGGTCACGCCGCAGTCCACCACGCCGCGCTGCAGGGCGAGATAGACCTCACCGTATTGCAGGGTGACCGGCGAGCCGCCCAGGCCCTTGATCATGCTCGCCATCGAGGTCGTGAAGGTGCGCACCTTCGTGCCCTGGAAATCGTCCATGCTGTTGATCGCCTTCTTGCAGAAGAGAATCTGCGGGCCGAAGGGCCAGAGGGTCATGACCTTGGAGTTGAACCGGGCCTGGACCTCGCGATCGAATTCTTCGCGGATCGCATCCACGACCTTGCGCTGGTCGGCGAGGTTCGTCGCGATCCCGGCGAGGTCGATGCCTTCCAGGAACGGGTCGTCGCGCGCCACCAGCCCGATCTGCACCGAGGCGACGTCGAAAGCCCCCGATTTCAGCAGGCGCAGCGCGTCGGCCGCCTTGACGTTGACCAGGTCCATCGGGCTGTAGCCGATCTTCGACGAGATGCCGGCTTCCTTGGACAGTCCCATGAAAAAGGGCTGTTCGACCAGTTCGACCTGTTTCTTGTTGCCTGTGAAGTTGCCCAGCACCTTGAGGGTCGCGGGATCGGCCCACGCCGTCGTGGATGCCACGCACGCGAAAGCGAGCGCCGTTGCCTGGAATAGCTGTTTCATGCTTGTCTCCTTACCGGATTGACTCATGGGTGACACGTGACTTTGGTGTTGTCCGCATGGCTGAGCCGCTGGGCCGCCCGCGCACCGTCCTCTTTGGTAGTGAGAGCATATCTAGATTGTGTACAATAAGTCAAAGAATTTCTTATCAAATATGTTGTGTATGGTTTTTTCGCATGTTTTATCCATGCTGAAAAACCACTCAATAAATTCATAGGAACGATATAAATAATTGAAAACAAAGATTAAAAATAAAGAGTTTGATGTACTGAAAGTGCTTGTAATTTGTCCGTATTAGTGAAAACACTTATGTGGACAATCTTTTCTTAAAAATATCATTGAAGCACTTGAGCCCCAGGCTTGACCCGATGTGCCCCCAGCCTTCGCGCCCGGCCCCCACCCCGTGCCTTCAGGAGTATTCATGGCTTCCTTCGATTTGCTCATCACGAACGCCGATGTCGTCACCGCGTCTGACCGCTTCAGCACTGATATCGGCATCCGCGACGGCAAGATCGTCGCGCTTGGCCATCACCTGGGCGAGGCCGGGCGGACCGTGGACGCCAGCGGCCTGCTTACGCTGCCGGGCGGCGTCGATGCGCATTGCCATCTGGATCAACCCATGGAGTTCGGGTTGCGGATGGCGGATGATTTCACCAGTGGAACCCGCTCGGCGGCCTGCGGCGGCACCACGACGGTCATCCCCTTCGCGGCGCAGATGAAAGGGCAGTCCCTGAGGGCCGCGGTCGAGGATTACCATCGCCGCGCCGAGGGCAAGGCCTGCGTGGACTATGCCTTCCACATGATCGTGTCCGACCCCACGCCCCGGGTTCTGCGCGAGGAACTGCCCGCGCTGATCCGCGAGGGCTATACCTCGTTCAAGATCTACATGACCTACGACGACCTGAAGCTCGATGACCGCCAGATCCTCGAGGTGCTCGACGTGGCGCGCCGCGAAGGGGCGCTGGTCATGGTGCATGCAGAGAATTCCGATTGCATTTCCTGGCTGACCGACCGGCTGGTCGCCGAGGGCAATACCGCGCCCCGGTACCATGCCGTCTCCCGACCGCAGGCGGTCGAGCGCGAGGCCACTCACCGCGCCATCACTTTTTCCGAACTGGTCGATGTCCCGATTCTGATCGTGCATGTATCGGGCAACGAAGCCATCGAGCAGATCCGCTGGGCCCATGGCCGTGGGCAGAGGATCTACGCCGAGACCTGCCCGCAGTACCTTTATCTCACGGCCGAGGATCTGGGCCATGACGGCTACGAGGGCGCCAAGTGCGTGTGCAGTCCTCCGCCGCGCGATCGTCAGAACCAGGAGGCCGTCTGGCGGGCGCTCGCCCATAATGTATTCTCCGTCTTTTCGTCGGACCATGCGCCGTTCTCGTATGACGATGTCCATGGCAAGAAGCTCAACGGCAAAGAGCAGAAATTCCAGTACATCCCCAACGGCATTCCCGGGCTCGAAACCCGCCTGCCGCTGCTGTTTTCGGGCGGGGTCGCATCCGGGCGCATCAGCCTTCACCAGTTTGTGGCCCTGACTTCCACGCAGCCCGCCAAGCTCTACGGGCTCTATCCCCGCAAGGGCTCGATCATGATCGGCGCCGATGCCGATATCGCCTTGTGGGACCGGGATCTGGAAGTCCGCATCAGCAACGACCGCCTGCACCATGCCGTCGATTACACGCCTTATGAAGGCCGCACGGTCACCGGCTGGCCTGTCATGACGTTTTCGCGCGGCCGGCTCGTCAGCCAGGATTTCGAATTCCTGGGCCGGGCGGGCGAGGGCGAATTCATGCCCTGCGGCCAGCCCATTCTCTGAGGAGCTTCGCCATGAGACTTTTTCGGCATGGCGCGCCGGGACACGAGCGGCCAGGTGTGCTCGACGGCCTGGGCGGGTACCGGGATCTCTCCGGAATCGTGGACGACATCCATGGCGCGCTGCTGGCCGGCGACGCGTTGCGCCGCCTGCGCGACCTGGACCCGTCAACCCTGCCCGCGCTCGATCCGGGCGTGCGGATCGGGTCTTGCGTCGGCGGTGTGGGGCATTTCATCGGCATCGGCCTGAATTTCGCCGATCATGCCGCCGAGGCCGGCATGCCGCTTCCCGAATATCCGCTGGCTTTCAGCAAGGCGCCCAGCTGCATTTCCGGGCCCTGCGATGCGCTGAGCCTGGCGCCGGGCAGCCGCGAGGTGGATTACGAGGTCGAGCTCGCGGTGGTCCTGTGCCGCGACGCCTGGCGGGTCGAGGCGGACCGGGCGCTGGATCACGTGGGCGGATATTGCCTGTCGAACGATTTCACCGACCGGTATTGGCAAAGCCATTACCCCGGGCAATGGGTGCTCTCCAAGAGCGCGCCCGGCTTCGGCCCTCTGGGGCCATGGCTGGTGACGCCCGACGAAATTCCCGAACTCGGGGAGATTCCCCTCGAACTTCACGTCAACGGCCGCGTCCGGCAGCGAGCGCGTGTGTCGGGCATGGTCTTCAAGGTGCCGGAATTGATCGCCTATCTGTCCTCGTTTTTCCACTTGCGGGCGGGCGATGTGATCACGACAGGCACGCCGGCGGGTGTCGGTCTGGCTACCGGCGAGTACCTCAAGCCCGGCGACCGTGTCGTCGCGAGCGCGGGCGTGCTGGGCGTTCAGCGGATCGACATCGTTGCGGCTTAGCGGCCCCGCATTCAATCAGGGGCGGATCGGCTCCGTCGCGAGGTGCGCCCGGAGCGCCGTCACGGCGTCCGTCCTCGGCGCGTCCGGCGGGACGGGCCGCAGCCTGGTTTCGATCAGCGACAGGTGCGCCACCACGGCCTCATGCACGTCCGCGATGTCCCGGCGCGCCAGGGAATCGACGATCCGCCGGTGCTCGCGGCACGAGCAGGCCGAGCCGTGCTCCGGGTCGTGGAACGCGGAGAACAGCGCCGACTTCGCCAGCAGCTCATCGAGTTGCGCCGATACCAGGGGGTTGTCCAGCAAGCCCGCCAGCGTCTGGTGAAACCGGGACGAGGCCAGGATGAAGCGGGGCCGGTCCCCCGCCGCGGCGATGTCTTCTTCCTCGTCCACGTGGCGTTCGAGCCTCCGGATGTCGTCATCCGTGATTCTTTCGCACAGGCAGGCGCCGATGCCGGCCTCGAGGACGCGCCGCGCATCGAACAGTTCCCGGGCCCGGTCCAGCGAAGGCGCAGGCACGACCGCGCCGACATTGGGCACGATCCGGAGCAGGTGCTCGTGGCCCAGCCGGTGCAGGACCTTGCGCAATCGCTCGCGGGTGACGCCGAACAGGGGAGCGATCCGTGTCTCGGGCAGGCGTGTGCCCGGCGACAGCCGCCCCGACAGGATGACCGCCTTGATCGAACGGTAGATATTTTCCTCGATCGCCAGGGATGTCGGGGTGTCGGGGGCCGGACGCGGCGTCATCGCGGATCGGCCCGCATGTCCAGCCGCGCCAGGAGATCGGCGACCGGGTCGATGATCGGCAGCGCGTCTTCGTTCCGCAGGGTCTGGGCGATCGTCAGGCCCACCGCGCCGACGATGAAGAGGGGAGTCTCGGGCGTGGCGCGCGAGTCCCGGCACAGGGCGCGCACCGCTTCCATGGCCTGTCTGTTCGACCCGGTCACCGAGGCCGGAGACATCGGTACGGTGGAAATGCTCCGCACCACGCCAGCGCATCCGGGAGATTCGAACAAGGCCCGGTAGAGCGGTGTCATCGCCGCGTCGAAGGTCACTGCGTGCAGGCTCCGTTCCTGGCGCCGGTTCCATTCCAGGACGCTGCGCGTGAAACCGTGTACGCGCAGCGGCGTCCGGGTCTGCGCGACTTCGTAGCCGGTATCCAGGGACGACATCAGCACCAGACGCTGGAAACCGCCGGCCACGCCCGCGTCGAGGCTGTCGAGCAAGACCGCCTGCGCCTGGAGATTGTCTTCCGGCGAGGCGATGATGCGGGGGGATCCCGGCAGCCGTGCGACCTCGTAGGCCTCGCCGGCCCGCGCCAGCGCGTCGATGCGCTGGCGGAACGTCGCGGTGATCGACTCGTCCGAATTGGGGTTCAGGAAAAGCGTTCTCATGCGGCCTCCGTGGATGGCGGATGCCGCGCGTGCCAGAATTCGGCGATGTCGCGCCGGCGGCAGAACCACACGTCCGGCAGCCTGGCCGCTTCGAGCAGGAACTCGCGCAAGGCTTCGGCGCGCGCGGGGCGCCCGGCCAGACGCAGGTGCAGGCCGATCGACATCATCTTGGACCCGCGCTGGGACTCCCGGCGCAATCCGTCGAGCGCCCGCCGCAAATGGCCGGTGAAATCGTCCGGGGTATTGAAGCCGGGCGCCGAGGCGAAACGCATGTCGTTGCAGTCGAAGCTGTATGGGACGACCAGGTGCGGCGCCTGATTGGCGGTCGTCCAATAGGGCAGATCGTCGTTGTAGGCGTCGGAGTCGTACAGCAGGCCGTTGCGTTGCACCAGATTGCGCGTGTTCAGGCTGACCCGCCCCGTGTACCAGCCCACCGGCCGTACGCCGCACAAGGCCTCGATCACGTTCAGGGAGTCCACGATGTGGGCGTTTTCCGTTTCGGCGTCGAAGGACTCGTAGTCGATCCACCGTTTGCCGTGGGAGACCACTTCGTGGCCGGCCTCGACGATGGCGCGCGCCGCCTGCGGGTTCTTTTCCAGCGCGCTGGAAACGGCGAAATAGGTTGCCGGGATTCCGCATTCCTCCAGGAGGTCCAGGATGCGCCAATGACCCACCCGGCTGCCATATTCATAGTGGGACTCCATGACCAGATTGCGCCGGCCGGGCCGGGCCGCCGCGGCCGGCATGTCGCTGTTCAAGGCCTCGGAGTGCGCGTCTCCTTCGAGGATGCAGCTTTCACCGCCTTCTTCATAGTTGACCACCACGCTGACCGCCAGCCGGCGGTCGCCCGGCCAGGTGAAGACCGGGGGCTTGCGTCCATAGCCCACGTAATCCCGCTGCGGTCCTTCCATGGCGTCTCGTCCCTTATTATCAATATTGTGCAGAATGATTGTAATTATGTGCACAATATTGCAAAGTGTCCAGGGCTGACGCTTGGGGGCGTCGGAGGCTTGCGCTTCCGGGCGATCCCGCCTTATTCAGTACAATGCCGCAACACATCATGCCCGAGTGGTGAAATCGGTAGACACAAGGGACTTAAAATCCCTCGCCGCAAGGCGTGCCGGTTCGATTCCGGCCTCGGGCACCAATCCGACGCTTGCCCTTAGGGGCGGGGAGCGCGCCGATGCGGGATCGGCCGAAGCCGCGCGAATTCACTCGTCCAGGAGGCTGGGCGATCCTGGCCTGGGGCCTGTCGCTGCTGCTGGCAGCCGGCGCGATGGCGCTGTGGCAGCAGCGGTCGCTGACCCAGGCACTGGAACGCGAAAGCAGCGCCCTCAACCGGCTGGTGTCCCAGCGGGCCGGCCAGCACGACGCGCACCTGACGGCTCTTTCGGCCATCGCCTCGGCGTCCGCCGGGCCTGAACGCGATCTCTTCCTGGATGTCGCCTCGACGATCACGCATTTCTACCCGCGCATCGACGATGTGCAGTTCGTCCCGCTCGATCCGCGCGATCCGGTGATCGGCACCGGTCCCCTGGCGCCTGAGGTCGCTGACATGATCCGCGATGCCGCCCGTGCGTCCACGGGCGGCATCGCGCTGATGCCCTATCCCGGGCGGGCGCATCATTACATGATGGTCAAACGCAGCCCCAACACGCCCGGGGCGCGTCATGGCCTGATGCTGGGAGTCGACGCCCAAAAGCTGCTCGACGAGGCGGGCGCCTTCTGGCGCCAGCCGGGCGTCGTCCTGGCCCTGGCCATGCCCGACGGCCGGCTGCTGGCCGGTCAGGCCCGTCCTTCCGGCGCCGTGCGGTCCGGCCGCGTCATCGGCAGCGCGTCCCAGCCGCTGATCCTGGAAACCGGCCTGGACGCGGGCTGGGCGGACCGGCTGCCGCTGGCGCCGACCGCGCTGCTGCTCGCCTTCGCCAGCCTCGTCTATTGGACGGCGCTCGGCGCCTGGCGGCAGCGGGCGCGCGCCCGCGCGGTGGCTGAACAGGCACGGATCAACGCGCTGGAGTCGCGCCTGGCCCACGCCTCGCGGGTCAATGCGCTGGGCGAGATGGCCAGCGGCCTGACGCATGAACTGACGCAGCCGCTCACGGCGATCCTGGCGCAGGCGCAGGCCGGCAAGCGGCTGGCGGCGCAAGGGCGGGGCGCCGCGCTCGAATCCGTGCTGGACGGCACGATCGCCCAGGCCCGCCGCGCATCGGCCATCCTGGAGCGGTTCCGCGACTGGTCGCGTCCCCGGCCGGCGTCGGCCGCTGCCTTCGATCTGCGGGACGCGGTGCGCAACGTCCAGGCGCTGCTGGAGTCCGAGGCGGCATCCGGCGGGGCCCGGATCGACTGCTCCGTGCCCGGGGAACCCGTCCCCGTGCGGGCCGATCCGGTCGAAATGGAGCAAGCGGCGTTCAATCTCGTGCGCAACGCGATCGAAGCCGTGGCGGGGCGGCCGGACGCCCGGATCGCCATCGATCTGCGGTCCGCGGCGGGCCGCGCCGTGCTCGACGTCTCGGACAATGGTCCCGGCGTCGCGCCCGGCATCCGCGCGACCCTGTTCACGCCGTTCGCCACCACGCGGGAGGGCGGGATGGGGCTGGGTCTGGCGCTGAGCAGGCGGCTGGTCGAGCGCGGCGGCGGCGATCTGGATCTGGCCGACGGGGCTGGCCCGGGCGCGACCTTCCGGATATCGATTCCGCTGGCAGGCAACACAGGAGAGGATTGATCATGACGCATCCCGTGTATCTGGTGGATGACGACGAGGCGGTGCGCGAGGCCCTGTGCCTGCTGCTGTCCACGGTCGGCGTCGCGGCCCGGGGCTTCGCCGATCCGGGCCTGTTCCTGGCTCAGGTCGCCCGGCTGGCGCCCGGCTGCCTGATCCTGGACATCCGCATGCCTGTCGTCTCCGGGCTCAAGCTGCAGGAGCGCCTGATCGGCCAGGGCGTGGATTGGCCGATCATCATCATTTCCGGGCATGGCGACATCGACGCGTGCCGGCGCGCCTTTCGCAATGGCGCGATCGACTTCCTGTCCAAACCGATCGACGAACAGGACCTCATCGACGCCATCCAGCGCGGTCAGGCCGCGCTGGATGATCAGTTGCGGCGCAGCGCGCAGCGTGCCGAGACCCTGGAACTGTTGGCGGCGCTGACGCCGCGCGAGCGTCAGGTGCTCGATCGCGTCGCCCAGGGCTACACCACGCGCCAGATCGCCGACGCGCTGGAGCTGTCGCCGCGCACTGTCGAGACCCACCGCGCCGCCATCGGCGCCAAGCTGGGCACGACCTCGCAGGCCGAGTTGACGCGCCTGTGGATCGAGGGTCAGGCGGGGACTCCGTAGAACTACGGACCTGCTCGCGAAGGCCACGAATACCCGGGCGGGCGGCCGGCCCGTAACCTTTCATCGTTCACTCGTTCAGTCCTGAATCTCGACGAGCAACCCTGAAAGGAACCGATATGATCCGCAAACTCTCACTCGCCGCCCTCCTGTGCCTGCCGGGTCTGGCGTCCGCCGCGACCCAATTGCCCACCGCTCCGTACCTGCCGCTGGAACTGGCGACCAAGGCCGCCGACGCCGCCCTGAAGGCCTGCGTCGCCCAGGGTCACAACGTCAGCGTCGCCATCGTGGCGCGCGACGGCGGCGTCAAAGCGCTGCTGAAGGCCGACAACGCCGGCCCTCACACCGCCAGCAGCGCCCAGGGCAAGGCCTTCACCTCGGCCGCACTGGGCCGCGACACCGCCGGACTGGCCGAATTCATCGCTTCCAAGCCGGCCAATGACGGTCTGCGCGACATGGATGCCCGCATGGTCATCCAGGCGGGCGGCCTGCCGGTCAAGTTCGGCAAGGCGCTGGTGGCCGGCATCGGTGTGGGCGGCGCGCCCTCCGGCGATATCGACGCCGGCTGCGCGGCCGCTGGCCTGAAAGCGATCGGCGCGGAATAAGACCCTTTCCCTGGAAACAGGATGGCCCGCCCGGACGGAGCATGCGTGCCAGTCCGGGCGGGCTGGCGCCTATCGCAAAACGGCATAACAGAAAGAATCGGATACAGGATGGCCCGGCGTGGGCTTCCCTTTAAGATCAGAGCCTTCAGGCCGGGTCGGCGGCGGGGTTTTTCGATCGGGCTCCAGGCATTCCCATCGAAAGCGAGACCACACCATGCGCAACCTGAAAATCGGCACCCGGCTGACCCTGGGATTCGGCTTTGTGATCGTCCTGTTGCTGGTGATGTCTGGCATCGGCGCCTGGCGCATGCTGGCCACGCAGCAGGACAACCAGGCACTGGATCAGCGGCTGCGCACCACGGCGCTGATCCAGCGGATGGCCCGGCAGATCAACAAAAGCGCCAACCTGACCCAGGCGACCCTGGCGGCCGACCCCGACACGCTCCGGCGCCTGAAGCAGGACATCGAGGCCACCGACCGGCAGGCGGGCGAACTGGCCGACGCACTGGCGCAATCCCTTTCCCAGCCCCAGGCCGTCGAGTTGCTGCGCGACATCGGCCAGGCGCGCGATGCCTTCATCAAGCAGCGGAGCCAGGCGTTCAAGGATCTGGATGGCGGCAACTACGGCGAGACCGACGCTTTCTTCAACCAGGAAATGCCCAAGCGGACGGCCGGACTGATGGACAAGCTCGATCAATTGTCCCGGCTGCAATCCGATTCCGTGCAGCGCCTGTTCGACGCAAGCGCGCGGACGAGCCGGCTGGGCCTGACCGTGCTGGCGGTGGCCACTCTGTTGGCCCTGATCCTGGGGCCGCTGTTCGCCTGGCGGGTGACGCGGTCCGTCACCCATCCGCTGCGGCGTGCCGTGGACCTGGCGGAGGCCGTCGCGCGCCGCGATCTCGGCGCCGACATCGTCGTCCGCGGCCGGGATGAGATCGGCCAGCTGCTGAACGCCCTGTCCACCATGACCCGCAATCTGCGCGGCGCCCTGGGCGAAGTACGCGAAGGCTCGAACGCGATCGCCTCGGCCTCGGCGCAGATCAGCGCCGGCAACCTGGATCTGTCTTCGCGCACCGAGCAACAGGCCAGCTCCCTGGCCGAGACCGCCGCCACCATGGAGGAAATCACCGCCACCGTGCGCCAGAACGCCGACAACGCCCAGCAGGCCAACACCCTGGCCGCCTCGGCCGCCAAGACCGCCACCGATGGCGGCTCCATCGTCGCCGAGCTGGTCTCCACCATGGGCGAGATCA
>DISE01000002.1 GCA_002421865.1 Castellaniella sp. UBA6218
GACAAGGCCATCGACCTTGTGGACGAGGCGGCGTCGCGCCTGCGGATGGAAGTGGACAGCAAGCCCGAAGAACTGGACCAGCTGGACCGGCAGATCCTGCAGATGCAGATCGAAGCCGAGGCGCTGAAGAAGGAAGACGACGCGGCCAGCAAGGACCGTCTGGAAAAGATCGAAAAGGAACTCGGCGACCTGCAACAACGCTCGGCCGAGATGACGGCGCGCTGGCAGGCCGAACGCGACAAGCTGGAATCGTCGCGCGGGCTCAAGGAACAACTGGACCATGCGCGGGCGCAGCTTGAACAAGCCAAGCGCGAAGGCAACCTCGCCAAGGCCGGTGAGCTGTCCTACGGCGTCATTCCGGGGCTGGAACGCCAGCTTGCGGAAAGCGAGACCAAGGAAGACGGGCTGATGGTGGAAGAAGCCGTGCGCCCCGAACAGATCGCCGAGGTGGTGGAACGCTGGACCGGCATTCCCACGTCGAAGATGCTGGAAGGCGAGCGCGAAAAGCTTCTGCGTATGGAAGAAGAGCTGGGCAAGCGCGTCATCGGTCAGCGGCAGGCCGTGGTTGCGGTTTCGAACGCGGTGCGCCGTGCGCGGGCGGGGCTTAACGACGAAAACCGCCCGCTGGGGTCGTTCCTGTTCCTTGGGCCGACCGGCGTCGGCAAGACCGAACTGACGAAGGCGGTGGCCGAATATCTTTTTGACGACGACAGCGCGATGGTCCGCATCGACATGTCCGAGTTCATGGAGAAACACGCCGTTGCCCGTCTGATCGGCGCGCCTCCGGGCTATGTCGGCTATGACGAAGGCGGTGTGCTGACCGAAGCCGTGCGGCGCCGGCCCTATCAGGTCGTGCTGTTCGACGAGGTCGAAAAGGCCCACCCGGACGTGTTCAACGTGCTGCTGCAGGTGCTGGATGACGGCCGCCTGACCGATGGCCAGGGCCGCACCGTGGATTTCCGCAACACGGTGATCATCATGACCTCGAACATCGGCTCGCAGCACATCCAGAACCTGGCCGACCAGCCCTACGACGTGGTCAAGGAAGTCATCCGCGACGAACTGAAGACGGCGTTCCGGCCGGAATTCCTGAACCGGATCGACGAGATCGTGGTCTTCCACGGTCTGGACGCGACGCACATCGAACCGATCGCCCGCATCCAGCTGAAACGCCTGGCCGAACGCCTGGCCCAGCAGGAAATGCGCCTGGAAGTGTCCGACGCAGCAGTCACGGAACTCGCCCGGGCGGGCTACGATCCGGTGTTCGGCGCGCGGCCCCTGAAGCGCGCCATCCAGCAGCACGTGGAAAATCCCGTGGCGCGGCTGATTCTGGAGGGCAAGTTCGGGCCGCGCGACGTGGTTCCCGTCGACTGGGACGGCGAAAAGTTCGTGTTCGAGCGCACGCTGCAGTAATCGGCCTTTACGAGTCCCTTTCCTCCAGCACGTGCGCCCACAGCTGGCGCACCGCTTCGCGCTCGCGCGTGAATTCCGACTGGGGCACGCGCGCCTTGTCGGCGCCTTGCAGGCGCAGGGTGTGCTGGCGCCGGCGGAAGACGCGGTAGGCGTCCGCCGCTTCGGCGGCCAGCGGGCCCGGGATCAGGCCGGCCCGGGCCGCCAGGCCCAGCAGGGCGATGTTGCCCAGGTTGTCCAGCAGTTCGGGGTGGGCGACCGATTGGCTGAGCACCAGGAACTGGGTGATGAACTCGATGTCCACCATGCCGCCCCGGTCGTGCTTCAGATCGAAGTCGCCGCTGCGATTGGGGTGTCCCTGGGAAATCTTGTCGCGCATCGCGAGTACCTCGCGGCGCAGGGCCTCGGGGTCGCGCGGCAGCAGCAGGATGCGCCGGCGGATGTCCTCGAAACGGGCGCCGATGGCGGCGTCGCCCGCCACGAAGCGGGCCCGGGTCAGGGCCTGGTGTTCCCAGGGCCAGGCCTGCGTCAGCTGATAGTGTTCAAAGGCGTCGATGGGCAGGGCCAGCAGGCCTGCGTCGCCGTCAGGGCGCAGACGCAGGTCGATCTCGTAGAGCCGGCCCGACGAGGTCAGGGTGGACAGCCAGGACGCCACCCGGCGCCCCAGCTTGGCGTAGCGTTCGCCGGCCTCCTGGTCCGGGTCGTCGTACAGGAAGACCAGGTCCAGATCCGATGCGTAGCCGATCTCTTTGCCGCCCAGCTTGCCGTAGGCGATGATGGCGAACCGGGGCTTGCCCGGATCGGCGCGGCGTTCGCGCGGCAACACCTGGGGCCAGACCCGGTGGATGGCCTCGGCCAGCATCAGGTCGGCCAGGGCGGACAGGTGATCGGCCAGCCCTTCGACGCTGATGACATTTTCCAGATCCTGGGCCAGCAACTGGAACGTGATCTGGTGCTGGACGTCGCGCACCAGGTTCATCTGCTGTTCCACATCGGGCTGTCCGTCGGGCAGCAGGCAGGCGTCCAGGTCGTTGCGCAACTGTTCGGCCAGGGCCGGGAAGTCCGGCGCCTGCATCAGGCTGCGCCATTCGATCAGGCTGTCGAGCAGCAGCGGATAGCGGGTCAGGTATTCCGAGGCCCAGGGGCTGGCCTGGACGATGCGCGCCACGCGGGCCAGGGTTTCGGGGTATTCGGCCAGCAGCGCCAGGTAGGCGCTGCGTTGGGCGATGTGCTCGACCAGGTTCAGCAGACGCTGCAGCGCGACCGGCGGGTCGTCGGTGCGCGCCGCCGCCCGGGTCAGGCCTGGCAACAGGGCCTGCAGGCGCTGCAGGCTGGCGCGCGGCAGACTGCGGATCCGGTGACTGTCGAGCAACGCGTCGATGCGGGCCTGCATGGCGTCGGCCTGATCGTTCCGCAGTGCATCCCCGGCTGTTTCGGTCTGCGGGGGTTCCTGTTCCTGCGCATCACTCCCCATGCCGGCGATGCGGAAGGCGTCGCGGAAACATTGCGAGACGAAGGCGCGGTGCCGCTCCAGTTCGGCCAGGAATCCGGCCGTGTCGGCGTGGCCCATGGCCCGGGCCAGGGCCGTCATGCCTTCGTCCGTGCGGGGCAGCAGGTGGGTCTGCTCATCCTCGCGGTATTGCAGCATGTGCTCGACCCGCCGCAGGTGGATGTAGGCGGCCTCCAGGCCGGCGGCCTGGGCCTCGTCCAGGATGCCGGCGCGGCGCTGTTTGTGCAGGGCCGCCAGCAGGTTGCGCTGTTGCAGGGAAGGCTGGCGGCCGCCCCGGATCAGCTGATTGAGCTGGACGACGAATTCGATCTCGCGGATGCCGCCTTCGCCCAGCTTGATGTTGTGGCGGGTGTCCAGGCCCTTGCGCGCCTGGGCGCGGCGCTGCCAGTCCATGCGGATGCGCTCGCGCAGGCCTCGCAGGGCCGCCAGCGCGTCGAAATCGAAATATTTGCGGTACACGAAAGGCCGCCGCAGGGATTCGACGTCGCGCGCCTGGGCGGCGAAGGCCGCCTCGTCGAACAGCGGGCAGGGGATCAGCCGGGCCTTGAGCCAGGCGTAGCGTTCCCATTCCCGGCCCTGGACCACCAGATAATTTTCCAGTGCCGCCAGGCTCCAGGCCAGCGGTCCGCTGTCGCCGTCGGGGCGCAGGCGCAGGTCGGTGCGAAAGACGATGCCGTCGGCGTCCGGTTCGGACAGGATCGGCATCATCAGCCGGCAGACCTTGCCGTAGAACTCGTGGTGGCTGATGCGCCGCCGGCCGTCGGTTTCCCCTTCCTCGTCGTAGAGCATGATCAGATCGATGTCGGACGAGACGTTCAGCTCTTTGCCGCCCAGCTTGCCCATGCCCAGGATCAGCATGTCCTGGGGCGCGCCGGTGTCGGGATGGCGGGGGGTTCCGTGGGTCTCCATCAACGTATGCATGGCGCAGGCGTAGGCTTCGCCCACGGCCAGGTCGGCCAGGTGCGACATCGCCGACACCACCTCGTGCAGGGGGGCCAGCCCGGCGACGTCGCGCACCGCCAGGGTAGCGAAGACCCGGGCCCGGAGCCGACGCAGGGCGCGTCGCAACTCGGCTTGCGGAGTCGGCCGCACCGGTTCGGGGCCGAGCAGTTCCGCGTACCAGTCGGCCAGAACCTTGCGGGTGACGGGCTGGGCGGCGTCGGCCGCCAGGCGGGCCTCCTGGCCGGGATGCGCCGTCATGCAGCGCCGCAGAGCGCCGGACCATTGCAGGGCGGGCTTGAATATAATGGTCTCGGACATGGGGGCCGCTTTTTAAAAGCCCCTAACATACTGCAAAAGGTGGCATGCGCCAATTCATTTCACGCCATGGCTCCACCTGGGGACGCCGGCTTCTCGCGGTCGCCGTCGGCCTGTATTTCTGCCTGGGGATCGGTCTGCTGGCCCTGCGGTACGCCGTGCTGCCGCAGATCGACGCCTGGCGCCCCCGCATCGACGCGCGCCTGTCGCAGGCGCTGGGCGTCCAGGTCGCGTTGGGCCCCATCCAGGTCCGCTGGCATGGCTGGAATCCCGAATTCGATGTGCGGGGCACGCGTCTGCGGACCGCCGACGGCCGCGATCTGCTCATCATCCCCGAAGCGCGCGCGCGGCTGGAGTGGCGGGCCATCCTGCCGGGGCATCGGGGACTGTTGAACTTGCGGGTCCGCGGCATGGATCTGACGCTGGACCGTTTGCCGGACGGGCGCCTGGGCCTGCTGGGCCAGACCCTGGACCTGAACGGCACGCAGGGCTCCGGAGACGCGCCCGTTCTGGGGTGGCTGCTGGCCCAGCCCCGGATCGCTTTCCTTGACACCACGCTGCGCTGGGTGGATCAGGTGCGCGCGGCGCCCGAATTGCGCCTGGAAAACGTCGAGGCCGTCCTGGACCGCGAGGGCGGGGCGCTGGCCGTGTCGCTCGCCGCCCGGGTGCCGGACGCGGGCGGCGCCCGGCTCGACCTGCGCGCGCGGCTGGCCGACCCCGACACGCTGGCACAGGGCCGCCTGCCTGGGGACTGGCAGGCCTGGCTGCGCATCGGATCGGTCCGCTCCAAGGCCTGGCGAGCCTGGGTGGACTTGCCCGAAGCCCTGCTGCGGGGCGGTGCGCAGGCGCAGGCCTGGGTGCGCACGCGGAATGGCCAGCCTCGCCTGACGCTGTTGCTCGAAACCGAAGCCGCGCGCTGGTCCGACGAGTCCGGCCTGTCGCTGGACGTGCCCCGTGCCGGGATCTGGGCCGAGGGCGCGCTGGATCAGTGGCGGGCACTGGAGCGGAACGGACCGATGGACGATGGCCTGAGTTTCCAGGTGCGAGCCCAGGGCGCACGGGGAACACTGCCGGGTCTGTTCGCTCAACCCTTGTCCCTGGGTTTCCTCGAGGCCCGGGGCCGGTTGCGGCGGGCCGGGTCCTGGGTCTTGGCGCTGGACGACCTGGATTGGCGCAACCCCGATATCGCCCTGCGGGGCGCGGGTGTCTGGACGTCCGGCGGCCCGGCCGGCCAGGCCGATTTTCAGGGGACGATCGCCCGCGCCCGCCTGGACGCGATCCATCGCTATCTGCCGCTCGAGGTCAATCCGGATGCCCGGGACTGGCTGGCGGGCGGTCTGCGCGCGGGCGAGGTCGTGGACGCCCGCTGGCGTCTGCAGGGCGACCTGGCGGAATTTCCTTTCGGCGCGCAGCCACAGGCGGGCGATTTCCGTATCCAGGGAAGCTTTCGCGACGCACGCATTGAATTCGTGCCCGGGGCGCCCCCCAAGGAAGCCTGGCCCCTGCTTGAGGACGTCACGGGGACGGCCGATCTGCACCGCACCGACTTGCGTTTGACCGCCTCCACCGCCCGGATGCGGCCGGAGTCCGGCCAGGATATCGCCTTGTCGGGGCTGATGGCCCGGATTCCGGATCTGGAAAACCACTCCACCCTCCAGGTCTCGGGGCTGACCTCGGCCCCGGGTGAGGCCTATATGTCGCTGATCCGGCATTCGCCGCTGGCCGCCCTGCTGGACGGCGTGTTCGACGAGGCGAGCGCCGGGGGCGATTGGGATGTGCCGCTTTCCCTGACCATCCCCCTGCTGCACAGCGAGGACACCCAGGTCCAGGGGCGCGTGGATTTGCGGCAGGCCAGTCTGCGCTTCCTGCCGCACGCGCCGGCTTTCCAGGCGATCGAAGGACGGCTGCATTTCAGCGAGCAGGGCGTGCGCATCGCCCAGCCCATGAACGCCCGGCTGCTTGGGGGGGATGTGAAAATCAGCGGCGGTCTGGGCGGCCCGCAGGACGCAGGCCTGGACTTCCAGGGCCGGATCGGCGCACGGGCGCTGGCCGATTACGTGGGCGTGCCGGGCATGCGCCGCCTCACAGGCGCGCTGGACTATCGGGCCTCTCTGCGCATGCAGGGACACGCCACGGTCTTCACCCTGGATTCGGATACCCGGGGCCTGGGGCTGGATTTTCCTGCGCCGCTGGCCAAGCCGGCCGAACAGGCCCGATCCTTGCACGTGCAGTGGTCCGATGCCGATCCGAATGCGGACCGGCTGGACGCTCAGTACGGCGATGCCTTGCGCCTGGCCCTGCGGCATGACCGCAAGGCCAGGCGCGGGCCTTATTTCCAGGGCGCCGCCGTGGGGGCGGGGCGCGCCGCCGACGCGGGTGTGGACGGCATGCGGGTCGAGGTCGCCTATCCGCTGTTCGACCTGGATCTATGGAATCGCATCGTCGACGAGTTCTCCATCCCACGGCGCGGCGCCGGCGCGCGGCGGCCCGCCACGCGGCCGCTGTGGCCGGACCTGAGCCTGCTGAGCGTCCAGGCCGACCAGATGCGGCTGATGGGCACGCGCCTGGATCAGGCCGTGCTGCGGGTATCGCGCACCCCCGAGGAGCAATGGTCGATGAACCTGCGTTCCGAGCAGACCAGCGGCACCCTGAAGTGGCAGGAACGCGACGGCCGGGTGCGGGGCCGCATGTCGGCGCGCTTCGCCCGCCTGAGTCTGGGTGACGATCCGCGCGACGCCCGGTCCCTGTTGCCCGAAGCCACGCCCGACGAGGACGCCTCGTTCGACGACGACCTGGAAATTCCGGGGATCGTGCTGCAGGCCGACGAACTGCGCCTGTATGGGCACTCGATGGGGGCCTTGTCCCTGGAAGGCGTGCGCGACGGCGCCCGGCACCTCTGGACTCTGAATAATCTGCGCCTGGGCGACGAGGATGCCCGGCTTCGCGGATCGGGCCTCTGGCGCTTGCGCGGTCCGGACCGGGGGCTGGAACTGAACGCCGCGGTCCAGGCGGGAAACCTGGGCGCCTGGATGGACCGGGCGGGCTGGAAGGATGTGATGTCCGGCGGCGCAGGCACGCTCAAGGGGCGCTTCCAGTGGCGCAATCTGCCCTGGACGCGCGAAAAATCGGACCTGGGGGGCAGCCTGCGGATCGAACTGGACAAAGGCCGCTTCCAGAAGCTGGGGTCACACACGGGGAAACTCCTGGAATTCCTGTCGTTGCAGTCCATTACCCGGCTGACGAAGCTGGACAGCGGGCTGGCTGGCCTGCCCAAGGACGGTTTCCCCTTCGACCAGTTCCGGGGCACGCTGGACATGGACCGTGGGAAGGTGAAGGTCCGCGATTACAAGGTGATCGGGCCGGTGGGCACCATCCTGCTCGAGGGAAGCACCGACATTGTGGGCGAGACCCTCGACCTGCAGGCCGTCATCGTGCCCAATCTGGATGTCAGCGGCGCGGCCCTGGCCGCCGGCATTGCCGTCAATCCGCTGATCGGCCTGGGCGCCTTCGTCACGCAATGGCTGCTGAAGGCGCCGCTGGCCCGGAGCATGACGGCGCGTTACCGCATCACGGGCACGTGGGACGACCCAAGGATCCAGGATGTGCCGGTGGCCCCCGGGCAATAAAAAAAGCTCCCGAGGGAGCTTTTTTCACGGATGGGGGAATACCGTCCGATGCGTCATCAGTACACTCCCTGGGCCAGCATCGCGTCGGCCACCTTCACGAAGCCGGCGATGTTGGCGCCGTTCAGGTAGTTGACGGTCTTGTCCGCGCCGCCGTAACGCACGCAGTTCTGGTGGATGTCGCGCATGATGGCGTGCAGCTTGGCGTCGACCTCGTCCCGCGTCCAGGACAGGCGCTGGGCGTTCTGGCTCATTTCCAGACCGGACACGGCCACCCCGCCGGCATTGCTGGCCTTGCCGGGCGCATACAGCACGCCAGCCTCGATGAAGGCGCTGGCCGCTTCGATGGTGGAGGGCATGTTGGCGCCTTCGGCCACGCANNGCACGCCATTGGCGATCAGGGTGCGGGCGTCCTCGATCTCCAGTTCGTTCTGGGTCGCGCAGGGCAGGGCCACGTCCACGGGCACGTGCCAGGGGCGTTTGCCGGCCTCGTAGGTCAGGCCGAACTGTTTGGCGTATTCCTCGACACGTCCGCGCTTTTCGTTCTTCAGCTCGATCAGGGCCGCGAGTTTTTCCGTCGTGAAACCCGCCGGATCCACCACGCAGCCGTGGGAATCGGACACCGTGACGACCTTGGCGCCCAGTTGCAGGCATTTCTCGATGGTGTACTGCGCCACGTTGCCCGAGCCGGAAACCGAAACCGTGTAGCCCTCGAGGGACTGGCCAGCGTGCTTGAGCATTTCTTCGGCGAAGTAGACCGTACCGTAGCCGGTGGCCTCGGGGCGGATCAGGCTGCCGCCGNNTTCTTCATCATGCCGGCCATGAAGCCGACTTCGCGTGCACCCACGCCGATGTCCCCGGCCGGTACGTCCGTGTCGGGGCCCAGATGGCGGTGCAGCTCGATGATCAGGGCCTGGCAGAAACGCATGACTTCGGCGTCGGACTTGCCCTTGGGGTCGAAGTCGGAACCGC
>DISE01000043.1 GCA_002421865.1 Castellaniella sp. UBA6218
GACGCTGCGCGGCCCGCGCGGTGGCGTGATCATGGCCAAGGCCGAGTTCGAGAAGCCGCTGAACTCGATGATTTTCCCGGGTATCCAGGGCGGTCCGCTGATGCACGTCATCGCCGCCAAGGCCGTGGCTTTCGGCGAGGCGCTGCAACCCGAATTCAAGGCCTATGCCGCCCAGGTGGCGACCAATGCCCGCGTGCTGGCCGACACCCTGGTCAAGCGCGGCCTGCGCATCGTGTCGGGCCGCACCGAAAGCCATGTGATGCTGGTGGACCTGCGCGCCAAGGGCATCACCGGCAAGGCCGCAGAGGCCGTCCTGGGCCAGGCGCACATCACGGTCAACAAGAACGCCATCCCGAACGATCCTGAGAAACCCTTCGTGACCAGCGGCATCCGCCTGGGCACGCCGGCCATGACCACGCGCGGCTTCAAGGAAGCCGAGGCCGAGCTCACAGGCAATCTGATCGCCGACGTGCTCGACAATCCCAACGATGCCGACAACATCGCCCGGGTGCGCGCGCGGGTCAACGAGCTGACCGCGCGCCTGCCGGTCTACCGCTAATCCAACCGGAACGGGCGCCCGAGGGCGCCCGCAGCGCAGATGAAGTGTCCGTTCTGCAGTTGTGCCGATACACAGGTCGTGGATTCCCGGGTCTCCGAGGAAGGCGACACGATCCGTCGCCGTCGCCGATGCACGGCCTGCGACCGCCGCTTCACGACTTACGAACGGGTCGACCTGATGATGCCGTCCATCGTCAAGCGCAACGGAACCCGGGTGGACTTCGATCCGGCCAAGCTGCACGGCAGCATGGCGCTGGCGCTGCGCAAGCGCCCGGTCAGCGCCACAGCGCTGGACGCCGCCGTGGCGCGCATCCAGGAGCGCCTGATGACGAGCGGCCGGCGCGAAGTGCCGTCCGACCATGTCGGCGAGCTGGTCATGTCCGAACTGCGTCAGCTCGACCCCGTGGCCTATGTGCGCTTCGCCTCGGTCTACCGCAGCTTCGAGGATCTGCGCGAATTCGTCCAGGCCATCGACGAATTCCGCCGCGCGGACGATGCCGATGACCCGGCCTGAAATCCCGTTTTCCACCGAGGATCACCGTTGGATGCGGCGCGCCCTGGCGGTGGCCGATCAGGCCCTGTTCGTCAGCAGCCCGAACCCCCGCGTCGGCTGCGTGCTGGTGCGCGACGGCCGCTGGCTGGCCGAAGGCAGCACGCAGCGGGCGGGCGGGCGCCACGCCGAAGCCCAGGCCCTGCACGAGGCCGCGCTCCAGGGCGTGGACGTGCGCGGTGCCACGGCCTACGTCACGCTGGAACCCTGCAGTCATACGGGCCGCACGCCGCCGTGCGCAGATGCGCTGGTCGCGGCCGGCGTCGCGCGGGTCGTGGTCGCGCTGCGGGACCCCAACCCGAAAGTGGCCGGCACCGGGATCGGGCGGCTGCGGGCCGCCGGCATCCAGGTCGACGTCGGCCTGTTCGCCGATGACGCCCTGGCGCAGAATCCCGGCTTTTGCGCGCGTATGACGAGGGGCACGCCCTGGCTGTGGCTGAAGTCGGCCTCTTCTTTCGACGGGCGCACAGCGCTGCCGGACGGCCGCTCGCAGTGGATCACGGGCGACGCCGCGCGTGATGACGGACATCGCTGGCGGGCGCGGTCCTGCATGGTGCTGACCGGCATCGGCACGGTCCTGGCCGATGATCCCATGCTGGACGTGCGCGCGGTCGAGACGCCTCGTCAGCCGATCCGCGCCGTGCTGGACACCCAGTTCGTGCTGGGCGAGCAGGCCCGGATCGTCAACGGTGATCCGGTCTGGATCTTCACCGCGCGGCCCGACGCCGGCAAGGCCGCCCGTCTGGCCGCCCGCAATGTGCGCGTCATCGCGCTGCCCGCGGACGATCACGGCGGCCTGTCCCTGGAGGCGCTGATGCGCTGGCTGGGCGACCATGAGATCAACGAAGTCCACGTCGAGGCCGGCGCGCGGCTGCAGGGCGCGCTGGTGCAGGCTGGCCTGGTCGATGAATGGGTGGCTTACCTGGCGCCTTGCCTCCTGGGCGACGGGCAGGGCCTGGCGGCGCTGCCGTCACCGATCACGGGTCTGGATCAGGCCTATCGGTACGAATTCCTGGACGTCATGCAACTGGGCCGGGACATGCGGCTGCGGCTGCGCGATCCGGCGCGCTGGCGTGCGCTGGTCCAGGCGTGTGGTTTGAAAACAGGGTAAATCCATGTTCACTGGTATCGTCGCGGCCGTGGGCCGCATCACCGAGGTCCGCCCCCTGGGAGACGGCGAAGATGCGGGCGTGCGCCTGCGCATCCAGGCCGGCGGCCTGCCGCTGGCGGCGACCCGCCTGGGTGATTCGATCGCCATCCAGGGGGCATGCATGACGGCCGTCGCCCTGGATGAGGATTCGTTCGAGGTCGATGTGTCGCGCGAAAGCCTGGATCGCACCTGTGGCCTGGACCGGCCCGGCGAGGTCAACCTGGAGCACGCCCTGCGGCTGGGGGACAGCCTGGACGGACATCTGGTGTCCGGCCACGTCGACGGCGTGGGCCGCGTGACCTGTTTCGACGCCGTGGGGGAATCGACCGAACTGCGCATCATCGTCCCCGCCCATCTGTCGAAATACCTGGCTTACAAGGGATCGGTCACGGTCAATGGCGTCAGCCTGACGGTCAACCGGGTGGACGACCAGGAAGAGGGCACGGAAATCTCCATCAACCTGATCCCGCACACGGTACAGGTCACGACCCTGCGCAACCTGGAGGTCGGCAGTCCGGTGAACCTGGAAATCGATCTGATCGCCCGCTACGTCGAGCGCATGGTGGGTGGCATGGGGGCGGCCGCGCCCGCAGGCGCGGGCATTGTCTGATCGCCAGGCGCTGACGGATTCGATATTATTCTGTTAGAATAGCGGACTTCGTCTGCCGCGATGGTGAACAGACGTATAGGACAGGTGGCCGAGTGGTTGAAGGCGCACGCCTGGAAAGCGTGTATACGTGAATAGCGTATCGGGGGTTCGAATCCCCCCTTGTCCGCCAGAATTCCCCTGTAAATCATTGATTTCAGGGGATTTTCTTTGCCTGTCTGATTTCTTGACCCACATTCAGCCCCACATGTGTGCAGAGTTCACGGCTGTTGTGATCTGGCGACATGGCAGACACCCGTCCTGGGGGTGTGCCCAAAGTTGGACGCATCTGACGGCTCCCCCAGGCAGATATGCTCAAAACTAAGCGCATCAGTTCTTCCTAAGATAGATACCACCCCAAAACTGGGGTCAGATTTGAAATCCGGCAAAAGGGGATCGCCAAACTGACACCCCCTTACGCCCACGTCGGATAGGCTGCGCTTTCTGGTGCGGCTTCGGGCTGTAGGGTGGGTTCTGTGGTTGTGTGGTGTCGCAATACACAGTATAATTAGAGGGTTTCGCTTCTCAGGCTTGTAAAACTTATAGACAGCAGGGAACGAACCTCATATAGTTGGGACTAAGTAGTAAGCGTAGTGAATTCGGCAAGCAAGCCGAACGGGCCACAGATCTGGCGACGCAAGTTGGTTAACTTCGAACAGGGAGAAAGGTTATGAAAGTTATGAAACTGCATCGTGAAGGCTGGAATGGTTAGATGGACCCCCAGCAGATCGTAAAAACGATTGGCTGGCTTGGTGAGACATGGGGCTTCTGGATACAAACAGGAGCCTTTGTCTTATCTGCCGCTGCTGCAGTAGCGGTGATCTACTTCAATGGGCGCCAAGCAAGAAAGCGTGCGACCATTGATCTAATGCTCCACCAAAGAAACAACCAACAACTACTACAAGATACGAAGGTTGTTTGGGCGCTGGCCGACAAAGCAAAAACTTTTGCATCCCTGGCTGCCAATCCGAATTCAGAAGAATGCACTTGCATTTTTCGTGTTCTGAATGGCTATGAATTCGTAGCTCTTGGCATCAGAAAGCGAGCGTTTGATGAAAATATCTATAAGATGAGCCAGTTTTCCAATGTAATGAAGGTCTGGAAGGCATCAGATGGCTTTATCAGAGAAGTTCGTTCCGCTGAAAATAAGCCGACGCTGTTTCAAGAAATTGAATGGCTTGTCGCTAGATGGGAGAGGGATCCCATTTGTAATGTCAGCCATCGCCGTCCTTGGCAAATCTGGAAATCAGATTAGAACAAGCCCTCTCCGGAGGGCTGTTTCATGCCTGGGCGCTGCCCAGGGCATCGGCGATGGGGTAGTGTTTCGCGACCCCCGGAGACAGCAAACCCGCCACGTGGGCGGGTCGGTGATGCGTCGGGCTGAATCACAGGGTCACGCTGTGGGCCTCGGCTTTGAGTCGTGTATGAGCTCGGACAAGTGCCGCATTTCCCATGCAACGTCCCGCACCAATTCCATGACGTACTCCCGATCTGCGTCGTCCAGACCATTGAAGGCCTCAGTGCCTTGGGTGATGAACATCATCAGGGAATCGAGTTGTAGTGTGCGACTGCGTAGCCGTTCTTCGGCAAAATATTCGGTGCCAATAATGTTGACGGTGATTTCTTTTGTGCTCATGCTGTCACCTCTTGTGGCCGGGACTCACGAAAGCCGCTTGTATATGCGGCCTTGCGTTCGATGCGCTCCCGGTGGGCATCCGCAAAAAGCTGGCGAAGCTGGCCAAGAAGATCCTTGCGGAACCGGCGGCACACGCCCATCGCAACGCTCTCACTGATCCAGTAGGAAGCCAGAATGGAGAACGTCATGTCATTGTGGTTGTGGTGGTAGACCTCCGATCTGTTCCAGCAGTTTCCGATCAGCCAACTTTCCGGCCGATCCAGGCTCTGCCAGATGATGGTCCCTACCACGCTGTCGTTCTCGACCTGCATCCAGGCGGCCAGATCGTGGCTGTTCATCGCCAAATGGCCACGCCAACCAGAGGTGAAGACCCACGGCCTAGGGCCGGTTTCTTGCACGTTCTCAATTTCCTGGCTGGCCATGCTCATGGCGCTCATGTTCACGATGTTGCTCATGCCTTTACCTCCTCAGCGATAAGCTTGAATACGAACGTCATGCCTTGACCGGGCGCGGGTTTGCGAAAGTTGCCCTTGATGACGCCTTTGGGCAGCCGGCGCGGCACGCGCTGGGCGGCGACGGGCTCTTTGCCGAATGTGGGGTGGTGGAGTACCTTCCCAGCTTGCTGGGTCTGGGTGATGTTGCTCATGCCGATACCTCGCATTTGATCCCAACGGCCTTCGCGGCATCTGCCATCTCTCCGCGCCAGCAATCGACCAGGTTGGCGAAATCGTCAGCCAGATATTTGCCGCGATCAAGCCGCCGCAAAATGCGGCTCAAAATCACGGCATCAGGCCGGCCGGATTTGGTGTCATTGTGGATATCGTCGAAGATGTCCGACATCCACTCCAGCACATCCGACGCCGTGCGCATCCTGTCCACGATGTCTTCTGGATAGGCACCCAGCGTGCGTTTGACAGCTTCTCCCAATGCTTCCTGCGGGATATCGCCAGCACTGTGGGGGTGTGGAAAGGAGTGCAGAGTTTGATTAGCCATGATGGCCTCCTGTAGCGGTTACGCTGCTCTCCGCCAGGCGGCGGGTGGGCAGCAAGTGGTGGGGTTGGCGAACCGGCTACAGGTACCCGGCATACCCGAAGGTATCCCCACCACTGCCGCCCATAGGGGGCAATGGCTTGGGACGAAAAAATACCGCCATGGTGGCGGTCGTCCCGCCTGTAGTGTCTGGTCGCCAAACCAGGCCGCACTTGTTTAATGCGACATGGTCAGTATGCCGGAAGCGAAAGGGCGGCGCAAGGGGGGGGCAGTCTGACCACCTCCCTTGGATGATCGCGTTCAGAAGGGTCGGATTCCACATCTGACCCTTTGGCGTTTGGACCGCGGAAGGGGTGCCGGAATGTGCGACCCCCTTGCCTTTCAGTGCCGCACGATCTTGCCGAATTCGGCCTCGAGCTCTGCCATCATGTCCTTGCCGATCTCGCTGGCAAGCGCCTCGAAACGGGCTGCGGCCTTCTCGACAAACCGGCGGCGGAATTCGCCCATCTTGAAGTCGAAGGCCGCCAGTTCTGGGCCGCGCAGTCCGGCGGCCACGGCCTGCTTACGAAAGGAGGCAATGCCGTTCTTAACTGATTGGTCGATCTGGTCAAAAAACGTCTGATTCGTGCTCATGGTGATATGCTCCTTTTGCCCCATTTGGTCCGGGAAAATGGGCTCTATGTGGGGCTGGTTGGGTTAATGATCTGTTGATGCAAGATTTTGCGTGTATTTCCAACCACCACATGGCGGAGTAGATGACCGCCATCACAAACCTCGCCGCAGCGTCTGACCCAGGCGGCCGTTCTGGCGGATGTCTCCCATCACGATGTCGATCACCCAGCGCCCCATGTCATCCATGCGGACGTGCGGCTGGCCCTGAACACCTTGCGGCGTACCGGTGTTGGTGATGTTGATGATCGGCGCGGGCATGTTGCCCCCACCGCCGCCGGCAGTCGACACGCCCAGCCGCCCATCCGGCCCGCGCTTGAGCGGCATGATGGCCTCGGGGCCGGCCTCGCCGAAGACGCCAGCCCCGCGCGCAAAGGCAAACAGTTTGGGCGTGTCGTGGATCTGGTTCGAGTAGGCCGACAGACTCGGGGAGTCATAGACGCCGCCCTTGGCGTTGTATGCTGCGCCACCCAGCGATCCGATCAAAGAGCCGATGGGGTCGCTGGACATATTGGCGAACATCTCAGCGCCGAACATTCGCAACCCGCCGCCCAGCATCCCCGCTAGCGGCCCCGTGATGCTGGCTTGAACCTGCATCCTGATCATGTCCCGGATGATGCTGTTGGCCAGGTCAGCGAAGTTCATCTTGCCCGTCATTGCAAACTCGGTCAGCACGTCCTCCATGCCTTTGAATGTGCTGTTCACGATATCGCCAATGGACTGGTAGACGTTGGCCGACTCGTCCTGATAGTTGCGCAGGGCGTCCATCGCCCCGAGCGACCAGTCGCCCTGCGTCTCCTTCAGCTTTGCATAGTGATCCACCGCCATCTGCTCCTCGCGCTCCATGGCGGATTTCAGGGCGACTTCATCCTGCTCGGAAAGCCCTGCGGTAGAGTTGCGCCGTTGCTCCAGCAGGTCCTGGTACTTGTCACGGATCTCCTGCAAGGCGCTGTTGACTTGGCGAGCCCAGTCGCCCTGCCCCATGGCTTCGAGTTCGCGGTTGTACTTTGTCTGGGCAATGTTCAGGCGATTTTCGATCAGGTCGCCGATGCTGTTGTATTGCTTCTCGACATCGGTCAACCGCGCCATGCCGTCTGCAGAGCCCATCCAGTCTTCGATGCTGTCATACAGAACCTTGCGCTTGGACCCATTGCTTGACTTGCTGCCGCCGCCGGCCGGCTTGACGGTGTTCGGAGCGAGCTGCGGAATATAGTCCGGAAACATCCCCCCGTAGTCCCGATTCATCTGGTCTTTCAGAACCGCCAGGCGCGCTTTTCGGTAGGCAACGCCTTTGTCATACACCCATTGCATAGCCCCATCGGATCGCGCTGCCGCGTTTTCCAGTTCTTCAATTTCTTGACGAAGACGCTGCGCTTCTGCGAAGGAGCCCCCAGAGTCGGCAAAGAACCCCTCTGCGGTGGCGGCGAAACCGATCAGCGAGCTCCTGGATGCTGCTGTGGCTTGAGCGAAGTTGCCAGCCAAGCCTAGTAACATGCCGCCGAAGTCGGCAAACGCCCGCTTGGTTTCTTCTGATGAAAGGGCGTAGGTCAGGTCGTTTACCCCCTGCGTCAGCCCGCGAACGCTGTCATCGTCTCCAGCCATCAAGTCACTGATCTGGTTCTGGAGTGCCTGCAAGGCCCCTCCAAGCGTGTTCCGCGCTGCTGCGGCAGCGCCGCCGTAGCTTGATTCCAGCGCCTCAATGACAATGCCCTGAGCCTCGGCGATGCGACCAGTGTCCTCCAGGGCCTTGGCCATCTTCTTCTGCTCGTCGGTGAACCGGAAGCCCTGACGCGACAGAGAAGCAAGGCCCTCGCTCGGAATATCCAGCGCCCGCCCGACAGTCTCCGCGGCCTGAGTGACGCTCATGCCCATGCGGATCGACGTATCGATCACGGCCTGCATCGCACGCGGGAACATTTCGTGCGCGATGTTCGAGTATGACAGCAGCCGCGTCTGCGCCTGATTGATCTCGCCCGCCGTGAAAGTGGACATGGCCGCCATGTCGAAGGCCATTGCGTTCAACTCTGCCCGAGTGAAGCCTGCGGCCATCCCGGTGGACTTCAACACGGCAGCCAACTGCGCCTGCTCCATCTGCGCGTTCTTCGTTTCGCTGATGAATTTGCCGAAGATGGCGCCCAGGGACAGTGTGCCGCCGATGCCGCCGATTGCCACGAGGCCGCCCAGGCTGCGGGTAAGGGCCCCCATTGTGGAATTCGCCATGATCATCGCCTGACGCATCCGGTCGGTTTCAGCTCTGGCCTTCGCCGCTGCAATGCTGACCGCCGATACGCCGGCCGCTCCCGACGCGCCAGCGTTCTTGAGGCGGTTCAGCGCCTGCTCGACCTCTGGACCGGCATTCGCCAGACGCATCAAGTCCTCTTTGGCCTTTTGTGCGGCGCTGGAGTCGATCTCCATGCCGAAGCTTACGATGTCATCTGCCATTTTCTTTACCTCGGTGGTGGTTCCCAATCCCCTACTTGTGGGGCTGAGTGTTGGTCTATTGGTTGATGTGCTGATAGGCCACCATGTAGATGGGGTTTTCAGTCATCGATGGCGGATGGTCTCTCCGCCGGATTGTCGATTTCGGGGATTTCGCGGTATCTCATCATCCAGATCCGGACGCCGCCAGGGCAGGCAGGTGGTACGGCTTCCGCACGGGCCTGCAATTCCTCCACGGTCTCGCCGGGCAGGCGATCCAGCACCAAGGCATCGGCCGCCACGGCCAGGATGTCGTCGTCGGTGTAGTCCGGCGCTCCCAACCGGCACGACTTGCAGCCGATGAATATGGCGGTGGGCAGGCCTTCGCCCGGATCCAGTCGGATTTCCAGCGCCGCCAAGCGCGATTTCAATGCCTTGCTCATGCCGACCCCCATGTGCCGGTGATCATCTGGCCATCGCGCCAGACCTGATGGCCGTCGTTCTGGTGCAGCAGGACCAGCAGCCGGTCGCCAGTTTTGGCTTGCTCGATGCGCGCCATCTGTTCGTCGTGGTCATCATCGCAAGGCATAGGTACGAACAAGACCAGGGGCTGGCTGGTGCCCAGTTCGCGTTCCAGTGCGGCAATGCGCCGCTTCGTCGTGATGTTCATGCTCAATACTCCTTTTGGCCTTCTGTGGCCTTTTCCAGGGCTTCCAGGCGCTGCTCGATGTCCGATGTTTCGATGGTCTGGCGCAGGATGTTCAGCACATAGGCCAGCTTCGTGCCGTCGGCGGCCGGGATCCGGCCGACCTTCATCTGTCGATACAGGCGGGCCAGTTCTTTGCGCACATCTACGGCAGTCGACAGAGGCAAGCGCAGGCGCCGGGGGTGGGTGGGATCGGGCGGCAACACTTCCCAGGTGCCGCTTTCGGGGGTTTCGTCGTTGCCGTTTGTGGCCATCTATCTGTCCTTGAGGGGCCAGGGCCAGCCGCGAAGGCCAGCCCCGTGTGCCGATCACTGCGCAGGCTGCATTTCCGGATCTGCGGCAATCGCCTCGGCCACGGTTTTGTAGCCAGACTGCGAATCCCAGCGCAGGAACCCTTCGGGGGCGGCGGTGCGCCGTTCCGCAAGCGTCAAATGATCGCTAGCAAGGCCCCACGCTTTCTGCACTGCCTGGTCCGCCACGCTCAGGAATTCGCGTGACTGCTGCAGCGCCGTTGCGCGGGCGGGGTCGCTGGCCATGATCGCGGCCTCCCGGGCTTGGGCCTTCTGTTCGCTCGAGATGCCGGTGAGCGCCGGGGGCATCACCGCGGCAACCCGCATCAGGTCCGGATCCAGCGAACCGACAAGCAGGGCCGTTGCGACCTTTGCGGGGTCCATCGCGGCCAGTTTCTGCGCCAGCGCCAGGTCGATCATGGTCCCGGCGAGATCCGATTCGGACCGGGGGGCTATTGCGGCGCTGATGCCGGCGAAAGATTCATCCAGCTTGCGGTACTCGTCCTTGAAGGCAAGCGTGAACTTTTGCAGCGCCGCCAGGGCCTGCTTGCGGGCGGCGGCGCGCTGTTCTTCTTTTCCGACCTGCGACAGGCGCGCATCGTTGTCGGCTTCGGCCAGGTCGGATTTGAGCTTCGCCAGGATGTCGGTTGCGCCGGCGACGATGTTGCGCGAAATCAGGCCGGTCTCGGGGTCTTTTGCGAATTGCGGCCACAGCGCCAGGACCGTGCGTTTGTTGGGGTGAAAGTCGATTGAAGAAGTGGTGGTCATTCTTGATCCTTTGGGCTATGCCCGGTTGCTTGAACAGTTCCTGTCGCCAGGGTTGAAAAGGTGCTTTCCTATCTTTCCCATCTTTCCCAGAATGGGGTGTTTTGGGACGCCCCAGTCTTTCCCATCTTTCCCATTCCCCCTATAAGGGGGATGGGAAATGGGAATTGGGTGGGAGCGGTGGGTTACTTGATCCACAGCCAACCCTCCATGTGCTCGATCCGGCCGGCGTTCATCAGGTTCGTAATTGCCAGCCGGAACCGTTCGTTCTGGCGCTTGGGCTCTACCGGCAGTTGAGGGGCGATCAGCTTCATGGCGTCATCCAGGCGCACGGTGGGGCGGCCATCAGGCAGGGCGGCAGGCGCGCCAGCGGGTCGCACGTCGCCAGCGTCACGCAGCATGTCGCCCAGCCGATCCCATACGGCCTTGGTGTTGCCGCCCTTGGGTTCTTTGGGCAGCCTCGCGGGAGCCGCGCTGCTCTCGACCAGGCAGGCCCCGGCGATCTCGTGGCCATCAGCCAGGGTGTGCAGGACGACACGCTGCAGCATGGCGGCGTGCTCGACCGGCTCGGCGTCCTTGCTCTTACCACCCCCATCGCCATGGGTGGACACGGTGATTAGATCCCCGGCCTTGACGGTGCTGATGACGGCATCGCAGGCGGCGTACAGACTGGAGTGACCGCGTGCGCCCCGTGCCGTGTCCTTGCCCATGTGGTGGACCGCCAGCACCAGACCGCCCACGAGGCTTTGCAGGCGCTGCAAGGCCTCAATGAGCAGTCCCATATCGGCGCTGGTGTTTTCGTCGACCCCAGGGCTTGCCTGGGCCAGTGTGTCGATCACGATCAGACCGCCTTCGCCACCCGCATTCAGAATGGCCCTGGCCAGCTCGTGGACGTCCTCTTGCTCTGTCAGCTTGAGCGTGTCCAGCACCACGGCGAACTCGTCGGGCACCTGGGTGCCGTTCTGCCGCTCCCACGCCTCGATGCGGCGCTTGATGCCGGCGCGGCCTTCCAGTGCGACATAGATCGTGTGGCGGGGGCGGCTGTCATGCCCGAACCAGGGCAGGCCCAGCGACACGCGGGCCAGCAGATCGATCGTGACGAAGGATTTGCCGGCACCAGACTGGCCGATCACCAATCCGATCCCGGTCATGGGCAACACGCCGTCGACCATCCATTCCAGATCGGGCAGTTTGCGCAGGTCGTCGCGGCCCAGCAGGCGGAACCTGGGGGCGGGGGTGAACACGGCTTTCATGGCTTCGTCGCCACGCTCGTGGCGCACGTCCCACCAGTCGCAGGCGCGGCCGTCCAGCTCGGGCAGGGCCACAGTGCCCTCAATGGCTTTGGCGGCCTCCTGGGCCTTCTGGCGGCCTACGTTGGGACGGTCAGGATGGATGTCATTGTCAGCAGCAAAAATGATCCGAGCGTCCTGGTGCTGGCTGCGGATGTCTTTGGCGACCGCCAGCAGATTGCCAGCGTTGAAGGCCACGCAAACCGGTAGGCAGGTGGCCTCGTGGATTGCTGCCCCGGTGGCGAATCCTTCGCAGATCACGATGGCCGGGCCAGGCTGGCCGATCCAGGAGCGGCCGCCCGCCATCTTGCCGCCCGTAAGGAACCGCTTGGACCCGTCAGGTTGGATGATCTGCAGGCTCTGGATGATCCCCTGGGCGTCCAGGACAGGCACCAGCAGACTATCCCCCTCAATGCGGCTGCCGTGCGTCTTGACGGCCTTGTGTGTCAGGTACGGATGATCCTGGGCTGGCTGGGCTTTACCCCAGCGCCCCTGAGCCTTTTCGGCGGCTTCCTTGTACGCGGCCTCGCGGGCGTCGTCGGCTTCCTGGCGGGCCCGGGCTGCCTGTTGGCGAAACTGCTCGATGTCGGCGCGGCTGGGCGCCGGGCCGTCGTGGCGCTTTTGCCAGGTCCATGATTCGCCAGTACGCCAGCATCCGAACACCGCCCCGCGGCTGTCCTCGAATGGTCGGCACCACGCGGCCTTGTTACCCTTGCTGCCTTGTGGGTCGTCAAATCGGGTGAACCGCCCGGGCGCCAGCTCGACGGACTGCGGGCAGGCCAGCCCAGCCTGGGCCAGGGCCGCGTCCAGCGTGTCAGTGTGAATGACCTCCATCATTGCAGCCCCTCTGGCGCGTGATGCGTCGATTCGAGCTGAATATCGATTGCCCGCAGCAGATCGGAATACCGGATCCCATTACCCATCAAGGCCACCGCTAAGATGGCGAAGGCCTCCAGGCCGGATTCCTGAATTTGGCATCCCACAGTTTCTGCATGGTCGCCAAGGAACCGCATCAGGTCAGACAGCATGAAATCTTCGTGACGGCTAGGTGTCAGCATGGCAGCGCCTTCGGGCCTCGGATGATCCGGTAGCGCAGGACACGGGCAGGGCGACCGGCGCGGGTCTGCACTGTTTCCCAATCTTGGGAGAGGATGAAGCCGTCGCGGCGCAACTCGGCCACAGTGCTATTCAGGCAGTGGTCAAAGCAGATCTGTTCAGCCTCGAAGCGGTTCATGCTGCGCACGCGCAAAACGGCGGCAACATGGGCTTTTTTGGTAGAATAAATTTGTTGATTGCTTTGGTTTGACGCCTCGCCCGGTTGCCGCCGGGCGTTGCTATTTGTGGGGCCGGTCATTGGTTCACATCGCCATTCCATCCAGCCGGATCAGCGAGCCATGCGCGGACTTGTTCGACGCGAAAGCCCACACTGTTGGGGCCTAGACGCACAGGGGCGGGGAAAGTGCCGTTCTTGATCCAGCGGTAGATCGTCGGCTTAGATTTCGTGGTGACGGCGCAAACCGTGCGGATCGGCGCAAAGCCGACTGGGGGGAGGTGAATTGCAGGGGCGTCCATAGCGTCAGTCCATGAATCGCGGCCTACGCGAATCAGAAGCAACCCAGTGAATGCCTCTAATTGCGCGTTTTACCGCGTGTGCTGGGTGACGCTAGGTTAGGAAAGCCTGCGAACCGTAGCCGTGCTACGTTCCCTTTTTCTTCGCTTGGGGAATGACTCCGGCATCTCGCAGGTACTTGCGGATTGTTTTTGGTGTCGCCTCTTGCCCGACGCGCTGAGCCACAATGCCAACAACCTCGTGTGGCGGCCTGGAGAGCGCCAGCGATTGCCCTATCTGGATGATTTGATCTTTGATATCCAGGCTACGGGAATCCCTGGGTTTGCTGGCTTTTGCTCTTTGCTGGCGGCTGGTGCTGGTGATGCTATTCAGCACTCCAGCCCGCTCCCATAGAGTTCGCCCTGCCTCCATAGCCGCAAGGTATTGCCCCTGCTTGTGCAGCTGGAGCGCATGGGCCAGGTCGCGCTCTGCGTATTGGACACGAGCTATTGATCTGGCCTCATCGATCGCGGTCTGGACGGTGTTGATGTTGATTCCCACTGGCTCCGGAACGCTTACGACTCGGCCGGGCGCAATCTCTGCCTGAACCTTTTCGCCGGTCGGTGGATGGTTCGCGTGGAGTAGGCGCAGGGCCAGAATGCGGGTATCACCTTCCAGCTTCGGAAAATCTGAATACCTTTGTGCCAGGCAGGCATGGCATGAACGCAGCCCCCAGCCTGTAGACCAGTACCAACGATCCTCTGGGCTATTTTCCTCGCAGCCAAGATCTGCCCCGCAGTAATCACACGCTGCCATCATCCCGCTTTCCTCATCTGAATGACGTTCTCAGTCGCTCGGCCCATGACATGATCGGCCCACGACTGCATCAGCTTCACGCGGGCGGCCAGCCGGTCGGAACGCTCATAGGCGGCTTGTACCTTGTTGCCGATGGTGTGAGCCAGGGCGCGTTCGGCCAGCTCGGTACTCACGCCGTGGTCAGCAGCCCAGTTGCGGAAACTCGACCGGAACCCGTGCGCCGTTGCAATCCGGCCCGGCACGTCGCTCTCGGCCTGGGCTTTGCGTAGCAGGCTGGTCAGCGCCATGTCCGACAGTTCGCCGCCGTGCAGGGCAGGGAATAGCAGGGTGTCGCCCGGCGGGGTTTCGTCGCCGTCATACTGAGCTCGCAGCAGCGCTAGGGCGTCGACGGACAGCGGGACGCGGTGCGCACGGTTCGCCTTCATCCGTGCGGCCGGCACGGTCCATAAGCCTTTGTCGAGATCGATCTCGGCCCACGTTGCGCCCCGTACTTCGCCCGATCGGGCAGCGGTTAGGATCGCGAATAGCAGGGCGGCCCGGGCGCCGATGATGGGCTGGTGGTTCAGGTGGTCGCTGATGAATGCCGGCAGGATCTTCCAGGGCATGGCCGGGTGATGGCGTACAGGGGCGTCCTTGCCTTTTGTTGACGGCAGCAGGGGCCCCACATCGTCCAGTGGATTGCTCATGATGAACTTGCGGGCACGGCAGGCGGCCATGACGGTGCTGCAGCGCATCTTCACGCGCTTTGCGGTTTCCGGGATGGTCAGCCAGATAGGGTTCAGCACGTCGCCAAAGTGCGCGGTCTCCAGGCGGTCCACGCGAATGCCGCCGATGGTCGGGAACACATGCTGTTCCAGCGAACTGATCCACTGGGCCTTGTGCTTGTCGTTGCGGAAGCTTGGGGCTAGGACTGCCCACTGGTCGCGGGCGGCCTTCTCGAAGGTCGGGATGGCGCGCTCAGACTGTCGTGCCAGGATCGGATCTATGTCGTCCTGAATCTGTTCGCGGGCGGCCAGGGCCTTTTCGATGGCACGGGCCACGCTGGTATCGGGATACGAACCCATGCCCGCGTCCCGGCGCTTGCCGGTGACTGGCGACACATAGCGAAGGATCCACTTCCCCCGGCCCGCCTCTGATCCGGCGAACAGGTACAGCCCCGTCACGCCGGCCGGTACCGGCTTGTCTCCGGGCTTGATCGCCCGTGCTTTTCTGTCAGTGATATAGACCATCATCCAGCCCCACACGTTTACTTAGATTGGATGATGCCGGGTGATCCGGCTTGCGTCACTAACTCATTGATCTATCAGGGTTGGTTTGCGCCCGATGATATCGGGTGATTCGGCTTCATGGCAGTCCCCTTGTCCGCCAATATTGCAAGCCCTTGATCGCATCGCCGCGATCGAGGGCTTTTGCTTTCAGGGATTGCGCCGGCACCGGCTTTTGCCGGCCTGCCCTCGCTGTTCAGGGCCGGGGCGCGATATCCCGCAGCATCTGTTGCGGGCAACCCGCCTGATCGTAGGCCGGGTCGTCGGGAAACCGTCCGGCGGCATCGGCCCAGAGGATCTGCAGCACCCGGATCGAGTCGCCGAAGCGGCTGCTGGCCTGTGCGACCCGCTGTTTCAGTACGAAAGGGGTCGAGACGTCGCGCAATCGCACCGGGATGCGGACGGCGTCGCCGGGCTGTTGTCCGTCGTCCAGCCCTCCGGTCCGGCGGCCATAGGCCACGACATCGGCGATCACATCCATGGCCAGAGCGTGATCCAGCGTGCCGGTGACGATCAGTTCGGCCTGTCCGGACCGGGCTAGGCCGATGGTGTGCAGAAACCAGGCGGCCGGATCCATGTCCTCGTCGGCCACGACCAGATGGGTGTAGTCGTGCCACTTCAGCTTGTCTTCCAGAAAGCCTTGCAGCTTGCCGCGGTTTCTGTCCTCTTCCGATCGGGTCACGGTGGTCTTTCCGGTCCTGTTGCTGGTGGCTGAAGTATCAGTCCATTCCCGGCACAGTGTTCGAGAACCCGCAGTCCACGTGCAGGATTTCGCCGGTGATGCCGCTGGCCAGGTCAGACAGCAGGAAGGCGGCGGCATTGCCGACATCCTCGATGGTGACGTTGCGGCCCAGCGGGGACTGGGATTCGACGTACTTCAGCATATTGGAAAAATCACGGATGCCGCTGGCCGCCAGGGTCTTGATCGGACCGGCGGAAATGCCGTTGGCGCGCAGGCCCTTGCGGCCCATGGAGCGGGCCAGGTAGCGCACGCTGGCCTCAAGGGAGGCCTTGGCCAGACCCATCATGTTGTAGTTGGGGATGGCTTTTTCCGCGCCCAGGTAGCTCAGGGTGAGGACCGAGCCGTTGCGGCCTTCCAGCATGGGCAGCGCGGCCTTCGCCAGGGCGGGGAAGCTGTAGGCGGAAATATCGTGGGCGATACGGAAATTTTCGCGCGTCATGCCGTCCAGGAAGTCACCTTCCAGGGCGTCGCGCGGGGCGAAGCCGATGGAGTGCACCAGGCCGTCCAGGCCGTCCCAGTGCTCGCGCAGGGTCGTGAAGGTGGCCTCGATCTGGGCGTCGTCGGCCACGTCGCAGGGAATGACGATGCTGCTGCCCAGTTCCTCGGCGAAGCCGCGCACGCGGCCCTCGAAGCGTTCACCGACGTAGGTGAAGGCCAGCTCGGCGCCTTGGGCGCGGCAGGCGTGAGCGATGCCGTAGGCGATGGACCGGTTCGAGAGTACGCCGGTGATCAGGATGCGTTTGCCGTTCAGAAAGCCCATGGTGTGTTCCATTGATGAAATTTTTATCCCTGCACTTCAGTCCCCGGCACGCGCAGGCGTTGGCCGGTGGACAGGGAAGTGCCCTTCAGGTTGTTGAGCTTGCGCAGGGCGTCCACCGAGGTGTTGTAGCGCCGCGCCAGCGAATACAGGGTGTCGCCCTGGCGGATCGTATGGGTACGGACGCTGGGCTTGGGCCGCAGGTCCGGTGTGCCGGCCCGCCGGGCCGGTGCCTGTGCCGCCGGTTCCGTGGCAGGCGCCTGGTAGGACGCCAGCATGATACCGCCCGCGGGCGTTTCCCGGGCGGGAATCAGCAGGGTGGCGGCGGTCGCGCGGGTCTGTCTGGCCCCCAGCTTGTTGGCCTGGCGCAGTTGGTCCAAGGTGATGCCGTACGCCTTGGCGATGCTGGCCAGGGACTGACCCTTTTTGGGGTGGACGACCTGCCAGGACGACAGGCGGCCCGTGTAGGATTCGAGGTTTTCGTTGAAGACGCTGACCTTGTCCAGTGGCAGGTGCAGGGCCGGATTGTGGGCCGCCAGGATGACGGGCCGGTTGTACGAGGGGTTCAGCGCCTGGAAGTCTTCGAGCGGCATTTCCGCCAGGGCCGCGGCCACGGCGATGTCCATGTCGCGTGATTTGTGCACCGTGGTGAAATACGGGGCATTGCTGACGTTGGGCAAGGTGATGCCGAATTTGTCCGGGCGGGCGATGATGTTCTTGATGGCCTGGAGCTTGGGCACGTAATTGCGTGTTTCGTCGGGCATGTCCAGGGCGGTGTACCCGGTGGGCTTGCCGGCGTCGGCGGCCTTGTCCATGGCGCGTTTCACGGCGCCCTCGCCCCAGTTGTACGAGGCCAGCGCCAGGTACCAGTCGCCCTGGAAATCGTATAGATAGCTCAGGTAGTCCAGCGCCGCCTGGGTGGATGCCACCGGGTCGCGCCGCTGGTCGCGCCACCAATCCTGTTCCAGCTTGTAGTGCTGTCCGGTGCTGGGGATGAATTGCCACAGGCCGGAAGCCTGGGATCGTGACAGCGCATTGGGGTTGTAGGCGGATTCGACGAAGGGCAGCAGGGCCAGTTCGGTGGGCAGTCCGCGCCGGTTCAGTTCATCGACGATGTAGTACAGGTACTTGCCGGCCCGCTGACTCATGAGCAGCACCGATTGCGGGTGCGAGGCGTAGTAGTCCGTCCAGTAGTCGACCCGTTCGTTGCGCAGGTTGGGGATGGCGAAGCCACGCCGGATGCGGTCCCACATGTCGCGGGGCGGGTGGGTCAGATCGACGGTGCGAGAGGTGTCTTCCGCCACATAGGCCTGGCGCTGATCGGCCGTCTGATGGCGGGTGGCACAGCCGGCCAGCACCACCAGGATCAGCGGCAGGAGAAGTCGCAGGATTTTCATGGGTGGATCATCGGGGGGATTTCAGGGCGCGAATTTCCCGATTTTACCCAAGGAATCACATGATTGTGCAAAGGACTTCAGAAATGGCCGGAATTCCGGGCGCCGGACCGGCCCCCTACCTGAAGTCGTTTTTCCATTGACGCAGGCCGGCGAAGACCGCCTCGGGCGTGTCCAGGGCGGTCCGGGTGTGCAGGGCGGCCGCGGCGCGGACGTCGGCCCGGCCGGTGCGCAGGAACGGGTTGGTTTCCAGCTCCAGGCCGATCGAGGATGGCACGGTGGGCATATTCCGGGCCCGCAGCCGTGCGACGTCCTGGGCGCGCTCCCGCAGGGCGGCATTGCCGGGTTCGACCTGCAGGGCCCAGCGGATGTTGGATGCCGTGTATTCGTGGGCGCAACAGACCAGTGTGTCGGGTGACAACCGGGCGAGCCTGCCCAGGGAGTCGAGCATCTGGGCGGGCGTGCCTTCGAACAGACGTCCGCAGCCGGCGGCGAACAGGGTGTCCCCGCAGAAGACCACCGGCCGGCCGGGGTCCAGCGACCCGGCGTAGGCGATGTGGCCCGCCGTGTGGCCCGGGATGTCCAGCACCTGGAGCCGCAGCCCCGTGCCGGGCAGTTCCACGGCGTCACCTTCGGACAGGGGCACGTCGCAAGCAGGGATGTTTTCGTGGCGCGGCCCGTAGACGCGCGCCCCGGTTCGCTGTTGTAATGCACGCACCCCGCCGACGTGGTCGCCGTGATGGTGCGTGATCAGGATGGCTTCCAGGACGGTCCCGTCGCGCAGCTGGGCCTCCACGGGGCCGGGTTCTCCGGGATCCACGACGAAGGCGTGGCCGTTTTTCTGTACCATCCAGATGTAATTGTCCGAAAGGGCTGGAATGGGCGTCAGGACGGCCTGGGTAGGGACGGACGGGTTCATGGCGAGGGAGTCAGCGTGGCACCGCAGCGCGAAATGCCGATTGAATTGGCCGAATGGCTGGAAACCCCGGCGGGGCGGTATGTGCGCGCCTGGGAGCAGCGCCAGGTCGACGCCCTGGTCGGCAATGCGTTCGGTTATCATGCCATACAAATCGGGCTGCCGCACTGGAACCTCCTGCAGGCCAACCGCATTCCCTACAAGGCCTGGGCGCACAGTCCCAGCGCGCCGTTCGGCACGCGGGCCGGCCGCCTGGTCTGCGAACCCGAACAATTGCCCTTCGACACGCAGAGCATCGACCTGGTGGTGATGCCGCACACCCTGGAGTGGTGCGCGGACCCGCATCAGGCCTTGCGCGAGGTCGAGCGCGTCCTGATGCCCGAAGGACGGGTGGTGCTGACCGGTTTCAACCCCTACAGCCTGTGGGGCTTGCGGGAATCCCTGCCGGGTCTGGATCTGCGCCTGCCGGTGCCGGTGCCGTCCCAGGTCTCCCCGACGCGCCTGAAGGACTGGTTCAAGCTCCTGTCATTCGACCTGGACCGGGGGCGCTTCGGTTGCTATACGCCGCTGTGCGCGACCCAGGCCTGGCTGCATCGCTGGCGCTTCATGGAACACGCCGGCGACCGTTGGTGGCCGGCCGGCGGGGCCGTATACGCGATCGCGGCGGTCAAGCGCGTGTCGGGCATGCGCCTGATCGGGCCGGCATGGCGCCAGCCGCGGCGCCGCCGCGTGCGCCGTGGCGCCGTGGCGCCCGTCGCCAATCGAATCAACGAGGACATACATGGCTGAACCCAGAGTGGATGCCTGGACAGACGGCGCCTGCAAGGGCAATCCCGGCCCGGGCGGGTGGGGTGTGCTGCTGCGCCAGGGACCGCACGAAAAATCGCTGTACGGCGGTGAGCCGGAAACGACCAACAACCGGATGGAGCTGATGGCCGTGATCCAGGCTCTGCGGGTGCTCAAGCGGCGCTGCGTGGTGACGGTCCATACCGATTCCGTCTACGTCCAGAAGGGCATGACCGAATGGCTTCCCAACTGGAAGCGCCGCGACTGGCGCACGGCGGACAGGAAGCCGGTGAAGAACGCCGACCTGTGGCGGACATTGGACGAACTGGCCGCCGGGCATGAATTACACTGGCGGTGGGTCAAGGGCCACGCCGGAGACCCCGGCAACGAACGGGCGGATGCCCTGGCCAATCTAGGCGTCGAGGATCCGCAGGGCGTTCGCGCCGCCTGAGTCCCGCCACATGCACATGGCCGGTCCCTGCGGACCGGCAAGGAATCCCATGCGTCAAATCGTTCTGGATACGGAAACCACGGGCCTGGAGCCCGATCAGGGCCACCGGGTGGTGGAACTGGCCTGCGTCGAGATCCTCAACCGGCGGGTCACCAGCCGCCATTTGCACCTGTACCTGAATCCGGACCGCGACAGCGATCCCGAGGCGCTGCGGGTTCACGGACTGACGACCGAATTCCTGTCCGGGCATCCACGTTTTCCGGAAGTCGCCCATCAACTGGTGGATTTCGTGCGTGATGCCGAGGTCATCATCCATAACGCGGCCTTTGACGTGAAGTTCCTGAACGCCGAACTGCGCCGCGCCAAACTGCCGCCATTCACCGATTTGTGCGCGAGCGTCACCGATTCGCTGATGGTGGCCCGCGAAATGTTCCCCGGCAAGCGCAACAATCTGGATGCGCTGTGCGAACGGTTCGGCATTTCCAACGCGCACCGGACCCTGCATGGCGCCTTGCTGGACTCGGAACTTCTGGGCGAGGTCTGGCTGGCCATGACGCGCGGCCAGGATTCCCTGCTGGCCGAGGCGCCCGATGACGCGTCGGGCGGATCCGGCGCCGGCGCGACCGGGGCGCGGGGCCGGTTCGATGCCTCCGGCCTGCCTGTGATCCAGGTCGACGCCCGGGCTCTGCAGGCTCACGAGTCCTACCTGGACGGTCTGGACAAGGCCGCGGGCAAGCCCTGCCTGTGGCGCCGTATCGACCGCCCCGTCGAAGCGGACGAACCGGCGGGCTGAGGCCAGGCCTTGCGGCGTGTGAAAAACATGTATAATTGCGGTCTTTCCAGTCGGCTGATTCCGCGCGCTTCGCGCGAATCCTGAACAGCCCGATTGGGCGGTTAGCTCAGTGGTANNGGTCACTGGTTCGAACCCAGTACCGCCCACCATCCCCTCCGTCATCCCATCTCGACCCGGTTCTTGCCTGCGTGTTTTGCCGCGTACAGGGCTGCGTCCGCCCGTTCCAGCAGATCCTTTCTGGCCTGTTCGAAATGCGTGTTCGGGGCGGGTCGGCGCGTCATGCTCGCAACGCCGATGCTGACCGTGACGCGTCGGCCATGGGCGAACGGATGCTCAAGGGCGGCTTCGGAGACCGCCGCGCAGATGGCCTGCGCCAGCGCCCGGGCCTGGTCGGGGCCGGTTTCGGGCAGCAGCACCATGAATTCCTCGCCGCCGTAGCGGGCCACCAGGTCGGTCGCGCGGACCGCCACGGACGAGATCGTCTCCGCGACGCGTTGCAGGCATTGGTCGCCGGTGACGTGGCCGTAGTGATCGTTGTAGCGCTTGAAGTCGTCGACGTCGATCATCAGCACCGACAGGGGCTGGTCGTGGCGCATGGCGCGGTGCCAGTCCTCCCGGAGCCGCTCTTCCAGCGCCAGGCGGTTGGCGACCCCCGTCAGCGGATCGCGCCGCACCTGCAGTTCCAGCAATCGTTTGAGGTCGCGTTCGCGGCGCCAGGCCTTGTGCTGCACGCAGGCCAGAACCAGCCACACGCATAGCAGCCCGGCCGCGATCGGCGCGGCGATGCGCAGCAGTTCCCGCCAGCGGCTGGTCAATGCTTCCCGCGTGTCGATCTTGGAAACCAGGTACCAGGGAGAGCCGGTCATGGATGAGGCCATCGCGATGACGGCTTGGTCGCGATAGTCGCGCGCATAGAACAGACCTCGCATGCCGGTGACGGCCTGGACCATCGGGTCGTCGCCGCGGGTCAGCGGGATGCGCAGGTTGGGCGCTGCAGCGGGCAGGTCGCGCAGCGGGCTCAGCACCCGCGTCTGGTCGCCCTCGCGCATGACGAGCGTGGATTCCGCGGTGAGGCTGGCGGAAGGCCATTTTTCGAGCAGCGGATACAGAGAGGCACGCACGTCCACGGCCATCCAGATGGCCGCGATCGGCTCGTCGTCGAAATAGATCGGCGTCAGCAGGCTGAAGAAAGGAAAGGCGAATACCGGGTTCAGACGGGGTTCGACCGTCGCGGGCTGGGCCTGTGCCAATGCCCGGCGCAGCGCGGCGGATTCTTCGGGAGGCAGGCGCCCCGGTCCGCCCCCCTCGGGGGTCAGCAGGAAGGCGCCTTCGGCGTCGACCAGGTGAACGGCGTCGTAGCCGGCCTGTTCGCGGAGCAGACGCAGCCGGCCCTCGATCAGGGCGCGCAGCGCCGGCTCATTGGCCAGGTCCGAGGCGGCCGCCAGGCGCCATTGGGCGACGATGCGGCTGAACGGCACGTCCCCCATCAACGTCTGAGCATCGGCCAGCCGGGATTCCCGCCAGGTTCTCAGGTTCTGGAGCTGCAGCCGGTTGACCAGCAGCAGTTCCCGTTCGGCCAGGTGCTGATGGCGTTCCTTGATGTCCTGATAGATCAGGCAGCCCCCCAGGATCAGCAGCAGGCCGGAGCCGAGCACCATCAGCAGGGCTGACCGCAGCCAGGGGTTCAAGTTATCATGAGCCATGTTCATGTCTGGCGACTTTGTTTCCAGGCTGGAATCCCACTCTGTCCGTTCTGTTCGGCGTCATTGGGCCGGCTGCGGCCACGCATCTTATCGCACACCCTTGTAACATCTGATGATTCAAACACCCGGATCCAGCCGAGAAACCTGACCGTGATCGCCCGCCGCACGTTCCTTTCCTTGCCCTTGGTGGCGGCCGCGACCGTCGGAGTTCCCCTGCGGACCATGGCGGGGCCCCGTGACCGGTCTGTCGTGCTCTGCCTGTCGTTGCGGCCCGAAAGCCTGGATCCGACCTCCGTGGCCGCCGCCGTCGTCGGCGAGGTGGTGCATGGCAATGTCCTCGAAGGCCTCACACGGATCGAGGAGAACGGCAAGGTCGTTCCCTTGCTGGCCCTGGGCTGGGAAGTGTCCGGCGATCAGTTGCGCTATCGCTTCGGCCTGCGGCCGGACGTCCGGTTCCACGACGGGGCGCCGCTGGACGCGGCCGTCGTGGCCTACAGCCTGGAACGGGCGAAATCCCTGGGTCATGCGAACAAACTCGCCGCGACCCTGGCCAATATCCAGACCATCCGGACGCCGGATGCGCGGACGGTCGAACTGGTCCTGCGGCATGCCGATCCTTTCCTGCCGTTCCGGCTGGGCGAGTCGCCAGCCGTCATCCTGCACCCGGACAGCGCCGGGGGCGCCTCGCAGGCGCCCGTCGGCACCGGCCCCTACCGGCTGTCGCGGCGGCCGGACGGCGATATCGACCTGCGCCGATGGGACGGTTTCCGCGATCCGGAGGCGGTCCGGGTCCACACGGCGACTTTCCGCTTCATCCCGGATCCCGAACAGCAGATCCAGGCGATCCTGGACGGGCGGATCGATCTGTTGTTCCGGGCGGCGACCACCAGCGTCGACCGCTTCGACGCCAGCAGCAATTATGAAGTCCTGGCCGGCAGTTCCTCCGGCAAGGGCATGGTGGCCATCAACCACAGGCGCGCGCCTTTGGGGGACGCGCGGGTCCGGCGCGCGCTGACACACGCCATCGATCGCGAGGCCTTCATCCGCGAGGTGCTGCACGGCCGGGGACGTGGCATCGGCAGCCATTTCGTGCCGACCGATCCGGACTACGTCAACCTCACGGCGGTCCATCCCTACGATCCGGGCCGGGCGCGTGCGCTGCTCAGCGAGGCCGGCGTACGTACGCCGCTGCAGCTGGACCTGACCTTGCCGCCGACGCCCTACGCGCTGGCGGGCGGGCCGGTGATCGCGCGTGATCTCCAGGCCGTCGGCATCCAGGTCCGTCTGGTGGAGGTTTCCTGGGCCGAATGGCTTTCAGGTGTGTTCCGCGGCCAGTTCGACCTGTCCCTCATCCTGCACGTCGAGCCGCTGGACTACGACATCTATACCCGGCCGGACTATTACTTCGGCTATGACAGTCCGGCATTCCGGGCGTTGGTGGAACAGCACGCCGCGAGCACCAATCCGCGCGTGCAAAGCCGCCTGTTCCGGCGGATACAGCGCCATCTGGCCGATGACGCGGTGAACGTCTGGCTCTTTTCCCCCGAGATCATCTCGGTGGTGCGCAAAGGGCTGAACGGCGTGCCGATGGATTACCCGATCTTCGCCCATGACGTGGGCGCCATGTACTGGGGATGACGACGCATCGCTGCGGCGCCTGCAGCCCGGTTCATTGGGGCGCTCATGACGGCTGCGCGGGCGTGTCCCGTGCGGGTCCTTCCGCAGGTTCCGGCGTGCGGATGCGCCGCGAGAATTCTTCCGCGGATCCTGCCCGGGCGGCGCGGCGTGTGATGTCGGCGCGGGCGCGCAGGGTGTCCAGCGGCAGGCTCGTGTCCAGGCCGCCATGGCTGTACAGGTATTCCGGCAAGTAGCCCGACAGGATCAGCCGGACGTCCAGCGGCAGGCCGGGGACCAGCGGGCGGACCATGTCGTAGACCAGTGTCGTGCAATTGGCCGTCACCGTGTGGTAGAAGCGCGGTTCGTCCGCGAGCCGGTTGGCGCGCTCCACGTAGGACAGGAACAGGGCGCGCCTGGCCTGGGGCGGCATGCGGACCGGGTACAGGAAGACTTGTTCGCCCCGGGGCCCGGCGCGCACGTGCAGGATGTCGCGTTCCTCGGCGGCCACGATGGCCAGTTCGAACTGCTTGAGGAAGCCGCCCAGGGTGGAAAAGGCCTCGCCGCGTTCCCGCCGGATCTCGACGGAGAACACCAGGTGGCGTCCGTCCGTGAAGCCGAAGGACACCAGGGTATGCGCGATGGCCGGCCCCATCCAGTAGGACAGCGCCATGTCCACCGAGTCCAGTTCATCCAGATCATAGGTGCCGTCGTGCCAGCGCGCCGTGTAATCCGTGTCGCTGCGCCAGTCGAAATCGCGGATGTCGCGCAGCGTGACGAGGGAGCCCCGCACGCTGCCGCGCAGGGTGCGGGAGACCTCGTCGACCCAGTCGCGGTCATTCGATGGCTTCAGGCTCAGCCACCAGACCGCCAGCGGGACGAAGAAGACGGCGAGGGCGGCGAGCGTCCAGCGGACCATGGCGGCTTTGTCGCCGGCGCGCGGCTAGGGCGCCGCCGGCCCGCGCACGCGGGGCCGCGCGATGATCCGCTCCACGGCGCCGTCCGTGTCCGGGGCTTCATCGTCCTCGTCCTCGGAGAAGGCGGGCAGCGGGAAGTCCTCTTCGTCGAAGGCGCGGTCGCCGTCGGCGTCGGCGTGTCCCGTGGGCCGCAGGCCGGTGAAGTCCATCAGCGACCGGTCCATCAGGTGCGAGGGCACCACGTGAGACAGGGCGCGGAACACATTCCAGGTGCGGTTGGTGAAATGGCGGTCCCATTCCTCCAGCATGCGGCCGACTTCCTTGCGCTTGAGGTTTTCCTGGGAGCCGCACAGATTGCAGGGAATGATCGGGAATTCGCGCAGCTTGGCGTAGGCGACCAGGTCTTTCTCGCGCACGTAGGCCAACGGCCGGATGATCACGTGCTCGCCGTTGTCGGACACCAGCTTGGGCGGCATGGCCTTCATGCGCCCGCCGTAGAACAGGTTCAGGAAGAAGGTCGCCAGGATGTCGTTGCGGTGATGGCCCAGGGCGATCTTGGTGGCCCCCAGTTCGCGGGCGACGCGGTACAGAATGCCGCGCCGCAGGCGCGAGCACAGGGAGCAGGTGGTCTTTCCTTCCGGGATCAGGCGCTTGACGACGGAGTAAGTGTCCTGGTTCTCGATGTGGAAGGGGATGCCGCGCGCGCTCAGGTAGTCGGGCAGGACGTGTTCCGGGAATCCGGGCTGCTTCTGATCCAGGTTGACGGCGACGATCTCGAAATCGATGGGCGCGCGCTGGCGCAGGGTGAGCAGGATGTCGAGCAGGCCGTAGGAATCCTTGCCGCCCGACAGGCAGACCATGACGCGGTCTCCGGCTTCGATCATGCCGTAGTCGCCGATGGCCTTGCCGGTCTCGCGCAGCAGGCGCTTGACGAGTTTGTTTTCGCTGACGCTGCGGCGTGGGGCCGCGGCCGGCTCGGCGGGCGCCGTCCGGGCTGCCGGTGGCTGGGTCGGATCGGGGGCGGTCGTGGGCGTCGCCGGAAAGGAGGTGTTCATGACTTGGGGCGAAGACGGGTTCAGCGGCGGCGCGACTGTTCGACGCAGACGGTGCAATCGTCGAAGGCCGCCGGTTTGCAGATGCGGATTTTAACGCCCAGCACGTCGGGGAAATCGCGCAGGATGCGGTCCAGCGAACGGTCCACCAGGGTTTCCAGCAAGTCGGTGTGGGCGCGGGTGGCTTCCTCGACCAGGGCGGCGCGCAGCAAGCGGTAGTCCAGCACCGAGCCGATGTCGGCATCGTCCACGGGGCGCGAGGCGTCCGTGTCGAATTCCGCCCGGATCGCCAGCGGTTGCGGGGTGCGCCGCTCGTGATCCAGCATCCCGATCGGCGCCTGGACGCGCAGCTCGTCCAGGATCACGCGCCGGGTGCTCATGTGCCCTCCGTGGCGTCGCGGGCCGGCACGGGGGGGGCGACCCGCTTCAACTGGTGGCGCAGGGCGGCGGGCTTGCCCAGCCGTACCGTGTATTGGCGCAGTTCGTCGCGCCGGAAGACGTGCAGGGTCAGGCGCTCGCCGGGGCGGCGCGCGTCCAGCAGGCGATCCAGGCCTGCGGCGTCGGCGATGCGCAGGCCGTCGGCGGCGATCAGCAGGTCGCCGGCGGACAGGCCGGCGCGATGCGCGGGACCCTGCTCGTAGACGGTCGCCAGGCGCAGGCCCGCCGGGTCGGCCTGGGGGCGGATGTCCAGCGTGGGCCGCGTGTTCTCGGGTTGCGCGGACAGTTCGATGCCGGCGCGCGCCAGAGCGGATTTCAGGGGCACGTCCTCGCGGCCCAGGACGTGGCGCGCGATGAAGTCCGTCACGTCGGCGCCGGTGGCGGTGCGGATCAGTGCGGGCATGTCGTCTTCGGCCACACCCCGGGGCCGGCCCTGGTAGAAGTCGCGGCCGTAGCGCCGCCACAGCAGACGCATGACATCATCCAGGCTGCGCGCGTCGCCGGACTGCCGGCGGATCTCCAGATCCAGGCCCAATGCCACCAGAGCACCCTTGGTGTAATAGCTGACCAGGGCGTTGGGCGAATTCTCGTCCTGCTTGTAGTAGCGCGTCCAGGCGTCGAAGGAGCTTTCCGCCACGGATTGCTTCAGGCGCCCTCCGGCGCGCATCACCTGATCCAGCGTGCGGCCGATCCGTTTCAAGTAGGCGGGCTCGTCGATCACGCCCGCGCGCAGCAGCATCAGGTCGTCGTAGTAGGACGTGAAGCCTTCGAACACCCATAGCAGTGCCGTATGGTTCGGACGGCTCAGGTCGTAGGGGGCGAAAGTGGCGGGCTTGATGCGTTTGACGTTCCAGGTATGGAAGTATTCGTGGCTCAGCAGGCCCAGGAAGGTGACGTAGCCCTCGGGTGTCTCGCGGCCCTGCGCGGGCAGGTCGGCGCGGCGGGTGATCAGGGCCGTCGAGGCGCGGTGTTCCAGGCCGCCGTAACCGTCGCCCGTGACCGTCACCAGGAACACGTAGCGCCCGGCGCTGTCCAGGAACGGCGCGCGCCGGGTGGCGGGTTCGAACAGTTCGATCTGGGCGGCGCAGATCTTCTGCGCGTCGGCGGCGATGCGTTCCAGATCCAGGCCGGGTATCCGGCCGGTGAACACCAGATCGTGGACCGCGCCATGCGCCTCGAAACTGACGCATTGGGGCGTGCCGATCTCGACGGGGTGGTCGATCAGATCGTCGTAGTCGCGGGCCAGGTAAAGGCCGAATCCATGCGTGGGGGCCGCGTCCGGGTGGCCGGATGCGGATGGCAGGCTGGTGTGGACCCGCCAGCCGCGCGTGTGGGCGGGCGGGCACAGCTCCAGCAGGCAGGGCTGCGTTTCCTGGCCGACCGCGGCCAGGAACAGGCTGCAGCCGTTGAAAAAGGCGTGGCTTTCGTCGAAATGCGCGCCGCGCACGGACAGGTCCCAGGCATAGACCTGGTAGTCCACGGTCAGCGGGCCGGCGCAGGCGTCGCAGTGCCAGGTGTGGCTGTCGGTCTTGCGCGTGGCGACCGGGGCGCCGCCCGAAGAAACCTGCAAAGTTTCGATCTGTCGGGCAAAATCACGGATCAGGTAGCTGCCTGGGATCCAGGCGGGCAGACGCAGGCTCTGGCCGGCCGGATCGGGGCGAGGAATCGTCAGACGGATGGCGTAGCGGTGACCGGCCGGGTCGGCCAGCCGCACCTGATATCGGATCATCTGTGCATTTTTCATGTCGGTAGTTTACTTTGGAGGCATCATGAGCGAATCGTTCGTCAAGGTCGAGGTCCGGGGCCGCGTCGGCCTGCTGACCCTGAACCGTCCCCAGGTCTTGAACGCCCTGAGCAACGAGGTCATCGATGAATTATCGGCCGCCGTGCGCGACTTCGAGGCCGACGACGGCATCGGCGCCATGGTGCTGACCGGCAGCCAGAAGGCTTTCGCCGCCGGGGCCGACATCTCCGCCATGTCGGACTGGTCCTACATGGATGTGTACAAGTCCGACTACCTGGGTGGCAACTGGGACGCGTTGCGCCGCGCCCGCAAGCCCATCATCGCGGCCGTGTCCGGCTACGCGCTGGGCGGGGGCTGCGAGCTGGCCATGCTGTGCGATTTCATCATCGCCGCCGAAAACGCCAAGTTCGGCCAGCCGGAAATCAAGCTGGGCGTCATCCCCGGCTATGGCGGCACCCAGCGCCTGCCGCGCGCGGTGGGCAAGGCCAAGGCCATGGACCTGGTGTTGACGGCCCGCATGATGGACGCCGCCGAGGCTGAACGCGCCGGGCTGGTGTCGCGCATCGTGCCGGCCGAGCGGTTGCTGGACGAGGCCCTCGAGGCCGCCGCGACGATCGCCTCGATGCCGCTGCCCGCCGTGATGATGGCCAAGGAATGCGTCAACCGCGCTTTCGAGACCCCGTTGAGCGAATCGCTGCTGTTCGAGCGGCGCAACTTCCATGCCCTTTTCGCCACCGAGGACCAGAAGGAAGGCATGCGCGCCTTCGTGGAAAAGCGCAAGCCGGACTTCAAGCACCGCTGAGCGCGCAGCCCGGCCATCCTGCGGATGGACGGGCCTAGTCCGAATGGCCGATCGGCCATTCGTCCCTTACGGGTGTGCCGGAAAACCCTTATCGTCACCAGATACAGAATGTCTTGAATGACCTGATCCTTGTGACGGGGGAGCGATGGCCGAGATCCACCTGCCGCATGGCCGCGACGATGTCCCGGCCGAACCGCCCCCGCATCCGGACGCGAGCGGGATGATCGCGGCCGCCTCCGCAGACCGCGAGGCGTTCCGCAAGGCCCTGGCCCATTGGCCGCTGCTGGCGGAAATCGACCGGTACCTGGCCTGGGGCAAGCGTGCGACGCCCGGACGGAACGCCGATCCGGATGCGCCACGATGAACATCCTGACCTTGACGGGTGTACGCGGCGGCGCAGGCACCACGACGGTCGTGGGGATGCTGGGGGATGCGCTGCATGCGCTGGGGCAGCGGGTGCTGCTGGTGGATTTGAATGCTTCGGATATGCTGCGCCTGCATTTCGATGTGGCGCACCGGGACGGGCATGGCTGGGTCGCCGCCGGGTTTCCGCTCGAATGGCGGCGCCAGGCCGTCGAGCTGGAGCCTGGCCTGATGCTGGTCCCGTTCGGGCGCGCGTCCATCGAGGACGCCGGGGGGTCGCACCTCCTGCATGGCGATGATTTCTGGGTGCGTGCCCTCCCCGGCCTGAGCGGGGACTTCGACTGGGTGCTGTTCGACTGCCCGTCCTATCCTGGGCGGCAGGCGCCCGCCCTCCGGTTCCACAGCACGCTGGACGTGCTGGTCGCACACCCGGATGTCGCCGCCCATGTGCTGCTGGCGCAGATCGGGCTTGACGCGGCCAGCCATCTGCTGATCAATGAATTCGAGCCCTCGCGGCCATTGGCGCGGGATGTCGTACTGGACTGGCGGCACCACTATGGGGCGCGGGTGTTGCCGCACAGCATCCGCCGCGACGAGCGTCTGCGCGAAGCCCTGGCATGCAAGCAGCCGGTCACGCGCTATCGGCCGGATGCCGATGCCAGCCAGGCCGCGCATTCCATCGCGCGCTGGTGCCTGTCGGCTTAGTGTCAGGGCATGTGCGGCACCATGCCCGGATCGCGCCACCCCAGCGTGGCGCCGCGCGAGACGGCCGCATAGACCGCGGCGTTGCGGCTGTTGACGGACAGGCGCTGATAGAGCGCCTCGGCGTGGGTCTTGGCGGTCGCCACCGAGATGTTCAGTTCCCGGCTGATTTTTTTCAGCGGATAGCCTTTGGCCAGCAGGACCAGCACTTCGTACTGGCGATGCGTCAGGTGCAGCATGACGGCCTCCCGGGAAACGAGTTCGGGCGTGATGATGGCCTGGGTTCCGTTGAGCGTCGCGGGCATCCCGTCCCTGCCGTTGGCCGCGTGCAGGAGATTGTCGGGCGCGGGCTCGGTCCATTGCGACGCTGGAGGGGAGCTTTGCTGATCGTACCAGCGCCTTTTCGGACTGCCGCGGCCTTCCGGCGGCGGTGCGTCGGCCTGGCCTGTGTCGGGGAGCGGAAAGCATTTGCCACCGGCCAGAACCAGCAGGACGGATGTCTTCAGCACTTCCTGAGAAGCGTGCTTGGAAATGTATCCGGCCAGAACGGGAGGGAGGTTGAGCAGGGAATAGGGCAGGGTCCGGGCTTCCGACAGCAGCAGGAGGCGGCGCGGCGCGTAGTGCTCCTGTGCCGCGTTGACGAGCTCGGTCATCCGGTCATAGGCATCGGGCACCGACAGCAGCATCAGGTCCGTCTCCGTGCGGGACGGTGCGCCGTGGAAGAGCTGCGCGTAATCGATGCCCGTGCTGGTGAGAGAGCAGTCGAGTGTGCGCAGCAGCGTCAGGAGACCCATGCGCAAGAGCGCATTGGGTTCCACTACCATGATGGTCGCCATTGTGAGGTCCTCTTGCCAAGGTTCCGGATCGGGTGCGCAGAGGCGAGTGCTTATTCTTGATGCTCGGACCAGGCTTGGCAATCTCTGTTTTCGATGCGTGACTGATTTTTCCATTCGTAACCAATTTCCTTTGAATCATCGACGCATTTGTATGACTTCCTTGACGAAAGTCGGGTCGTGCATGAAGTCGATCATGCTGATTCGGCCTTCGTCGGTATGGTGGATGAGGATCGTCCGGCTGGCGCGCAGGACCTGCAGTTGAGTCAGGCTGACGCCGAAATGAACCGCCAGCGCGTCGGGCAGCGGCTCGTCCGCCGGCTTGCGCCGGTCCAGCCGGCTGAACCGCACGGCGTTGTAGCAGGCCCAGGCGGACAGCAGCAATCCGATGCAGGCCGCCACCAGTGTGTAGGCCAGCAGGGCCTGCGCGTCCGGCAACAGACGGGACACGGCGGGTTCCGTGGCGGCGTGCGCCGGGCTTGCCACGATCGAGCGGACGCCCGAAGCGAACAGGAAACTGAACGCGGCCCAGGCCAGCGCCGTGAGCAGGCCGTCGAGCGAGGACGCGAGAGCGGAGCGGGGGGTCTTGATGATCATCATGATGTGGGTGCCTTGATGCCGCGATCGGGACTGTTCCAACGGGCTCGGGCGCGGCGGCGCCTGAGCATGACCCTGGGAAATCCGTACAGCGTGGTGAGCAGGCCGATCAGCCAGTAGGCCAGGGGATACCAGATCACCCAATACAGCGCACGGAACAGGCCGTGTTCGTAGCGGTGGTCGATGAAGACGCTGATGCAGAACTGCAGCAGGCAGGCCGCAGCCAGCGCCATGCCTGTGAAAGCGGGGGGCATCAGCGTTTCGACCCGGATATGGCCGGGCAGCGCCACGAACAGGCCGGCCGTCCACAGCGCCAGTGACAGGGCCAGGGCGAAGGCCCAGACCGTCGACACGCAATATTCCAGCGCCATGGGCCAGAGGCGGCGGTGGCGCCAGGCCCGGATGCCGGGCAGGTTCTTGAGGAAGACCTCGGCGCCGCCCTGCGCCCAGCGCAGCCGCTGCTTCCACAGGCCGCGCAGCGTTTCGGGCATCAGGATCCAGCACAGCGCACGCGGCTCGAAGAATATCGACCAGTGGTCCCGCTGCAGTTTCCAGCTGATATCAATGTCCTCGGTCACCATGTCCAGGCTCCAGTATCCGACCCGGTCCAGGGCGCCGCGCCGGAATGCGGCCACCACCCCGGATACGGTGAAGACTTGGCCGTAGACGCGCTGGGTGCGCTTGATCAGGCCCACGATGGACGAGAACTCGCCCACCTGGACGCGGCCGATCAGCGTGGATCGCGTGCGCACGCGCGGGTTGCCGGTGACCGCGCCGACCCGGGGATGATCGACCAGGGGCGCCGCCAGGTAGGCCGCGGCGTCGCGGTGCAGCATGGCGTCGCCGTCGATGCAGACCAGGTACTCGCTGCGGGCCGCCAGCGCGCCCATGCGCAGGGCCATCGCCTTGCCCTGGTTGCGGGCGAGATGGATCACGCGCAGGCGCGCGTGCATGTCGGCCAGCCGGTCCAGCATCGCGCCTGTGTCGTCCGTCGAGCCGTCGTCGATGGCGATCACCTCCACCCGCGGATAGCGCTGGTTCAGCGCCGACAGCACGGTTTCGGCGCCATGCTCGGCTTCGTTGTGGCAGGGGATCAGAATGGAAATCCAGGGCGTTCCCTTCAGGGTCGGCGGGGGGGCGTCGGGAGACCAGGGCCAGAATCGTTCCCAGTGCAACCAGTAGTACAGCCCGCCGAATGTCCACAGACCCGACATGAACAGGGGGTAGAAGAAGACGAAATCCAGGATCAGGTTGCCCGTCCACATCAGGGCCGCCCCGAAGGGCGCCCCCGCGACGAGACACAGGATCAGGAAGGCGAGCAGTCGGTCCGTCATCGTGTGTGCTCCTCAGCGGTGGGGGTACCAGGCGGTCGAGATCGCGGGCCGGATGGTTTGCAGCACCGGTTGATCCTGCGCGAAATCGTCGGGGTAATAGCCGAAATGCCGGACGCCGGCCCGCTGCAGGCGCCGCATCCAGTCGGCCAGGATCCTGCTGTCCACGGCGGGCCGTCCCGGCAGGCTCCAGTCGCGGGCCTGGAGTTCGAACACGGTGCGCTCCAGTCCGCCCGGACGCCGCCGTATCGCGGCGACCAGATGTTCGATCCAGGCGTCGGAGCGTGCCATCGGCACCCGTTCCATCAGCGGCATGGCCATGGGCACGGTCCAGTCATAAGCCCGCAGGAAATCGTCCGTGTTCTGTGCGTACCAGGCTTCGCTGGCCGGGTTGAGGACCGGCTCGGCGTACAGATTGCGGGCGGTCCGCACCTGGGGGCCGCGGATGGCTTGGACGCGTTGCGCCAGTGCGAGGGTGAAATCGACCAGGGCGAGGCTCTTGAAGCGGGTCCAGCGCCGCAGCGTATCGGGGTCGGCCCGCAGCGCCTGGATGGAATCGGGCAGGCCGGCGCGACGGTAGGTGGCGAGTGCGGCCGGGCTGGCGTCTTCGAAATCGCTCAGCAAGGCGTCGTCGTGAAACAGGATGCCGTCGATCGGCGCCGCGCGCGCCATGTCCTCGTACAGATCCATGATGGCCGCCCTGGCCCGGGGGTCGAAGGGAGACAGCCTGCGATACTGTTCTGGATCCGGGCCGGGCGGCTCGTCCGGACGCCCGGGGTTCTGGCGGACGACGCGGGCGATGTCGGGCGGCAGGTCGAAGCTCAGGACCGGCATCCATGCGTAGACCTTCACGCGGGCGCGGTTGCGCAGCTGCCAGACGGCCCGGTTGAACAGGTCGGCGCGCATGGGCAGCCGGCGGTTCGGGAAATAGACCGAGCGCGCCAGACCGTCGCCTTCGGGATCGGCGTAGGCCTGCAGGAAGACCGTGTCGATGCCCAGGTCTGCGATCCGCTGCACCAGGGCGCCCAGGTTGCGGTCCGTCTGGCCGGGATCGGGGTCGTAGACGTAGTCCAGGTCCACCTGCGCCACCCGGAAGTCCCCCCGGGATTCGGCGCCCACGACCGATCGCGCGAATGTCTGCATGTCGGGCGAGTCCGTCACCAGCATGCGCGGCATGGACAGCGGGGCGTCGACCGTGGCCAGGCCTTCGTCGAGCGTCAGCGCCATCCGGTAGCCCTGGTTGCGGATGATGTCCAGTGCTTCGCCGTTCGCGGCACCATAGGGCCAGACCCAGACGCGGGGCGTTGCGCCGGTCGCCTGCCGGATCTTGCGCGTGATGCGCCGGACGTCCTCCGTGATCCGATGCCGGTAGGCCGCGTCGGTTTCGTAGGTGCGCGTGCCTGTGTCGTAGCGGCGCGTGGCGGCGGCCGGTTCCGCATTGCCCTGGGGATTGGCGGGAATGCCCTGGTGCAGGTCGTCGGTGTGCGAAGCGATTTCGACCAGGCCCGAGCGGGCCATTTGCCGGACGTCTTCCCAGGTGGCGAAACGGTCCCGCGGCACTTGCAGGTCGCCGAAGCGCACGGGCTGGTCGGGCGGCGTGTCGATCCAGCTGCCCACCGGCGCCCAGACGGCGGGCCAGTTCATGGCTTTCAGGATGGGGAAGACCCGGCTGCGGAAACTGCGGTAGCCATCGTCGAAGCTGAGCAACACCGCCTTGGGCGGCAAGGGTTTTCCGCCCTGTCCGGCGGTCAGGATCTGGTCGACGGATACGGCCTGGTAGCCGTTCTTGCGCAGCCATTCGAGCTGGGCGACCAGTTGATCCGTGCGCACGGCCAGGAACCGCTGGTCGGGGTCGCTGTCCTCGACGTCGTGGTAGGCCAGCGCCAGCACGTGGTTGGCGGGCCAGGGCCTGTCGACGCGGGCCACGGGTCTCTGGTCTGGAGGCGTGAAGGCCGGAATGTCGCGCGCGCAGCCCGCGAGCAGCGTCAGGAGGCAGGCCAGGATGAGCAGGCGCGGACCGAAAGTGAAGGATCGTGGCATGGGGGCGCTCCCGGGTCAGAACCGGACTGTCACGTCGATGAGGAAATTGAAACTGCGTTCGCGCTGGCCATCGTAGGGTCGCGAGGTGCCCGAAGCCAGGAAGCCGACCTCGAACGTGCGGCTGTAGTGATAGCGTTGGCCATAGCCGATGGTATAGAGGCCGCCGGTGCCGTATCCCTGTTGCGCATAGGCGCCCGCGGCAAGCAGGAACTGCTGCTCCCAGCGCGTCTCGTCCCGCTGGTACAGCGTATGCGTCACCTGCAGGGCCGGCAGTATCGTCAGGTCCGACCTAGGGTTGAAGTAGGGGGCGTCCTCGGCCGAGTTGTGGGAGGCGGACAGATCCAGCAGCGCATCCAGACGGACCCGGGGCGCGGTGTAGAGGCGCTGGCGCCCCGACAAGCTGGCCTCCAGGCGGTGGTTGCCGTCTGAAAAGAACGAGGGCGTCAGGGTCAGGGTCCATTCCCTGCGGTCGTCGCCGCGCCAGCGCAGGGAGGCGGTGAGGGTATTGGCCGTGATGTCGTGCTTCAACGCGCGCAGCGGCGTGTCGCGCGAAAGCACGGCACCGCCGACGCCCGCCTGCCAATGGTCGTTCAGGTCCATGAAGGCCGAGAACGCCGCCCCGGCCCGGGTGCCGTGGCCGTAGCGGTTGCCGGAGGCCTCGATCCTGGCCGTCAGGTCGCGGGCGCGCCATTCGAGTCCGGCGCGCGCCCAGGCATAGTGGCCGTCCCCTTCGTCGAATCGGCCTTCGGAATAGCCGGTACCGGCGAACATGCGCCAGTTGTCATCCAGCGGAGGCGAATAGAGCACGGTGTCGATGCTCGCGTCCCGGCTGCCCAGCACCTGGCCGCCGGTGGATGCGCCCCGGCTGGCGGTCGTCCGCCATTCGGCCTTCTGATGCGCGGCCCATGCCTCGTCCAGACGCCGCACGGCCGGGTCTTCCGGGGTCCGGGCCATCAGGTCATCGCGCAACAGTCCGGCCTGACGCCATTCCTGCAGGGCAAGAGCGGTTTCGGCCTGGCCGGTTTCGACTTCGATGGACCGGGGCGCCTGGGTTTCGGCGATCTTCAGGTCGAGTTCCGCCTGGCGTGGCAGATCCCGGGCGCGCCAGACTCCGGCCCGCGCGACGCGCAGGCTGACGTTGCCGGGCGCTTCGTCGACCATCCGGTCCAGCTCCGCCTGGGCCTTCAGCGTGTCGCCCTGGTAGAGCGCGCCCTGGGCGCGCGCAAGTTCGGCGTCCAGTTTGGCGGGGTTGGGGCGGCGCATGGGATCGCCCTTGTACATGATCCAGGTGGGCAGCTCGGCGAGCGTCCGGTCCAGCCCGGCGTTGGCGGCGGCGTTCTGGTCGGATTCGGACAGCGCGTAGTACAGGCCGATCCGGTCGCTCACCCGGGCCGCCGCATCCTGGCCTGCCGCGGTGGATGCCAGGGCCTGCTGGAACAGAGGCACCGCGGTTCCCGGACGGCGCAGGGTCAGATAGGCGCTTGCCGCTTCGCCCAGCGCGTAATCCGGCACGGCCTCGCCGTCCATCCGCATGGCTTCGTAGCGGGTCGCGAGATCCCGCATGCGGCCGCGCGCGCGCAGGGCCTGCAGCCGGTCCGCTTCGGCGCGTCGCACGTCGTCGCGGGCCTCCGGCCCGAGGGCGCGCCATTGCGGGATCAGTTGATCGTACTGGGCCAACGCCTGGTCGGCCAGGGCGTGCCGGTCCGCTTCGCCCCGTGTATCGGCCGAGGCGGCGCGGGTCAGCGCGGCCGCCACGTCGGCCTGCAGGGACCGGGTCTGCGACGGGCTGAGCAGGCCAGGATGCGCGGCGGCCAGCTGGAGGGCGCTCTGGGGCAGCCGCGCATCCTGCTGGGCCAGCACGTAGGCGCGCACGACGTAAAGACGGTCAGGGGCCAGCGAGTAAGCCTGGGATGTCTGCTCCAGGGCCGCGTAGGGCTGCGCGTTCCGGCCATATGCGTAAGCCAGCGCGAGATGCGCATCCGGATCGCCAGGGCGGCGCGTCACGAGGGACTTGCCGCGTTCGATCGCATCGTGCGGGCGTCCCGCATCCGCCAGGGTCATGACATGGCCATAGGCGAATGTCGCCTGGCCGGGGAAACGCCGCTCTCCTTGGCTGAACAACTCAATGGCCAATGGCCACCGCCGCGCGTCCCGGTATGCGCGCGCCACCGCCTCCAGGTCGGGGGCGGGAAGCGTCGGGGGCGATCCCGCCTGTTCGTAAGCCCGCAGGAGGGCGGTTGTTTCCTCGCCGGTGGCAGGAAGTGCCAGGAGCATACAAAAGGTAAATGCGATGGAGCGCAGGGCGGCGTTCATGATGGGTCTCATGGCATGGGAATGTCAGTGAGAACGGGGACAGGCGAAGCGGTAGGTGCCCGCCTGGACGCCCTGGGAGAGGATGAGCAGCTCGATCTGGCACTGATCGCGCGCCCCGATCGACATGGAAAAGCGCGTCAGCGCGGTGGGCCGGCCGGCCGGAAGGTCGACCGAGCCGCTTTGCATGATTTGCGAAGTGCCCGAGGGCCCTTGCCTGATGGCCTGGATCCGGTAGTCGATCATGCGGTGTTCCGGGCTCTGGACGTAGGGCACGATCATGCCGGCCTGTGCGCCGGTACCACTGTCCAGCCATACCTGGAGATTCAGATCCGCCGCCATCATGACCATGCTCCGGAAGAGAGGGGGAAAATCTCTGGCGGGCCATGGAGGGCCCGCCAGAGATCCTGGCGCGAAGGCCTGCGGACTTACCAGCCCGTCTGATTGAACGTGGCGGTGTTGCCGAACCCGATCTGCACCGCCGTGGCGGAGAGGTTGGAGCCCGTCTGCATCACAGTCGCCGAGTTGACCCACCCTTCCTGGTAGAGGTCGGCTTTCTGGTTGTGCCCGTACTGCTGCGTCACCGTACTGGTGTTCTTGAAGCCAGCCTGCACGATCTTCGCGTCGGCGTCGTGGGTCCATTTCTGCGTGACGTCGGCGGAATTGTTGATCCCGCTCTGATAGACATCAGCCGTCGCGTCCAGGCTGTGTTCCTGGGTGGTGTTCGCGACGTTCTTCCAGCCTTTCTGGACGATCTTGGCGCTGGCATCGCCAGTCCAGGCCTGTTTGACGTCGGCCGAATTGTTCACGCCGTCCTGATAGACATCCGACCTGGCGTTCACGTTGTGGCTCTGGTCCGTGTTGACCACGTTCTGCCAGCCCTTTTGCACGACCTTGGAACTGGCGCCCACGTTGTCGGACTGTTTCGCGTTGGCGTAGTTGTCGTAACCCTTCTGGTAGATATCGATCTGGGCGCTACCGAAGAAGTTGTTGGACTGGTTGGCCTTGGCCACGTTGCTCGCTTCGATCTGGGTGATGGTCGCGGAGGCGTTGCCGTTGTAGGCCTGCGTGATCTCGGCGTCGTTGTTGAAGCCGTTCTGGTAAGTATTGCCGGTGCTGCCCGCGAATGCCGCGGTGCCGGCGAAGGCCAACGCAAGACCGGACGCCAGTGCGCAAAGAGAATGTTTCATGTTGAAGCTCCTTGAGTCGTCAAGACCAGTGAGGAAAAAACGCTGTCCGGCGGTCTTGAAACCGGGCGTCGTCGAAAGAAACGGTTCGGGTGCGTCAGCGATACACGGAAAGCTTCAGGCCGCTGCCGATCTGGGTGATCGGCGCCAGCGGGCCTGGCGTGGTGAGCGTCACCGACAGTTGATTGAAATTTCCGATCTGGTTCAGGTTCGCGTAGCTGTTGCTGGCGTATTGCTCCAGCCGTCCGCGATTGGAGACGCCGGTCTGATGGATTTCGCCCCAGATCCCCATCCCGGCCTGGATGATCTGGGCGTCGTTGTTGGCTCCGGCCTGCTGGATCAGGGCCGTGTTGCCCGCGCCGGATTGCGAGGCGGCCGCCCGGTTGTGGAAACCGTCCTGGAGGATGGATGCCGCGGAGTCGGCGCCTTTCTGGGTGATCTCGCCGGTGTTCAGCCCGCCTCGCTGGGCGATGTGCGCCCGGACGCCGGCATTGACCAGCTCCAGCGGCGGCAGTTCCCCGGCCGAAAGATCGGCGCCGGCGCCGTGGCTGGCCGGCGGAGCCGCGCTCAGCAAGGCCGCGAGGCCCAGGCTCAGGCAGGCGTGGCCGAGCGGGGGGCCGAAACGTGAAAGGGAAGATGTCTTCATGATTTTGCAACTCCTTGATTCATGTGGGCAGGCCCCGGGCCGCTTTCAAAGCAGTCATTGGGTCTGGGCCGGGGTGGCTGCGGCGTCCGTATCGGCCGTCTGGCGCGGCGTCACCGTCGTCACTTCGTTGTTCTCGGCGGTCAGGTAGCGCTGGATCAACGTGCTGTTCCAGTCCGCCGGGTTTTTCAGGCGCCACAGGTTGTTCTTGATGCCCTGCACGGTCAGGTGCATGACGGCGGCGTCGATGGCTTCCTTCACGGCCAGCTGGGCGGGCTCGTTGTGGGTGTAGCCGCCTTCGATCTCCAGCAGATCGTAGTAATTGACGAAACGGAAATAGCTCGGATGGATCTCGTACGAGAAGATCGTCTTGGTGGTCGAGACACTGTCCAGGATTGCGCCGGTCGCGACGTCCACGGCCCGCAGGCCGATCGTGACCTGATCGACGCTGTATTGCGTGGTCATGCCGATCCCCAGGAATTTCGCGCCCAGGCCGCCGGTCCTCGTGTTGGTGTCATAGGCGATCACGCCGCCCTCGAGGATGATGGTGGCGGGCAGCAGGTTCGGAACGCCGACGCGGTTCTGCGCGCCCTCGTCCACGGCCCGCAGCACCCGGCGCTCGGTCAGCAGGGATTGCAGACCCTCGCGCTCGACGGGGATGTACCAGCCGGAGTCCTTCAACGCTTTCATCAGCATCGACGCCGCGCCCTGGGTGACCGCCGTGGAGAACGCGCTGCTGGGGGAAGGCTTGTATTGGCCGGTTTCGTCCCGGAAGCCGTAGACGGCGGCCACGATCTTTTGCTGCGGGGGAGGCAACTGCAGCAATGCGGTGGTCGAGGGGGTCGGCGGGGTCAGTTGCGCCTCGCTGGAGACATTGGCGGGCTTCTGGATTGCGCACGCGGACAGGGTCAGCGCCAGTACCGGAGCGATCCATGAGCCGCGTACCGAAGCGAGCGCGCGGGCTCCAGGCATTTTCAGGGTGTCCATGACAGGCCTTTCCGGTTCCGGATCAGTTGATGGGGGCGTTGCCGGCAGCGGTGCTGCCAAGATCGATGGGATGCGAATTGCCGTTCAGATCGATCCAGTAGAGCTTGTCGCCCTTCTGGATCAGGAAACCGTTGTCGGTTTGCAGGATCTGCCCGATGTTGTCCAGACCGAGATCGTCCATGGGGTAGGGATATCGCTTCTGCGCCTGCGCGCTCTGCAGCAGGTTTGGGCCGTTGAGCGGGTTGCCGCCGAAGCTCGGGTTGACAGGGGTGTAGAGAAGCTGCCCCGCCGAGGCGGGCAGCGGTGCCCATGGCAACGCGATCAAGGCGCCCAGGAGGAGCGCGGCAGGTCCGCCGGACCTGGCGAAAGGGGTGTGCGTGGACTGACTCATTTACATCTCCTCGGGCCCCAAGTCGGCGTCCTGGATGAACTGCCTTTGGGCATTGATGATGTCGATGTTCTCCCGGACCGCCTGGACGACTTCCCGGCTCTGGTCCTTCGCCCGCGAGCGGGCCGGAGACAGAAACGTGTGGAAAACGGTCTGGTTCAGATAAGTGATCCAGATCTCGCTGCCGAACTGCGCGGTGGGGCGTTCGATGATCGTCATCGTGTCCTGCGAGTCCGGGTACAGCGCCTGCCACACTTGCGTGAAGTTGCTGTAGAAGTCCCATCCCATCACGGTGACGGTGCGGTTGATGACCAGCCCCTTCAGGGGGTCGCTGTTGATGCGCCCCTCGTCGAGATTGCGGCTGGGCGGTTCGGGCTCCTGCGCGGCGGCCGCCGCGCTCAGCAGCGCCGCGACGATGATGCCGAGCCGAAAACCCATGAACCGCATGGCGATCCTCCTGTCCAGCGCAGTGATCTTTGCCGAACGTGTCGAACTGTGATGTCGTATGGAGAATGTTATGGGCAGGCCCCGCGGCCACCTATAGGCTGGATTCGGTACGCCGTTTTCCGGGAGGCCGGTCGGCCGATCGCCAGGGAAATGGCCTAGTCCGTCGGGAGGGGATCCGGGATGGCGCGCGCTCGGGCCGAACTGCGCTAAAATAGTGCGCCCCAGGCAGGGGAAGTTTGAATATTCCCTGAAAGGGACGCTATAATTTACGAGTTTGACTATCGCCGCATGTGTGTTCGAGCGGCCCGGATTGACAGGGGCTCTCGGCGGATGCGCGGCGGGACGTGAGCGAAGGGCCTATGAATGCGAAGGCTGCCCGCGGGCCGGATGTCGGTTCGTCCGACACCCTGGTGCTTGGCGAGGCGGAACGCGCGCTGATCGCCCGCCGTTCACGAGTCGGGCTGTTTCGGGCGCTGGCAGCGCAGGCATTCACGGGAATGCTGGTGGTGCTGGGCGCCTGGGGAATTGCTGGGAAGGACGCCGGGTTCTCCGCCCTGATCGGGGCGGCGGCCTATTTTGTGCCCAACGCGCTTTTCGCCTTGCGGCTGCTGCTGGGGTACTTCGGGCCGAAACGCCCGGGATCGCTCGCCTTTTTCTGGGGCGAATTCCTCAAGCTGCTGACGGTGGCCGGGGTGGTGGTCCTGGTGGCGTGGCGGTGGGGCGGCTGGTTGAACTGGCTGGCCTTCCTGCTGGGTCTGCTGGGCGTCATGAAGGGGTACGTGGTATTGCTGGCCTTGCGCCGACTGCCATGATTTGAATACGAAAAAGGGTTTCCGATGACCGACGCTGTAACGACGCCTCAGTCCGAATACATCCAGCACCACCTGGTTCACTTGAACAATCTCGGGCACAAGCAGGACATCATCGCCAACTTCGACGTCGTCAACTACGACTCGCTGTTCTGGTCGATCCTGATGGGCGCCATCGTCATCTTCTTCCTCTGGCGCGCCGCCAGCCGGGCCACCACCGACGTGCCGGGCCGCTTCCAGATGGCCATCGAAATGCTCGTGGGCATGGTCCACGAGGAAGCCAAGGGCATCATCCCCAACGAAACCACGCGCAAGTTCGCCGCGCCGCTGGCCCTGACCGTGTTCCTCTGGATCACGCTGATGAACACGCTCGACCTGATCCCCGTCGATCTGGCCGGCTGGATCTTCCGCATCACCGGCCTGGGGGCCGACCACGCCGATCCGCTGTACTATCACCGCATCCTGCCGACGGCCGACCTGAACATCCCCCTGGGCATGTCCCTGGGCGTGCTGGTCCTGATGCTGTACTACGGCATCAAGATCAAGCACCCGGGCGGTTTCGTCAAGGAACTCTTCACCGCGCCCTTCCACGCGCATGGCGTCGCGGCGCTGGTTCTGGCGCCCTTCAATTTCCTGCTGAACCTCATCGAATATGCGGCCAAGTGTGTGTCGCTGGGCATGCGGCTGTTCGGCAATATGTATGCGGGCGAACTGCTGTTCATGCTGATCGCCTTGCTGGGTGGTGCCTGGACGGGGGCGAATGCTTCCAGCATCAGTCTTGCGTTCGGACACGTGCTCGCCGGTTCGGCATGGGCGATCTTCCACATCCTGATCGTGCTGCTGCAGGCGTTCATCTTCATGATGCTGACCCTGGT
>DISE01000016.1 GCA_002421865.1 Castellaniella sp. UBA6218
AAAAGGCCATGCTCATGGCCAAGCAATCCCTGATGCAGGACATCGACATGTATGAACTGCTGCAGCGCGGCCCGCAGAACAAACTGGAGGAACTGCGCATCGAGCTGTACCGCAAGGTCAATGCCCTGGGCATCGGCGCCCAGGGCCTGGGCGGACTGACCACGGTGCTGGACGTCAAGATCCTCACCTGTCCGACCCACGCCGCCTCCAAGCCGGTCGCCATGATCCCGAACTGCGCCGCCACGCGCCATGTGCATTTCACGCTGGATGGCAGCGGTCCGGCGGCGCTCCGGCCGCCCGCCTTGTCCGAATGGCCGGAAGTCCACTGGAAGCCCGACTACAAGGCCTCGCGCCAGGTGAATCTGGACACGCTCACGCGCGAGGAGGTGGCCTCCTGGAAGCCGGGCGAACGCCTGCTGCTGTCCGGCCGCATCCTGACCGGCCGCGACGCTGCTCACAAGCGCATCCAGGACATGCTGGCGCGCGGCGAATCCCTGCCCGTGGATTTCCGCGGGCGCGTCATCTACTACGTCGGTCCGGTCGATCCGGTGCGCGACGAAGTCGTCGGCCCGGCCGGTCCCACCACGTCCACGCGCATGGATGCTTTTACCGATATGATGTTGGGACAGACAGGCCTGCTGGCCATGATCGGCAAGGCCGAACGCGGACCCGATGCCATCGAGGCCATCCGGCGCCATGGTTCGGCCTACCTGATGGCCGTGGGCGGTTCCGCCTACCTCGTATCCAAGGCCATCCGCTCCGCGCGGGTGCTGGGTTTCGAGGATCTGGGCATGGAAGCCATCTACGAATTCGAGGTGCGCGACATGCCGGTGACGGTGGCCGTCGACGCGCAGGGCACCTCGGTCCACCAGACCGGGCCGCGCGAATGGCGTGACCGCATCGCGGCACGCATCGTCCCGGCGCAGGCCTGAACCGCGGTTTGAACGAAGGGGGATATCCATGCCTGTCACATCGATGCGCTCGGCGCTGTTCGTTCCGGCCAGCCGGCCGGAACGCATCTCCAAGGCGGTCGCCAGCGGCGCGGACGCCGTGATCGTCGACCTGGAGGACTCCGTCGCGCCCCAGGCCAAGCCCGGCGCGCGCGACGCGCTGGCACGCCATGCCGCAGCGCACCCCTCGGACCGCCTGTGGGTGCGCATCAACGACGGCACCACCCCTTGGTTCGAGGACGACCTGGCCCTGTGCCGGTCGCTGCCGTCGGTCGCCGGCATCGTCCTGCCCAAGGCCCAGACCGCGGAGCACGTCTACATCGTGTCCGGGGCGGGCAAGCCCCTGATGCCGGTGATCGAGTCCGCCGCCGGCCTGCGGGCGCTGGACCGGATCGCCGAGGCGCACGGCGTGGCGCGGCTGTCTTTCGGCAGCCTGGACCTGCTGGTCGAACTGGGCACGCGGCCGATGACGGAGGCGTCCCGCTTCGTGCTCGGGCAGATCCGCTTCGACATCCTGAAGGCCAGCCGCATGCACGGGCTGGCCGACCCGCTGGACTGCGTCCATCCGGACTTCACCGACCTGGACGCGCTGGAACGTTCATGCACGATGGCCCGGGACATGGGGTTCGGCGGGATGATGTGCATCCACCCCGCCCAGGTCCCCGTGGCGCACCGCGTCTACCGGCCTCTGCCGGAGGAAACCGAATGGGCGCGCCGGGTGGTGGATCAAGCCGACTCGACCGGCGAATACGCCTTCCGCCTGGATGGCCGCATGGTCGACCTGCCGCTGATCGAACGGGCCCGGCGCATTCTGGAACGATCCGCATGAAGGCTTATCTGGACCTGGTCCGCTCGATCTTCGAACAGGGCGCCTGGCAGGAAAACCGCACCGGCGTGCGCACCCTGAGCCTGCCGGGCGCCTGCCTGCGCTTCGACCTGCGTGAGGGCTTTCCCGCCGTGACCACCAAGCGCCTGGCCTTCAAATCGGCCATGGGCGAACTGGTCGGTTTCCTGCGGGCGGCCGACAGCGCAGCGGACTTCCGCGCGCTCGGCTGCCGGGTCTGGGACCAGAACGCCAATGAAAACCGCGCCTGGCTGGACAGCCCCTGGCGCGATGGCCCCGACGACCTGGGGCCGGTCTACGGCGTGCAGTGGCGCCAGTGGCCGGCCTACAAGTTGTTGCCGGCCGCCGATGCCGCGCGGATCGAAGCCGCCCTGGGGCAGGGCTACCGCGTGATCGGTCCGGTCGAGGATCAGGGCAGGCCGTGCGTGCTGCTCTACAAGGCCGTGGACCAACTGCGCGCCTGTCTGGACACGTTGATCCGCGATCCGGGCAGCCGGCGCATCCTGTTCCACGGCTGGAACTGGGCCCAGCTCGAGGAAATGGCCCTGCCGCCCTGCCACCTGCTCTACCAGTTCCTGGCGAATCCGGCGACACGCGAACTGTCGTTGTGCCTGTACATCCGCAGCAACGACGTGGGGCTGGGCACGCCGTTCAATCTGGCCGAAGGCGCGGCCTTGACGCATCTGGTGGCGCGCCTGACGGGCTACGAGCCGCGCTGGTTCACGTATTTCATCGGCGACGCGCACATCTACGAGACGCACGTGGACATGCTGCGGGAACAGCTGAAACGCGACCCGCTGCCGCCGCCCAGGCTGCGGCTGTCGGACCGCATCCCGGCCTACGCGGACACCGGCCGCTACGAGCCGGAATGGCTGGAACGCCTTGAACCCGGTGATTTCACGCTGGAGGACTACCGCCACCATGCGCCGCTGACGGCGCCGATGGCGGTCTAGAGGGCGGAGCGTTTCCGTGCCGGGCGTCCGCCCTGGCCGCGTTCGCGGCCCTCAGGCGGCGACGATCTCGATCGAATGCGTGATCTCGGCCGTCTTTTCCAGCATGGCGATGGCGGAGCAGTATTTCGTGTGTGACAGTTCCACCGCGCGTTCCACGGCGGCGGCGGGCAGGTCGCGACCCGTGATCCGGAAAGCGTAGTGGATCTTCGTGAAGACTTTCGGTTCGGTGTCGGCGCGTTCGGCCGTCAGGGCGACCTGGCAGCCCGTCACGGCATGGCGGCCGCGCTTCAGGATCAGCACCACATCGTAGGCGGCGCAGCCGCCGGCCCCGGTCAGCACGGTTTCCATCGGCCGTGGAGCCAGGTTGCGCCCGCCCCCGTCGGGTGCGCCGTCCATCGCCAGGACGTGGCCGCTGCCGGTGCGGGAGATGAACAGCATGCCCTCCGGGCCTTGCCAGTCGATGGTGCATTCCATGATGTGTCTGTTTCCTCTGTGCAGCTCCGGAAAACCGGCGCGTGGACGGGCATTATGTCCGTATCGTGATTAGGGTAATTCAGGCTTGAAATTCTCTGATGGATTTATCATAGATCAATTCTATGCCTACAATAGCGGGATGCCAGGGCCGGATTTCCAGGCCCTGCGCGTTTTTTGTCTTTCATCGGAAGCGCCGTGGATACCGTCACCGTATTACTCCTGACCTTCATATTATCCGTCACAGGCCTGGGTGTTTTCATCTGGTCGCTCAGGCGGAACATGTTCGACGACAATCCCGAAGCCGCTTCGGTGATCTTTTCGACCGGTGAAATCGGTCATGTCGAGGATCCCTCCGCCACGCCCGAGCAGCGGGCCGGCCTGCAGCAGGTGGTGACGGACGGCGGCAAGGCCGTCGTGGACGCATCCCTGGCCGGCACGCTGAAGAACGAACTGGCCGACCGCCTGGAGGCCGACCAGTCGACCGCCTACGTCACGTTCACCTTCCTGTGCTGTGCCATCGTGTGGCTGGTGCTGGCCTCGACTTTCGGCCTGATCAGCTCCATCAAGCTGCACAATCCCGAATTCCTGACCGAATACGCCTGGCTGACCTTCGGCCGCACGCGCACGCTGCATCTGAACATGGTGGCCTACGGCTGGTGTCCGATGGCGGCTTTCGGCGTCGCGATCTGGATGCTGCCGCGTCTGCTGAAGACGCGCCTCTACGGCGGACGCTTCGCGCTGCTGGGCTGCATGCTGTGGAACGCCGGCCTGATCGCCGGCCTGGGCAGCATCGCCGTGGGGATCAACGACGGCCTTGAGTGGCTGGAAATTCCCTGGCAGATCAGCATCCTGCTGGTGCTGGGCGGCGCCCTGATCGCGCTGCCGCTGGTGTTCACCCTGCGCAACCGCAAGGTCGAGCACTTGTACGTGTCGATCTGGTACATGGGCGCGGCGCTGTTCTGGTTCCCGGTGCTGTACCTGGTGGGCAAGATGCCCGGCGTGCACTTCGGCGTGGAGCAGGCCACCATGAACTGGTGGTTCGGCCACAACGTGCTGGGGCTGTACTACACGCCGATCGCGCTGGCCTCGGTCTACTACTTCCTGCCCAAGATCATCGGCCGCCCGATCCAGTCCTACAACCTGTCGCTGATCGGCTTCTGGGCGCTGGCCTTTTTCTATGGCCAGGTCGGCGGCCACCACCTGGTGGGCGGTCCGGTGCCGCACTGGCTGATCACGCTGTCGATCGTCCAGTCCATGATGATGATCATCCCCGTCCTGGCGTTCTCGGTGAACCAGCACCTGACGATGCGTGGCCATTTCAAGACCATGTACTATTCGCCCACGCTGCGTTTCATCGTCCTGGGCGCCATGATGTACACCCTCAGTTCTTTCGAGGGTTCCTTCGAGGCCCTGCGCAGCGTCAGCACGGTGGCGCACTTCACCCACTTCACCGTCGCCCACGCCCACCTGGGGCTGTACGCCTTCTTCTCCATTGTGATGTTCGGCGCCATCTATTTCGTGATGCCGCGTGTCATGTCCTGGGAATGGCCGTATCCGAAGCTCATCAGCGTGCATTTCTGGCTGGTGACCCTGGGGATCGGCATCTATTTCGTCAGCCTGTCCATCGGCGGCTGGCTGCAGGGCCTGGCCATGCTGGACGCGACCAAGCCTTTCATGGAATCGGTCCGGGTCACGATGCCTTACCTCGAAGGCCGCACGCTGGGCGGCTCCCTGATGACCCTGGGCCATCTGGTGTTCGCCGCTCACTTCGTGATGATGGCCTTGCGCTACGGTACGAGCCGCGTGGGCCCCGCTCTGTTGCACAAACGTAAATCCTTGCCTGAACCTCAGGCGATCGCAGGTGCCTGATCATGGAAAGCGAATACAAACTCCTCAGCGGCGCGATGGTGACCCTCGCCCTGGCGACCGCCACCCTGGTCGTGCTGCCCCACATGCAGCTGTCCGACGTGCCGCCCTCTGAAGGCCTGAAGCCCTATACAGAGCAGCAATTGCGCGGGCGCCAGGTCTATATCGAGATGGGTTGCGTCTATTGCCATTCGCAGCAGCCCCGCAGCCAGTCCCAGGCGCCGGACTTCCAGCGCGGCTGGGGCCGCGCGCCGGTCGCGGGCGACTACTATTACGACAACCCCCACCTGCTGGGCACCATGCGCACCGGGCCGGATCTGTTCAATATCGGCGCCCGACAGCCGAGCGTGGACTGGAACCTGGGGCACCTGTACGAGCCGCGCGCCTACACGCCGGGCAGCAACATGCCGTCCTTCCCCTTCCTGTTCCGTCTCAAGGACAAGGCCGATCCGGGCGACAAGGTCGTCAACCTGCCGCCCAGCTTCGCGCCGGCCGGCAAGGTCGTCGTGGCCTCGCCCGAGGCGCTGGACCTGGTGGCCTACCTGATCGGTCTGGATCACACTTATCCGGTCAAGCCCGGCTCGCAGCTGCCGGAACTGCCCCAGCAGGCCGGTGCCGAAGGAGCCAAGCAATGACCGATTCCCGATTCAACCAGCAGCGCCGCGAGCAGCCCGAGCCGCGCGAAGGCAGCCGCCCGGTTCCCAAGATCGTGCTGACGGTCATCGGTCTGCTGGTGCTGTGGGCGGTGATCCACCTGTACACCAGTTTCAACCCGATGCCCGCTTCCGTCGGGGACGATCGCGTCGCCGCCGACTTCGCGGTGCCGGCGACGGCCGACGGCGGGCAACTCTATACCGCCAACTGCGTGGCCTGTCACCAGGCCAGCGGCGCGGGCGTGCCGGGTGTGTTCCCGCCGCTGTCCAAGTCCGAATGGGTGGACGCGTCGGATCCGGGCGTCATGATCCGCATCCTGCTGCACGGCATCCATGGACCGTTGACGGTCGAGGGCGCGCAGTACAACGGTGAAATGCCGAACTTCTCCAAGTTCTCGGACGAAGAGATCGCCGCCCTGGTGACCCATGTGCGCTCCAGCTTCGGCAACACCGCCTCGGCCACCGACGCCAAGAAGGTCGCCCAGGTCCGCGAAGAGACCAAGGCCCAGCAGGGCCCCTGGAAAGGTGACGAGGATCTGCGTCCCCTGCTGGGCAAATAACCCCGGAAGAGGGCCGGCGTGCGCTGGATTCTTGCGCTGGCACTGGCCCTGACGGCCGGTATCGGAGCGCTCTATGGCCTGACGGGCGGTTTCACCGTCCTGACGGCCGAGGCCGCTCGCCGCCAGGACGTGGCCCTGCATCCCAGGCCGATTCCCACCCTCCAGGTGCTGGCCGAAGACGGCCGGGTCCTGGATCTTGGCCAGGATCTGCGCCGTGACGGGCGCATCGCCATCATCAATTTCTTCTACACCCGCTGTCTGTCACTGTGCCTGGTCCAGGGGTCGCAGACGGAACGCCTGCAGGAGGCGATCGTGGCGCGCGGGCTGCAAGACCGCATCCGCCTGATCAGCATCAGTTTCGACCCTCGCGATCGCGCGCCGAGTCTGGCGCGCTACGCGGCGCGCATGAATGCCGATCCGGACGTCTGGCAATTCCTGTCCTTCACCCAGCCCGCGCAGCGTGATGCCGCGCTGGCCTTGTTCGGCATCACGGTCGTGCCGGCTCCCCTGGGCGAGTTCGAGCACAACGCCGCCTTTCACGTCGTGACCCCTGGCGGCAGCCTGGCGCGCATCCTGGACCTGGATGAGCCGGGGTCGGCCTTGATCGCCGCCGATGCGCTGGATGAGGCCGGGCACCGGCCGGGCCGCGAGGCGGACGGCTTGTAGCGAGGGGGCGTCATGGATATTTTCAAGCTGAAGCACGCCGGATCAATGGCCTGGGGAGTCGCGGCCCTGATCTGTCTGGGGGGGGCCGTGGGATTGCGCGGCCCGCTCACGGCGCTGATGAGCCTGCACATGCTGGTCCAGATTCCCTTGCTGGTGCTGGCGGGCCTGTTCGCGGAGCGGGCCTGGCGCGCCGGCCATCCGGGGCCTGTGGCCGGCGCCCGTTCCCGGCCGGCCTGGTCCTATAATGAATACGGCATTCCCGGACTGCTGCTGGTCAGCCTCGTCGGGGCGGCCTGGATGATTCCCAAGGCGCTGGACGATGCCCTGACGGACTGGCGCGTGGCGGCGTTCAAGTATCTGGGTCTGCCGGTCTGCGGCTGGGTGCTGGGGGCTTCGTTGCGGCGTTCCAACGTGATCATCAAACTCTTTTTCCTCGGCAACTTCTGCTGGATGAGCGCGATCGTGGGCATGATCTACCTGGATCAGCCCATCCGCCTGTGCAACGCCTATCTTCAGGACGACCAGGACTGGTCGGGCAGGGGACTGATCGCCCTGGCCATCGTCCTGCCGTCGTGCTGGCTGTTGGCCGAGCTCAAACCGGTCTGGCGCTTCCTCAATCGTTGACAAGGATTTCTCTCATGGAACAGGCGATGCATGGATCTGACCTTCGCGACGCGGCGCCGGCCTGGCGCCGTCGTACCGGCTGGCTGGACAAAGCACTGACCGAGGCGGGCCGCGCCCTGCGGGTGCTGGACGGTTCCGTCGCCCACGAGCGGGCGAATCCGGCGGGGCCCGCCGCCGCCGACGATCCAGCGCTGTCCGACGCCGAATCCCGTCACGCCGCCGGCCTGATGCGGGTCAACCATGTGGGCGAGATCTGCGCCCAGGCCCTATACAGGGGCCAGGCGCTGTCATGCCGGGACGAGGGCGTGCGCCGGGTGCTGTTGCGGGCGGCCGAAGAGGAAGTCGATCACCTGGCCTGGTGTCGGCAGCGCCTGGACGAACTGCACAGCCGCCCGAGCCTGCTCAACCCGCTGTGGTATGCCGGGTCCTTCGGCCTCGGGCTGGTGGCCAGCCGCGCCGGCATCCCCTACAACCTGGGGTTCATGGCGGAGACCGAACGTCAGGTCGAGGAGCACCTGGACGGCCATCTGAACGCCCTGCCGGACTGCGACCGGCGTTCGCGGCGGATCGTCACGCAGATGCGCGACGATGAGATCGGCCACCGCGCCACGGCCGAGAATCACGGAGCGGCGCCTTTGCCCGCCTTGGTGCGGGGCGCCATGCGCCTGATGTCCAAGGTCATGACGACCACCGCCTACCGGATCTGAGTCCAGCGGCTAAGTGCTTACCCTTGGTTGTTGTGCAAATGCGACTAATCAATGGGTATTGTCTATTGACAATAAATTTATCTTGCATCGCAGCAAGTTTTCTTTATATAATTTGCTTATCGGATGTCGAAACGTGATTGCAGCGGGAAAACCCTAGTCACGATGGCTCGGAACCCAGGTTCCTCGAAGCCCGGCATGCCCAGGTTGTCTCCTCCACCCTCCTCCTTTGGTGGATTTAGCCCAGGATCTTCGGATCTTGGGCTTTTTTTTATCTTGGCGCCGACGTGCGCAAGCGGTTCATGCCCGGGCTCAGCGCGTGGCCCCGAGCCGTTCCGACAGGCGGTCGGCCAGCTTGCGGATCGCGTCTCCGGCGCGTGCTTCGAGCGCCGGGTTGGCTTCCAGTGAGCGGATGCTGACCGCCACCCCGGCCACGGCCTCGGGGTGGCGCGAATCGAAGACCGGCGCCCCGAAGCAATACATGCCGTCGCGCACTGCTTCGCGGTCGGTCGAATAACGCCGTTGGCGGATCCGCCGCAGTTCGGCGATGGCCGACGCGGTGTCGCGCAGCCCGTGGTCGGTCTGAGGGGCGGGCCAGCCTCCGGGAAGCGTGTCCAGCAACTTGCGCACACTGGCATCCGGCAGGGTGCTGAGCATGGCCAGGCCGGTGGCCGTGTAGACCGCAGGCAGCCGCATGCCGGGATGGAACTGCAGGCCGAGGGGATGCTTGCCGTTGCGGCAGGCGATGTACACGACCTCGGCGCCGTCGCGCACCGACAGCGTGATGGTCTCTTCCGGCAGGACGCGCATATCGTCCCATGACGCGAAAAATTCCTGTGTGATGTCCAGCCGCGACATGAAGGCATTGGCCCACATCATGACGTGCGGACCCAGCGCCATCTGGCCGCCATCCAGCCGCGTGATCAGGTTCAGGGTTTCCAGCGTGGCGCACAGGCCATGCAGGCTGCTTTTGGGGAGTTGCAGGGTTTTGGCCAGTTCGGCCAGGGCGACAGGCCGGTCTGCCCGGGCCAGCAGATCCAGCACGGCGGAGGCGCGGGCGACAGCCGGCGCAAGGATCTTATCGGTGCTCATGGCATGGGCGATCGGCGCAGGGATGCGCCCGCGGGGCGCCCGCCCGGAGGCGCCGGCAACGGGTCCTTTCGGCGGATTGACGCCTGACGAAGCGGGCCGTTATGATCATTTCGTTCATCCTAACAAACATCGTTCATTATATTGAACGATCAACCGGGGTACAAGTATGCTGGCACTGAAAAAACCGGACCTGCTGCGTCAGCAGGCCTATCTCAATGGTCGGTGGTGCGATGCGGATTCCGCCGAAACCATTTCCGTCACCAATCCGGCGACGGGCGAAATCCTGGGGACCGTGCCCTGCATGGGCGCGGCGGAGACCCGGCGGGCGATCGAGGGCGCGCAGGCCGCCTGGGGGGCCTGGCGCGCGATGACCGCCAAGGAGCGCGCGGCCATTCTGCGGCGCTGGTTCGACCTGATGACCGCGCACGCACAGGACCTGGCCTTGATCATGACGGCTGAACAAGGCAAGCCCCTGAGCGAATCCCGGGGCGAGATCGCCTACGGCGCCGCGTTCCTGGAGTGGTTCGCCGAAGAAGGCAAGCGCGCCTATGGCGACGTGATCCCCACGTTCGCCCGGGACCGCCGGATCGTGGTCACCAAGGAGCCCATCGGCGTATGCGCCGCCATCACTCCCTGGAATTTCCCGTCCTCCATGATCACCCGCAAGGCCGGCGCAGCGCTGGCGGCGGGCTGCCCGCTGGTCGTCAAGCCCGCCGAACAGACGCCCTTTTCCGCGCTCGCTCTGGCCGTGCTGGCGGAAGAGGCCGGGGTGCCGGCGGGCGTGTTCTCCGTCCTGACCGGGGACGCCCCCGCCATCGGCGGCGAAATGACGTCCAATGATCTCGTGCGCAAGGTGTCCTTCACCGGCTCCACCGAGGTCGGGCGTTTGCTGATGCGCCAGTGCGCCCCTTCGATCAAGAAACTGTCGCTGGAACTGGGGGGCAATGCACCCTTCATCGTCTTCGACGACGCCGACCTGGATGCCGCCGTGGAGGGTGCCATCGCCAGCAAATACCGCAACGCCGGGCAGACC
>DISE01000035.1:0-642 GCA_002421865.1 Castellaniella sp. UBA6218
TGCGGGCCGGCCTTGCCGATGATGCGCGCGGCCGGGGCGATCCCGGCGCAGTTGACCAGGCCCGAGAGCGGGCCGAGCGCCAGCGCCGCATCGACCGTGGCCTGGGCGTCGGCCTCGGCGGTGACGTCGCAATGCACGTAGGTCTGGCCCAGCTCGCGCGCCAGGGCCTCGCCGGCCTCGTCCTGGACGTCGGCGAGCACCACGCGGGCGCCGTCGGCGGCGAGACTGCGCGCGGTGCCGGCGCCCAGTCCCGAGGCGCCGCCGGTGATGATGAATACCTTGCCCTGGATTTCCATGGAGCCTCCGGTGTCGTGTGCCGCGGGCTCAGCCGCGCAGGATGTCGAGGATGCGCTTGCGGATCTCGTCGACCGCGCCCAGGCCCGAGACCTGGGCATAGCGCGGGGCGGCCGGGTCGCCGCTGCGCGCCCAGTTCGCATAATAGTCGACCAGGGGCCGCGTCTGCTCGCGATAGACCGCCAGGCGGTGCCTGACGGTTTCCTCGCGGTCGTCGTCGCGCTGGATCAGCGGCTCGCCGGTCTCGTCGTCCAGGCCCTCGCGCTTGGGCGGGTTGAACTTGATGTGGTAGGTGCGGCCGCTCGCGACGTGCACGCGGCGCCCGCTCATGCGCTCGATGATGTTTTC
>DISE01000035.1:797-5980 GCA_002421865.1 Castellaniella sp. UBA6218
GCGCGCAGCATGTCGCCGGTCGAAATCTGCGGGATGCCGAAAGCCTCGGTGATATAGGCCGCCTGGGTGCCTTTTCCCGCCCCGGGGGGGCCGAGCAGAATCAAACGCATGATTTCCTCCGATCAATCACTCTTTTTGAAATTTTTTCGATTATGCCGCAACGCAGCAAGTTCTGCAGGGATTCAGGCCGGATCTGGCGGTAACGCGCCGTCGTCCAGCAGGGCGCGCACCCGGGCCAGATCCTCGGGGGTGTCCACCCCGCGTGCCGGCACGGCGTCGACGGTATGGACCAGAATGGGAAAGCCTTGTTCCAGGGCACGTAACTGTTCCAGTGATTCGACGCGCTCGAGCCTGCCCGGAGGCAGTTCGGGGAACTGCCGCAGGAAGCCGGCCCGGTAGGCGTACAGACCGATATGCAGCCAGGCCGGCAGTCCGGGGGCCAGACGCCGCTGGCCATCGGCCAGCGCGTCGCGGGCCCAGGGGATGGGAGCGCGGGAAAAATACAGTGCGCGGTCGTTGGCGCCAAGCACGACCTTCACCGCGTTCGGGTCGAACAGGGTATCGGCGTCGAGGATCGGCGCCGCGCAGGTTGCGATGGCGGCGTCGGGGTGACGCGACAGCAGGGTCGCCACGGCGTCGATCAGGGCGGGGTCGATCAGCGGTTCGTCGCCCTGGACGTTGACCACGACATCATCGTCGTGCAGCCCCAGGGCCGTGGCGGCCTCGGACAGCCGGTCGGTGCCGGTGGGATGATCCGGACGCGTCATCAGGACTTCGATGCCGTGTTCGGCCGCGGCATGGGCGATGCTCGTATGGTCGGTGGCGATCAGTACGCGGCCGGCAGCCGAGCGTGCGGCCTGTCGCGCGGTGCGCACCACCATCGGCAGGCCGCCCACGTCGAGCAGTTGCTTGCCGGGCAGGCGGGTGGACGCGGCGCGCGCAGGGACGATGACGATGAAGCTCATCGGGTGATCACGCCGCAGGCGCCGCCGCCTCGTCCAGCGGGCGGGCTTCGGAGGGCAGCATGATGGGTACCCCGTCACGGATGGGGTAGGCCAGCCGGTCGGCGGCGCAAACCAGTTCCTGGCGTTCGCGGTCGTGGCGCAGCGTGCTCTTGCATATGGGACAGACGAGGATCTGCAGCAGGCGGGTTTCCATGGCGGCGCGGATATCCGGAAGAGAGGCTAAACCTAGAGTGTAATGCCTGCCGCCGCGCTTGTGCGGTCGCGCGCGGCGGTCCGCAGCGCCTGGTCGAGCGCGTCCAGCCAGTGCGGGTCGGAGAAGAGCGGAGCCGCCCGCACGGCCCACAGGCGGGCATCGTGCGGAGGCACGCACTTCACGGCGTCTTTGGGTGTGATCAGGATCGGACCGGGTGGCAGGTCGCGCAACGCGTCCGCCGGTATCGTCCGATGATCGGGGACGCGCAGTGTCCGGGAAATCGTGACGCCTGCGGCGCGCAGCATGGCGAAGAAGCGTTCGGGCCGGCCGATGCCCGCTGCGGCGGAACAGGGCGCCGCGCCCTGTTCCGCCCGCCAGGCGTCCCAGCTCAGGTCGCGCCCGCTGGCCAGTTGCGTGACGCGTTCCGGCGACAGGCGCATGATGACGGCGCGCGGCGCGGGCGATGCGCGTCCGTGGGGAGCGGAGGGCATGGGTTCGCCGGCTGCCAGGTGGGTGACGAGCCAGTCGGCCCGCGTCAGGCGGCCGGGGGGCTCGCGCAAGGGGCCGGCGGGAAGCAGGCGGCCATTGCCGACGCCGCGCCCGTCCTGAACGATGATTTCCAGGTCGCGGGCCAAAGCGGTGTGCTGCAGGCCGTCGTCGGCGATGAGCACGTCCACGTCCGGATGGGCTTTCAGCAGGGTGGCCGCCGCCAGAGCGCGCCGAGGGTGGACTGCGACCGGCGCCCCGGTCGCGGCGTGGATCAGCGCCGGCTCGTCTCCCAGGCGGTCGGCGCCAGCGCCGTCGTCGCTCAGGCGCGGTTCCGGGCCGACGGAGGCGCCATAGCCACGGCTGACGATGCCGGGATGCCAGCCCCGGGCGCTCAAAGCCTGGCAGACGGCGATCGTGACAGGCGTCTTGCCGGTGCCGCCGACCAGGATGTTGCCGACGACCACGACTGGCACCGGGGGCCGCCAGGCGGTGCGTGCCCGTGCCCGCAGGCGCCGCGCCGACAGCAGGCCGTAGAGCCAGGACAGGGGCAGCAGCAGTGTGCTCGGACCTGCGCGCCGGCTCCAGATCGTGAGCATGAGGTCCTCGAACCTGCGGCTCATGGTTCCCTTCGTGCCGACGTTCATGGTGCCCTCCTGGAGCGGCCAGGCGCGTTCACGGGCGCGTCTGGGTCAGGAAATGGACTTTGCCGATGTGCGCCAGGCGGGCGGCCTCCAGGGCGCGGACCACGGCGGCGTGGGAGGCCTGTCCATCGGCGTCGATGCGCAAGGCGATGTCCGGTTTGCCGGAGGCGGCCTGGCGCAGGCCGTCCGCCAGCGCGGCGTCGTCCGCCGCGTCGATGTAGTGGCCGTCCAGCGCGTACAGGCCGTCGCGGCTGATGGCCAGTTCCAGGAAGGGCGAGGCGTCCGGCGCCTCGGCCTGGGCCTGGGGCAGGACGACCTGCAGCTGGCGGTGCCGGGTGAAAGATGTCGAGGCCGCCAGGAAGATCAGGATCACCAGCAGCACGTCGATCAGCGGGATCAGGTTGATCTCGGGTTCGTCGTTGGCGCGGCGGTGGTGGAAGTTCATGACGAGGCGCGCCGGCTGATCAGGCGGTTCAGGGTTTCGGCCTCGCGTTCCATGGTATGCAGGAAGTATTCGACGCGGGAGCGGAAATAGCGGTGGAAGGCCAGCGCGGGGATGGCGATCAGGATCCCGAAGCCCGTGTTGTACAGGGCGATCGAGATGCCGCGGGCCAATTGGGCCGGGTCGCCGCCGGCCGGGTCGTAGGCGCCGAAGATCTCGATCATGCCGACCACGGTACCGAACAGGCCCAGCAACGGTGCGATCACGGAGATCGTCGCCAGGGCGGGCAGATAGCGGTTCAGCCGCCAGGAGACGTCGCGGCCGACGGCTTCGACGGCGGCCAGCCGCCAGGCGTCGTCCTGATGCCGGTGGGCGGCGATCTCGGCGAGAATGCGGCCCATGGGGCTGCCCCTCGCCAGGCGCAGGACGGCGTCGGGCTCGTCCTGTTGGCGGCGCACGAGTTCGAGTACCTGTTCGGGCAGGCCGGCGGGCATGACCTGGCTGGCGCGCAAGGTCAGGAACCGTTCTATGATGATCGCCAGCGTCATGACCGAGGTGGCGACGAGCAGCCAGATCGGCCAGCCGGCCGCGTGAATGATGTCCAGCACAGTCCTGATCCTTGGGGTGCGGGGCCGGGAATCGGCGTAAATGCGTATTCTAAAGCCTGAGCGTGAATCAGGGCGCGGCTTTCCCGCCAGTATCCACAGTTTCTGTGGATAATTCTGTGTACAAGAGTCCGGATGCGCATGTTTCATGGCCCTTCCTACTGGATTGGTTATTTTTTGCACACCCAGCGTTGAGTTTTCAATGAATTAAAAATCAATGACTTACGTTCCTTTTTTGAAGTGAATCTTGATGACTACCCTTGATGAGCCCGAAAACAGGCGGGTTTGACAAATCAGGGCTTTCTGTGGATAGGTTTCGATGAATTTTTCTGCGCAAAGGTCTGCGGAGAGCGGTTTTCCAGCCGATGACGCGGTCCTGACCGTGTCTCAGCTCAATCGCCGGGTGGCGCGATTGCTGGAGGATGGCGTGCCGCGCCTCTGGGTGGCGGGCGAGATTTCCAACTTCACCCGGGCCGCTTCCGGGCATTGGTATTTTTCCATCAAGGACGAGGCCGCCGCCGTGCGTGCGGTGATGTTCCGCGGACGCGCCCAGGCGGTCGGGTTCGTGCCCGAGGCGGGTGGCCGCTACGAATTCCGCGTCCAGGTTTCTCTCTATGAGCCCCGGGGCGATTACCAGGTGCAGGTCGAGTCCATGCGTCAGGCGGGTCGGGGCGATCTGCACGAGGCCTTCCTGCGTCTGCGTGACCGGCTTGCCGCTGAAGGCCTGATCGATCCGGCCCGCCGGCGTCCGCTGCAGCCTTTGCCCCGGACGGTTGGCGTCGTGACCTCGTTGTCTGCGGCCGCCCTGCGCGACGTATTGTCGGTCATGGCGCGCAGGGCGCCGCACGTGCGGGTCGTCGTCTACCCGGCCCAGGTCCAGGGGCGCGACGCCGCGCCTCAGCTCTGCGCCGCGCTGGCGCGGGCCGCCGAACGGGCCGAGGTCGACACGCTGTTGTTGGTGCGCGGCGGCGGCAGCCTGGAGGACTTGTGGTGCTTCAATGACGAGACCCTGGCGCGCCAAATCGCCGCCAGCCCGGTGCCGGTCGTCAGCGGTGTGGGGCATGAGACGGATTTCACCATCGCCGATTTCGTGGCCGACCTGCGCGCGCCCACGCCGACGGCGGCGGCCGAACTGTGCTGTGCAGATCGCGCCCAGATTCTGGGGCGCCTGCAGGCTGCGCGCGACCTGCTCGCACGGGGCCAGCGGCGACGCCTGGAGCATGCGGCCATCCGGCTGGACCGCGCCCGCGCCCAGCTTGTGTCGCCTGCCCAGCGTCTGCAGTTGCGGCGTCAGCGTCTGGCGTTCGCCGCCCGGCGGCTGCAGGCCGGCCTGGACCGTCTGCTGCGGGAACGCCGCCCTCAGCCGTCAGTCGCGCTGGAACGCCTCTCCGCCGCCATGGGCGGTCTGCTGCAGCGCCGTCATCGGCGGCTGGACTCGGTCCTGGCCGCTCTGGGGGCGCTGGACCCTCACCGGGTGCTGGGCCGTGGCTACGCCCTGGTCCGCCACGCCGACGGGACAATCGTAAAAAATGCGTTAGACTTGAAGATTCATGAGCCCATCGAGATCGAATTCGGCCAGGGCCGCGCCCAGGCCGAGGTCACCCGGGCCGATTTTCTTTGAAGGAACTGTCATGGCTTTTACCCTGCCGCCGCTGCCCTATGCGATGGATGCACTGGCTCCCCATATTTCCCAGGAAACGCTGGAATACCACTATGGCAAGCACCATCAGGCCTACGTGACGAACCTGAACAAGGCGATCGAGGGCACCGATCTGGCCTCCCTGAGCCTCGAAGACGTGATCCGCAAGTCCACCGGCGGCGTGTTCAACAACGCGGCCCAGGTCTGGA
>DISE01000035.1:6095-28433 GCA_002421865.1 Castellaniella sp. UBA6218
CACGCCTACTACATCGACTATCGCAACGCCCGTCCCAAGTATCTGGAAAACTTCTGGGACCTGGTGAACTGGGACTTCGCGGCGGCCAATCTTGGATGAGACCGGACATGAAATGGTCCCTGCGGACCATTTCATGCTTGTCGAATCGGAGCGCCTTGCAAGGCGCGACGTGGAGAGATGCCACCATTTGAAAATGGCCCCCGCCTGACGAATCCAGGTAGGGAACTCCTCTGAAGACGGCGGACGCAGCTATGCGCCCGCCGTTTTTCAATACGGAAAAAGATGACGCATGACGGATCCGCCGCTTCCGCGGCCTCGGGTTTGCTGCCCGAAAGCATCCAGAATGAAAACATCTGGCGGCTTTCCATCGCACAGGCGCTGGCCGGTGCGAACGCGGTGGTGGTCTACGCAACGGGCGCCATCGTCGGCGACCGGCTGGCGCCCTCTCCGGTGCTGGCGACCCTGCCCATCTCGATCTTCGTGGTGGGGATGGCGGCCTGCATTCTGCCTGCTGGCGCGCTCGCCCGGCGGTACGGCCGTCGCACCGCCTTCCTGGCCGGGACCGGTGCCGGCGCGCTGGCCGGTCTGTTGGCCATGTGCGCCGTCCTCCTGGGCTGGTTCTGGCTGTTCTGTGCGGCGACTTTCTTCGGCGGCGGCTATGCGGCCGTGGTGCTGTCGTTCCGCTTCGCGGCGGCCGATGGGGTCGCGCCCGGGCGGCGCGCCCGCGCACTTTCGCGTGTCATGGCCGGGGGTGTCGCCGCAGGTATCGTGGGGCCGCAATTGGTCACCTACACGATGGACCTGTGGACGACGCATCGGTTCGCGGCCACTTTTCTGGTGCAGGCCTTCGTGGCGGTGCTGTCCGCCCTGATTCTGCTGGGGGTGCGACTGCCCCTGCCCACGGCGGGAGAAATCGCGGCTGGGCGGCCCATGGGGCGGATCGTGCGTCAGCCTCGCTTCATCGCCGCAGCGATCTGCGGGGCGGTGTCCTACCTGCTGATGAATTTCCTGATGACCGCCGCGCCGCTGGCGATGCACCTGTCCGGGCATTCCCAGGAATCGGCCAACTGGGGACTGCAATGGCATGTGATCGCCATGTATGGGCCCAGTTTTTTCACTGGCAGCCTGATCGCGCGCTGGGGCGCGGGTCGCGTGGTAGCGGCGGGCCTGCTCCTGACCGGACTGTCCGCCGCGATCGGGCTGGGTGGCGTGGACGTGCCGCATTTCTGGACGACGCTGGTTTTATTGGGCCTGGGCTGGAACTTCGGGTTCGTGGGTGCGTCCGCCCTGGTGCTCGAATGCCACCGGCCCGAGGAAAAGACGCGTGTGCAGTCGCTCAACGACTTCATCGTGTTCGGGCTGATGGCGATCGGTTCGTTTTCGTCGGGCGGTCTGCTGGCCGCCTATGGCTGGGACATGGTCCTGTGGGTGTCCTTTGCGCCCCTCGTCCTGGCGTTCGCCGCGCTGGCCGTGATGGCTCGAGGCAAGCACGCCGATCCCGCGAAGCCGCGCAACGCGGCGTCCTGAGCGGCCCTGAAAAACCGCTTTCAGCGTGTGACATGATCGCCCGTGCGCACGCCGGCGCGGGCGAACCAGCCCTGGTTCATTTCCAGGGCACGGGTGATGGGCGTCGGCGGGCAGTGCGGATCAAGGCTTTGCGGCCGCATGTCCTGGATGTCGATGATGCGTCCGTCGCGATCGATGAAGGCGATCGACAGGGGAATGAGGGTGTTCTTCATCCAGAAACAGTGGATATCCGGTTCGCCCAGTTCGAACAGCATGCCGGTGCCGGCCGCCAGCGCGGTCCGGTTCATCAGTCCTTCGCTCAGCGTCTCGGGCGTGGCGGCGTGTTCGACCCGGATCGTGTGGCCGCCGACATGCAGTGTCACGGTCGGCAGCGGTGGCTGGGCCATCGCTGGGCGCGGCCACAGCGGACCGGACAGCAGCAGGGCGGTGGCCAGCGTTCGATTGAAAAAGGCAAAAAAACGGGGCCCGCCCGGGGCCCCGCATCGCGTTAAAATGAAAAAGAACACCCGGACCTCGGTCAGGCGGCGGAAATGTTCAGGGCTTGTTTGCCTTTCGGACCCTGCGCGATATCGAAAACGACCTTCTGCCCCTCTTTCAGGGTCTTGAAGCCGTTCATCTGGATGGATGAAAAATGTGCAAAAAGGTCTTCGCCCCCATTGTCGGGGGTAATGAAGCCAAAGCCCTTGGCGTCATTGAACCATTTGACCGTCCCCGTCAACTTTTGTGACTCTCCGGTGTTTTCGATGGATTCCGACATGCAAACTGCCTCTCGACTATAGTGTGGGGTTTGAACGGACCCCGGCCGTCCGCGATGGACGTTCCGCAGGACACGACGATCATGCTGAATTCCGCGTCATTCAGTCAACTATGGAAACCACTAGGTTCTGATTCGCATGCCGACCGATATTCAAAATCAGCAGCAACTGGTGCGTGAAACCGCACCGGTGCGCCTTGCGCCGCCGCCGATGTATCAGGTCGTGCTGCTGAACGACGATTACACGCCGATGGATTTCGTGGTGCACGTGCTGCGGCGGGTTTTCCACAAGAACGGCGAGGAAGCCGAACGCATCATGTTGCAGGTCCACCACGAGGGCAGGGGCGTTTGCGGCATCTACACGCGCGACGTGGCGGCCACCCGGGTCGACGCCGTGCTGCACCTGGCCCATGCCGACCAGCATCCTCTGCAATGTCTGATGGAGCCCGTGCCTTTTTTCTGAGGCTCCGGTTCTTCCCCTCATCCGTCCTGCCTTGCGCCCGCGCGGCCCTTAGGGACGATCCCAAGTCCCCGAGCGCCAAACGGCGGGCTGTTTTAGTCATAGAATAGGCATAACGGATTGCTTGATCCGCTCCGATATGCAATGGAGGAAGCGTGATTTCCGAAGAGCTCGAAGTCAGCCTGCACATGGCGTTCGTCGAGGCCCGCGCCGCCCGACACGAATTCATCACCGTGGAGCATCTGCTGCTGTCCCTGCTGGACAATACCTCGGCCGTCGAAGTCCTGCGCGCCTGCGCGGCGGACATCGAGTTGCTGCGCCAGGATTTGCGCAAATTCATTGTCGAGAACACGCCGGTCTTCCCCGGCGAGGGCGATGTCGACACCCAGCCGACACTGGGGTTTCAGCGCGTCATCCAGCGCGCCATCATGCACGTATCCTCCAACGGGTCCAGCAAGAACGCCGTGACCGGCGCCAACGTGCTGGTCGCCATGTATGGTGAAAAGGATTCGCACGCGGTGTATTTCCTCGTGCAGCAGGGGGTGTCCCGGCTGGACGTGGTCAACTACCTGTCACACGGCATCACCAAGGTCTCCGAGGAGCCCCCGGCCGCGGACAGCCCGCGCCTGGAACCGCCGGCCGCCGACCCGAAATCCGAACAGCAGAAGTCGCCCCTGGAAACCTATGCCACCGATCTCAACGCCGAGGCCCTCAAGGGCCGCATCGATCCGTTGATCGGCCGCGAGGACGAGGTCGAGCGCGTCATCCAGGTACTGTGCCGCCGGCGCAAGAACAACCCCCTGCTGGTAGGCGAGGCCGGGGTCGGCAAGACGGCCATCGCCGAAGGGCTGGCCTGGCGCATCACCCAGGGCGATGTGCCCGAGGTCCTGCATGAAACCCAGGTCTACGCGCTGGACATGGGTGCGCTGCTGGCGGGCACCAAATACCGGGGCGATTTCGAACAGCGTCTGAAGCTGGTGCTCAAGGCACTGAAGGACAACCGCCACGCGGTACTGTTCATCGACGAGATCCATACGTTGATTGGCGCGGGCTCCGCATCGGGCGGGACGCTGGACGCCTCCAATCTGCTCAAGCCGGCGCTGTCCTCCGGCCATCTGAAATGCATCGGGGCGACTACCTACACCGAATACCGCGGTGTATTCGAAAAGGATCACGCGCTGGCCAGGCGGTTCCAGAAGATCGACATTCCCGAGCCGACGGTCGAGCAGACCATCCGGATCCTGCGCGGCCTGAAGGCGCGTTTCGAGGCCCACCACCAGGTGCGCTATTCGGGGGCTGCCATCACGGCGGCGGCGGAACTGGCCGCGCGCCACATCAGCGACCGTTTCCTGCCCGACAAGGCCATCGACGTCATCGACGAGGCCGGCGCCGCCCAGCGCCTGCTGCCCAAGTCGCGCCAGAAGAAGCTCATCGGCCGCGCCGAGATCCAGTCCACCGTGGCGCGCATCGCGCGCATCCCGCCGCAGAATGTGTCCACTGACGACCGCAACAAGCTCGCCACGCTTGAGCGCGATCTGAAGTCCGTGGTGTTCGGCCAGGATCAGGCCATTGCAGCGCTGGCCGCCTCGATCAAGATGGCGCGTTCGGGACTTGGGCGTCCCGACAAACCCATCGGCTGCTTCCTGTTCTCCGGCCCGACGGGCGTGGGCAAGACCGAGGTCGCGCGCCAGTTGGCTTTCGTCCTGGGGATCGAGTTGCTGCGCTTCGACATGTCCGAATACATGGAACGCCATACCGTGTCGCGCCTGATCGGCGCGCCNNGGCTATGTCGGCTTCGACCAGGGCGGCTTGCTGACCGAGGCCGTGAGCAAGCAGCCGCATTGCGTGCTGCTGCTCGACGAAATCGAAAAGGCGCATCCGGACGTCTACAACATCCTGCTGCAGGTCATGGACCATGGCACCTTGACCGACAACAACGGGCGCAAGGCCGATTTCCGCAACGTGATCCTGGTGATGACCACCAATGCGGGTGCCGACACGCTGAACCGCAACGTCATCGGCTTCGCGACGCCGCAACGCGCGGGCGACGAGATGGCCGAGATCAAGCGTCAGTTCACACCCGAGTTCCGCAACCGGTTGGACGCGATCATCGGTTTCTCGCCGTTGCCGCGCGAGGTCATCCTCCAGGTCGTGGACAAGTTCCTCATGCAACTGGAGGATCAGCTCCACGACAAGCATGTCGATGTGTTGTTCACCCAGGCGCTGCGCGACTATCTGGCGCGGGCCGGTTTCGATCCGGCCATGGGTGCGCGTCCCATGCAGCGGCTGATCCAGGACACCATTCGCCGGGCGCTGGCCGACGAATTGCTGTTCGGCCGCCTGGTCCATGGCGGGCGGGTGGAGGTCGATCTGGATGCCCGGGAGCAGGTCGTGCTGAATTTCCCCGAAGGCGGCGAGAGCGCGGGGACCGTGCCTGAACCTTCCAGGCCCGAGCCCGAGCTCGTGGATTGAGGCCCCTGATCGCCTGCCCGCATTGCGACACGCTGCACGTCCGGCTGGACCCGGGCGTGCGCGGACGGGCCGATTGCCGCTGCTGCGGCGCGGTGCTGTACCGGCGCGGCTGGCTTTCCCTGAATCAATGGGTGGCGCTGGGCTGGGCCTGTCTGGCCGTGTTCGCCATCGCCCAGTGGTTTCCCATCGTGCGCCTGTCGGTCCAGGGGCTGGACCTCAGTCTGACTTACTGGCAGGCGCTGCGTCTGTGCTGGGACCGCGGATATTACGGCGTCTCGGTGATGACGGGGCTGGCAGGATTCTGGTTTCCGCTGCTGCAGATCGCGCTGACATTATGGGTCATGCAGGCGATCGCGGCGCGGCGTCTGCCGCCCGACCTGGGGCCGACGCTGCGCCTGCTGGAGCGGCTGGCGCCATGGTCAATGGCCACGGTGCTGATCCTGGCCATTCTGGTGTCCGTCGTCAAGATCGCCGGTCTGGCGCGCCTCCAGGTGGAGCCCGGGATGCTGGGTTTCCTCGCGCTTTGCTTCCTGCTGACCGGATTGGGGCGATGGGACGCGCGCGCCTTGTGGCGCCAGGCCGAGGATGCCGGCTTGGTGCCGCTCTCCGGCGCGCAGGGCCGGGGCAGGGTGTGCGATGCCTGTGGCTGCGTCCAGGCTCCGCGGGCTTCCGGTCGCTGCCTGCGCTGCGGGGCGGGCATGGGCCCCGCGCGTCATGGCAGCGCAACGCAGGTCTGGGCCCTGCTGCTGGCGGCGGCCTTGTTCTACATTCCGGCCAACGTCCTGCCGATCATGGAGGTCCGGACGGTGATGAGCAGCAGCGAGCACACCATCCTGGGAGGCGTGATCGAGCTCTGGCGCTATGGCTCCTGGGACCTGGCCGTCATCGTCTTCGTCGCCAGTGTGCTCGTGCCGGTGACCAAGCTGCTGGCCCTGGCCTTTCTGTTGCTGCGCGATCTTCCCCTGGACGAACGGATACAGCGGCAGCGCACGCGGCTGTATGCCGCGGTCGAATTTGTCGGGCAGTGGTCCATGCTGGACGTTTTCGTGGTCGTCCTGATGGCGGCCATGGCCAACTTTCCGGGCCTTTCCAGGATCAGCGTCGGGCCGGCCGCCCTGAACTTCGGCGCCGTGGTCGTGCTCACGATGGCGGCGGCCATGCGCTATGATCCGCGTCGGGGCTGGGATGCCCTGCGGCATGCCCGGCCAGTCAAGGAGACCCATGGACACTGAGGACCAGCCCACCCAGAAGCCATACGATCCGGCGGACGCCTCGCAGCCCGCCGTTGATGTCGAGGCGCCCGTCATCCGTCCAGGCCGTTCGCTGCGCTGGTCCTGGGTCTGGCTGGTGCCGCTGCTGGCGCTGGCGGTGGGCTTGTCTTTGCTGGCGTCGGTCTGGGTCCGCAACGGCCCGGTGATCACGATCAGCTTCCTGTCGGCGGCAGGCATCGAGACCGGCCAGACCAAGCTGCGCTATCGCGATGTGGTGGTGGGGGAGGTGTCGGATGTGCGCGTGGCGGGCGACCGTCAGCACGTGCTGGTGGATGTGCAGCTCAGGCGCCAGGGGTCGGAATACATCACGCAGAAGGATTCCAAATTCTGGATTGTCCGGCCTCAGGTCAGCCTTGCGGGGGTGTCGGGTCTGGACACGCTGCTGTCGGGGGTCTACATTGACGTGGATGCGCCCACGACACGCCCCAAGGGCGAAGCGGTCCGCAATTTCGTGGGTCTGGTCAATCCGCCGGAAGTGCTCAGCGGCCAGGTCGGCACCCGGTTCGTACTGCACGCGGATTCGCTCGGCTCTTTGCGGGTCGGGTCCCGCATCCACTACCGCCGCATCGAGGTCGGCCGCGTCGTCAGCTACGACATGGCGCCCGATGGCCGTTCGGTCAACCTGCACATCTTCGTCGAAGCGCCCTACGACCGTTACGTGACGCCGGACACGCGCTTCTGGAACGACAGCGGCGTGGACATGTCGGTGTCGACTGATGGCGTCCAGATACGCACCAGCGGCCTGTCGGCGATCCTGAACGGCGGCATCGCCTTTGCCCAGGCGGACGAAGCCAGCTCCTATGACGGGATCGTCGACAACGCACCGGCCGCCGACGGCAGCGTGTATCGGCTGTTCAGTACGCGTGACGCGGCCCTGGCCGACCCGGACGGCGATCCAGTGCCGATCGAGCTGCGCTTCGACCAGTCTGTCCGTGGCCTGCGCGTCGGTGCCGATGTCGACTTCCGCGGGATGTCGATCGGCAAAGTGGTCGACATCGATCTCGAGTTCGACCGCGCGCGCCGCCGTTTCTATTCCCGGGTACGGGCCCAGCTCTATCCGATGCGGTTCAGCGAAGCCTATCGGGATCTGGCCGATGCTTCGAGTGGCCGTCTGGGCGAGGCGCTGCTGCAGCCGCTGATCGAGCGCGGCCTGCGGGCCCAGCTGCGCACCGCCAGCCTCCTGACCGGTCAGCAGTACGTGGCCCTGGATTTCTTCCCCGACCAGGCCCATGTGGCACCGGACATTCCCGGCGACTCTTCCAATCCCAAGGGGTTCCTGGTGCCCACGGTACAGGGGGATTTCGACCGCCTCCAGGGGCAGATCGGCAATATCGTCACCAAGCTGGACAAGGTGCCGATCGAGGCGATCGGCCGCGACTTGCGCGGCACCCTGGAGTCCCTGAACCGCCTGCTGCGGCGACTGGACACCAAGGTGGCGCCCCAGGCGACCCGGGCGCTGACCTCCGCCAGCGCTTCGCTGGACCGGATCGGCGAAGTGCTGGCTCCCGACGCGCCCCTGCTGGGCGGGCTCAGGGACACCCTGAGCGAACTGGACCGGGCGGCACGCGCTCTGCGCCTGCTGTCCGATACCCTGCAGACCCGTCCCGACGCGCTGATCCGTGGACGGGCGCCCGATGCGCTGCGTTGAGGCACCGATGAGGACCGCATCATGAAAAAGATCCTTGCATGGGGATGCCGGCTGAGTCTGGTGGCCCTGCTGGCGGGCTGCGCGGCGTCGCCGCCGCGTCACTACAGTCTCGCCGCGTCCGCGACGGATCAGGCGGCGTCCGGGGGCGCAACCCGGGCGACGGACGCCGGCCTGCTGCTTTCGGTGGAGGGGATTCCGGCCGAGGCCGATCGGCCCCAGCTTGTGGTGCGCGATCCTGTCCGGGATCCTGCGGTGCAGGTGCTGAACGATTCGCTCTGGGCGGCGCCGCTGAGGGATCAGATCCGCGACGCGCTGGCCTTCGATGTCGGCCGCCGGTTGGGTACCGTGGATCTGCGCCGCCTCCCGGACGCAAGGGCTCTGCCGGCCCGGCGTGTCGAGGTGCGGATCGATCGCTTCGACATGGTCTGGGGGCGCTTCGTGGCGCTGGATGCGGACTGGACGGACCGTGCGCCGGGGGCCGATCGTCCCCGTCTGTGCCGTGCCTCGGTGCGTCTGCCCGCCGGCGAAGGCGTCGCGGCGCTGGTGGAGACCCAGCGCCGGGCGCTGGATGACCTTGCGGCGCTGATCGCGGCCGTGGCTTTGGGGCATCCTGTGGATTTACAAGGGAAAACAACCGTGTCAGAATTCGGTTGCACCTAACCGTTTTCGGGTTAACCATAATGGCGGATTCAGGTGCAACCTTTTAGCATGGCGCCTGATCCGGACTGGGTTCCCCCAGTCGACGCTACCACTGTGGAATACCTCGAACATGGCTACTGTAACCCTGGGTGTGAAGGTCGATGAGGCGCTGCGTGAGCGCTTGCGGACTTTGGCGGATTCGCTGGGCTGTACACCGCACTGGCTGCACAAACAGGCTTTGCTGAGCTACATCGAGGCCATCGAGCGCGGTCAGGTTCCCGCCGAGATCGACCGCCGTCCTGACGGTGAGTCCGTGACGGAAAATCCGGTGGAACCCGAACCGCTGGCGCCGTTCCATGAGTTCGCCCAGGAGGTCCTGCCGCAGTCCGTCCTGCGTGCCGCCATCACCGCCGCCTATCGCCGCCCGGAGCCGGAATGCGTGGCCATGCTGGTGGATCTGGCCGAATCTTCACAGCCCGACCAGGTCGAGGCGCTGGCCCGCCGGCTGGTCCAGACCCTGCGCGACAAGCGCAAGGGTGGGGGAGTGGAGGGCCTGATCCAGGAATTTTCCCTGTCCAGCCAGGAAGGCGTTGCCCTGATGTGTCTGGCCGAGGCGCTGCTGCGCATTCCCGATCAGGCCACGCGCGACGCGCTGATCCGCGACAAGATCAGCCATGGCGACTGGCGCGCGCATGTGGGCGAATCCCGCTCGCTGTTCGTGAATGCCGCCACCTGGGGGCTGCTGGTGACCGGCAAGCTGGTCAGCGTCAACAGCGAACAGAACCTGTCCCAGGCATTGACGCGTCTGATCGCAAAGGGCGGCGAGCCCTTGATCCGGCGCGGCGTGAACATGGCCATGCGCCTGATGGGCGAGCAGTTCGTCACAGGTCAGACGATTTCCTCCGCCCTGGCCAACAGCCGCAAATTCGAGGACGTCGGTTTCCGCTATTCCTACGACATGCTGGGCGAGGCCGCCACCACGGCACAGGACGCCGACCGCTACTTCCAGTCGTATGTACAGGCCATCCACGCCATCGGCAAGGCCTCCCAGGGACGCGGGATCTATGAAGGCCCGGGCATCTCCATCAAGCTCTCGGCGTTGCACCCGCGCTATTCCCGCGCCCAGCGCGACCGGGTGATGGACGAACTGCTGCCGCGCATGGTCGAACTGGCCGCGCTGGCGCGCCGTTACGACATCGGCCTGAATATCGACGCGGAAGAGGCCGATCGCCTGGAACTGTCGCTGGATCTGCTGGAAGCCTTGTGTTTCGACGAACGCCTGAAGGGCTGGAACGGCATCGGCTTCGTGATCCAGGCCTACCAGAAGCGTGCGCCCTTCGTGATCGACTTCGTCATCGACCTGGCGCGCCGCAGCAAGCATCGCCTGATGGTCCGTCTGGTCAAGGGCGCCTATTGGGATTCCGAGATCAAGCGCGCCCAGGTCGACGGCCTGGAAGGCTACCCGGTCTACACCCGCAAGATTCATACCGACGTGTCTTATCTGGCCTGCGCGCGCAAGCTGCTGTCCGCTCCGGAAGCCGTTTTTCCCCAGTTCGCCACACACAACGCACAGACGCTGGCTTCGATCTACCACATGGCTGGCGAGAACTACTATCCCGGCCAGTATGAATTCCAGTGCCTGCACGGTATGGGCGAACCCCTGTACGAGGAAGTCGTCGGCCCGGTCGCCAAGGGGCGCCTGAACCGGCCTTGCCGCGTCTACGCCCCCGTAGGCACGCATGAGACCCTGCTGGCTTACCTGGTGCGTCGCCTGCTGGAAAATGGCGCAAACACCTCTTTCGTGAACCAGATCGGCGATCGCGACCTGCCCATCGACGCGCTGGTGGCAGACCCGGTCCGCAAGGCCCGCGCCGTCCAGCCGCTGGGTGCGCCGCACGATCGCATTCCGCTGCCGCGCGACCTGTACCGGGCGCACGAGGACCGCGCCAACTCGGCCGGCCTGGATCTCAGCAACGAGCATCGCCTGGGTTCGCTGGCGGCTGCTCTGCTGGGCAGCGCGACCCAGACGTGGCGCGCCGGGCCTGCGGGCGAATGGCGCGACGAGCGTGCCCTGACCGTCCTCAATCCGGCGGATCGCCGCGACGTGGTCGGCCAGGTGGTCGAGGCCGACGAGGACGATGTCCAGGCCGCCTTGCGGCGGGCCGAATACGCGGCGCCGATCTGGCAGGCCACGCCGGCCGCGGAGCGGGCGCAGTGCCTGCGGCATGCCGCGCAGTTGATGGAAGATGAAATGCAGTCGGCCATCGGACTGATCGTGCGCGAAGCGGGCAAGTCCTTCCCCAATGCCATCGCCGAAGTCCGCGAGGCCGTCGATTTCCTCCGTTATTACGCGGTGCGCATCGAAGAATCCTTCTCCAGCGACAGCCACCGGCCCCTCGGACCGGTGCTGTGCATCAGCCCCTGGAACTTCCCCCTGGCGATCTTCACCGGCCAGGTCTCGGCCGCCCTGGCTGCGGGCAATGTCGTGCTGGCCAAACCGGCCGAGCAGACCGCGCTGATCGCCGCCTACGGCGTGTCGGTGCTGCATCGCGCCGGCATTCCCGCCGACGCGGTCCAGCTGCTGCCGGGCCGGGGCGAGACCGTCGGCGCGGCCCTGGTCGCCAGCCCGGCGGTGCGCGGTGTCATGTTCACCGGTTCGACCGAGGTTGCACGGTTGATCGCCGCCACATTGGCGGACCGCCTGGACGGCGCCGGCCATCCTGTCCCCCTGATCGCCGAAACGGGCGGTCAGAACGCTCTGATCGTGGATTCTTCGGCCCTGACCGAGCAGGTCGTTTACGATGTGCTCAGCTCGGCCTTCGATTCGGCGGGCCAGCGCTGTTCGGCGCTGCGTGTGTTGTGCGTGCAGGAGGATTGCGCGGACCGCACGCTGGAGATGCTGCGCGGCGCCATGAAAGAACTGCGCGTGGGCCGTCCCGAACTGCTGTCGACCGACATCGGTCCGGTGATCGATGCGGAGGCCCAGGCGGTGATCGAACGCCACGTTCAGGCCATGCGGACGGCCGGCCATGCCGTCGACCGGTATCCGCTCGACGCGGAGCAGACTCGACATGGCACCTTTGTCGCGCCGACCCTGATTGAAATCTCCGACATTGCCGAACTGGAGCGGGAAGTCTTCGGCCCCGTCCTGCACGTGCTGCGCTATCGCCGCCAGGATCTCGACGCGGTGATCGACGCCATCAACGAGCGGGGCTACGGTCTGACCTTCGGCGTCCATACCCGCCTGGACGAGACCGTCCGCCATGTCACAGAACGCATCCATGCGGGCAATATCTACGTCAACCGCAACATCGTCGGCGCGACCGTGGGCGTGCAGCCCTTCGGCGGCGAGGGCCTGTCAGGCACCGGCCCGAAGGCCGGCGGCCCCCTGTACCTGCATCGCCTGCTGGCCGACCTCCCCAGTTCCCTGCCGGTCGATGGTGTCGTGGGCAAGGGCGCCCGGCCGCTGACGCTGCCTGGCCCCACCGGCGAGACCAACCAGTATCACTTGAAGCCACGCGGCACGGTGCTGTGCCACGCCGCCAGTGCGGCCGGCGCCCAGGCGCAGATGGAAGCCTGTCACCGCACGGGCAACGATACCCTGTGGGTGGACCATCCCGAGGTGCGCGCTTTCCACGCGGCGCGGCCGGCGGGAGCCGCCGTGCGCTGGGTGGCGCCGGAGGCCGCCGTCACGGCCGACTTCCAGGCGGTACTCTACGAGGGCGACAGCGATGATCTGCAGTCCTTGTCCCGCGCGCTTGTCGGCCGCCCTGGACCGATCGTTCCGATCCTGGCCCGTCGTGCCGACGAATTGGCTGCCGGCAAGGCCTATCCCCTGGAAATGCTGGTCCGCGAGGTCTCGGTGTGCGTCAACACCGCCGCCGCCGGCGGAAACGCCAGCCTGATGATGGTTGGATGAGACAGGACGAGGAACAGTCCCTGCGGACTGTTCCTCGCCTGTCGAATCCGAGCCGCTTGCAAGCGGCGAGGTGGAGGGATGCCCCGGTTTTGGGTTTCCTCGCCTGTCGAATCCGAGCCGCTTGCAAGCGGCGAGGTGGAGGGATGCCCCGGTTTTGGGTTTCCTCGCCTGTCGAATCCCCCACGGCAAAAAGGGCTCCTCTCGGAGCCCTTTTTGCCGTGGCGTGATCGATGCCGCTCAGTCCTGGCGGTCGGTCACTTCCACCAGGTGGTAGCCGAACTGGGTGCGGACGGGGCCCTGGACCACGCCTACCGGTGCGCTGAAGACGACCTCGTCGAATTCACGCACCATCTGGCCGCGTCCAAAGGTACCCAGGTCGCCGCCGTCGCGGCTGGACGGGCAGCTGGAGTGTTCGCGGGCGATGGCCGCGAAGTCGGCGCCGCCTTCGATGTCGGCCTTCAGTTTCAGGCACTGTGCTTCGCTGTCGACCAGGATGTGGCGGGCGGATGCTTGGGTCATGAGGGTTTTCCTATGTGATTGAAGCGGTGGGGTTCGAGCGTCAAGCCCATAGCTTAACCCGGACACCGCGGAAAAAAGGACGGCCCCGCTGGGCCGTCCGGTGTGATTGCTGCGGACGAGGCTGTCGCCAAGCCCCGTCACTCGGGCTCAATGCCCCAGATACGCCGCCTGGATCTCCGGCGAGGAGAGCAGTTCGCGCGAGGAGCCCTCGTGCGACAGCTTGCCGACTTCGAGCACGTAGCCGCGGTCGGCCAGCTTCAGCGCCATGCGGGCGTTCTGTTCCACGATCAGGATCGTGACGCCGGTGTCACGCACCTCGCGCAGCACCTGGAAGATGTTGCGCACGATGATCGGAGCCAGGCCCAGGCTGGGTTCGTCCAGCAGCAGCAGACGCGGTTTGGTCACCAGAGCGCGGCCGATGGCCAGCATCTGCTGCTCGCCGCCCGACAGCGTGCCGGCGAGCTGTTCGCGACGTTCATGCAGGCGTGGAAAGATCCTGTAGACGTGCTCGCAGCTTTCTTCGATCTCGGCGGCCGGACGCGTGAAGCCGCCCATGCGCAGATTTTCCCCCACGGACAGGGTGCCGAAGACGCGGCGGCCTTCGGGGGACTGGCCGATACCCAGGCGCACGATGCGATCGGCGCCCATGCGGGTGGTATCGTGACCGGCGAAGGTGATCTTGCCGGATTGCGGCGCGATCAGGCCGCTGAGCGTGCGCATCAGCGTGGTCTTGCCGGCGCCGTTGGCGCCCAGGATGGCCACGACCTCTTTTTCCTGGACTTGCAGGGAAATGCCCTTGAGGGCCTGGATGTGACCGTAGCTGACGCGCAGGTCTTCGATCTGGAGCAGAGGAGCGGTCATGCGTTCACCTGGTCTTGTGCGGCGTTCATCAGCGGATCGTCCTCGTCGTCGTCCTGGCCCAGATAGGCCTCGATGACGAGCGGATTGCTGCGGATTTCGGCTGGCTTGCCCTCGGCGATCTTCTTGCCGAAGTTGATCACGACAATGTTGTCGGTGACGTTCATCACCACGCTCATGTCGTGTTCGACCAGGATCACGGTGATGCCGGCGTCGCGGATGGCGCGGATGGTCTCGTTCAGGCCGGCCGATTCCTGTTCGTTCAAGCCGGCGGCCGGTTCGTCCAGGATGATGAGCTCGGGCTCGGCCACGAGCGTGCGGGCCATCTCGACGCGGCGCTGTGCGCCGTAGGGCAGGGACGTGGCGATCTCGTGGGCCACGTCGGCCAGGTCAAGCTGACCCAGCACCGTCATGGCGCGGTCGACCAGCTCGCGTTCCTCGCGGCGCTGGGCGGGCGTGTTCAACAGGCCCTGCCACCAGGACTGGCGCATCCGCAGGTGTTGGCCTGCGATCACGTTTTCGAGCACCGTCATGTCCTGGAACAGGCGGATGGTCTGGAAGGTGCGGCGGATGCCCGCCTCGGCGATGAGGTGCGGCGCGAGCCCGGTGATGTCGCGGCCATGCCAGCGGATGTGACCGTCGGTGGGCCGGTAGACCCCGGTGATCATGTTGAACACCGTGGTCTTGCCGGCGCCGTTGGGGCCGATCAGGCCGACGATCTCGCCGCGCCGGATCTTGAAGCTGAGATCGTCGACCGCGCGCAGACCGCCGAAGCTGATGCCGATGCCGTCGAGTTCGAGGAGGATGTCGGACCCGGCGTCGACCGGGCTGGAAACGGCTGTGTTCATATGACCCCCTTGCGAGCCGGCCAGATGCCTTGCGGACGCAGGATCATGACGAGGATCATCGCCACGCCGAAGGCCAGATAGCGGTATTGGGCGAATTCGGTGAAGATCTGCGGCACCACGAACATCATGGCGGTGCCCAGCAGCACGCCGGGCACGGAGGCCTGGCCGCCAACCAGCACGATGGCGAAGAGCACCACCGAATCGGTGAAGCGGAATGAACCCGGGCTGACGGCCGACAGTTGCATGGCGAACAGCGTGCCGGCCAGTCCGGCGATGCCGGCCGCCAGGGCGAAGGCGGCGACCTTGTAGTTACGGGCATTGACCCCCAGGGTGGTGGCCGCCAGTTCATCGTGCTTGATGTAGCGGAACGTGCGTCCCAGGGATGAACGGTCCAGATTGCCCATCAGCCACAGGATCACGGCCAGGACGACCCAGTTCAGATAGAACAGGTCGCTTTGGGTGCCGAACACCTGGCCGAAGAACGACGGGCCGCCAACGCCGAACAGCCCGTCGGCGCCGCCGGTCAGGCCGAACAGGTTGTTCTGCATGGCCAGCACGAAAATGGCGTTGAATCCGATCGTGACCACCAGCAGGTAGTCGCCGCGCAGCTTGACGATGGGCGCCGACAGGATGGCGCCCAGGGCCGCGGACAGCACGATCGCCACCGGGATGGTCCAGAGGACGGGCCAGTTGAAGGACAGCGACAGGATCGCGCAGGTGTAGGCACCGATGCCGAAGAAGACCGCGTGGCCCATGTCGTACATCCCGGCCCGGCCAAGGACGATGTCCTGGGAAAGGGCGACGATGGCGTAGATGGCGAAGATGCCGCCGATGGTGATCCAGGCGGGCGGCAGCAGCTGCGGGATCAGCAGGCCCAGGACCCACAGCGCGGGGCCGGCCAGTCGCAACGCGCGGGACGTCCCTGTGGGGGTGGCCGGAGAGGCTTGATTCATGTGTTTGTCCATGGATTACACCTTTTCCGCGACGCGTTCGCCCAACAGGCCGGTGGGGCGCACCAGCAGGATGGCGATCAGCAGGGCGAAGGTAATGGCGTCCTGCCAGGAGCTGGAGACGTAGCCTGCGGCGAAGGCATTGAACAGGCCCAGCAGCAGCCCGCCCAGCATGGCGCCGGGGATGTTGCCGATGCCGCCGATGATGGCCGCGATGAAGGCGCTCAGTCCATAGGACCAGCCCATGGTGAAGTAGGTCTGGCGATAGTACAGGCCGATGAACAGGCCGCCCACCGCGCCCAGGACCGGGCCGATGATGAAGACCATGGCGATCACGCGGTTGACGTTGACCCCCATCAGGCGTGCGGCGTCCTGGTCGATGGCGGTGGCGCGAATGGCGGTGCCGACGCGGGTATGGTGCACGAAGAAGTACAGTGCGGCCATCAGCACGAAGGCGCCGACGATGATCAGCAACTGGACGAAGCTGATGTGGGCGCCGCCGATCTCCCAGTTGATGCTGGGCAGGAGATTGTTGGGGAAGACCTGGACGTTCGGGCTCCAGATCAGCATGATGCCGTTCTGGATCAGCATCGAGGCGCCCAGGGCGGACACCACGGCCGACAGGCGCGGGGCCTTGCGCAGGGGCTTGTAGGCGAACTGGTCGAGCAGCGTGCCGGCCACGGCCACCACGATCATGGCGATCAGGAATGCCAGAATCAGCAGGACCGGTGTGGACAGGCCGCCGAAGACACCGGAAGTCAGGGTGGTCAGGCCGATGAAGGCGCCCAGGATGCACAAGTCGCCGTGGGCGAAGTTGATCAGCTTGAGCACCCCGTAGACCATGGTGTAGCCCAGCGCGATCAGCGCGTAGATGCCGCCGACCGTCACCCCATTGATGAATTGCTGGAGGATAAAGTCCATCGATCGGTTTCCAGAGAGAGCCGCGTCGCGGCGGGCGCGCCGTCCGAAGCCGGGCGCTGCGGAAAGGACGGCGCCCGGCCGGGGGCGCGGGCGCCGTCAGGGGCGGCGGGCTCAGTTCGTCGGGTAGACGGTCTTGTAGCTGCCGTCGGTCTGGACTTCGAAGGCGGACATCGGGCTGCCGATGCGTTCGCCCTTTTCATCCCAGGTGAAGGGGCCGGTCAGGCCGGGGAAGGGTTGCTTCATGTTGTGCAGCCAGGGGATGAGCTTGGAGGTGTCCGCGCTCTTGGTGGCCTCGATGGCGGCGAAGACCGCGCGCAGGCCGTCGGCGTTGGTGAACGTGTAGATGCTGGGAGGCGCCGAACCGAATGCCTGGGTGTAGTCGGCCAGGAATTTCTTGGCTTCCGGGTAGGGGAGGTTTTCCGGAGCGGGAACGTTGACGATGATGGCGCCCTGGGCCGCGTTGCCGGCGATCTTGGCGAAGGCCGCGTTCTGGTTGGCGTCGCCGCCGATGAAGACCGCGTTCATGCCGAGCTGTTTCATCTGCGCGCGGATCAGGCCGCCGTCAGTGTAGTAGCCCGAAAAGAACAGGACGTCCGGGTTCTTGGACTTCAGCTTGGTCAGCACGGCGCTGTAGTCCTGCGTGCCGGCGTTGATGAAGTCGTCGGCCACGAGATTGCCCTTCTGGTCCTGGACCGCCTTCTTGACGCTCTGGGCCAGGCCGGTGGCGTAGCTGGAGTGGTCGCTCAGCACCGCGATGCGCTGGTACTTCTTGACGTTGACCATATAGTTGGCGGCGAAGATGGCTTCGTCGCTGTTGGGCGGCGCGTTACGGAAGAAGGTCTTCCAGCCGCGCTGGGTCAGTTCGTCGCTGGTGCCGTCGGAGGTCTGGATGACGTTGGCGGCGGCATAGATCGGAGCGGCAGCCAGCGCGGCGCCGCTGGTGTAGGTGCCGATTACCGCGGTCACGCCTTCGTTCACCAGTTTGCGGCCGCAGATGGCGGCTTGTGAGGCCTTGCCTTCATCGTCGCACACGATCACCTGGATCTGACGGCCCAGCAGGCCGCCCGCCGCATTCTGCTGTTTGACCAGCAGTTGCACACCGTTTTCAATGCCCTGGCCCTCGGCGGCGTATTCGCCGGTGATGGGGGCCTGCACGCCGATCTTGATCGGGCCTTCGGCGGCCATCGCCGTCCCGGCGCCGGTCGCCAGCAGGATCGCTGCGGTGAGGGTGGAAAGTTTGGTCAGCCTGCTCATGTCTGGATTCTCCTTTGTGACGGATCCAATCGCGTGATGGGTCGGGTAGAGCGCGTACGATGCAATCGGCCTCTTTCCGGGGAATTCCCTTGTCTCGATGGAAAGAGGGCCTGGACCTCCCGGATCCTGCCGTCGATGAGATCGGCGGGACCGCGCGAGGAGTTCTGGTTAACCCCGTCGATCAGGTAAACCTTGACTGGAGAGAAAAGGAGCAACCTGAAAGACGGGCGAAGTATAACCACCTGAAATCCGCGAGTGCAACCAGGGATATCGCCTAGATGAACGTCCTGGAATATTCAGACGGATTCAGTCATTCTGGACCGACTACATAATATATTGATAATATTTTTTGTAAAAACTGGGATAAACCCTGAGTGAAAGACCATTCAGGCATATCGGGGTTCTTATTGCAAATTATTGAAAACAAAGAACTTGTCTTCTAGTGTGAGAAATTTGCGAATGCTGTTTGATCGGGTGACGAATCCGATGGCCGGATTTTGAGCCGGGTGTCAAAGCTGAAACAGAACGGGCGTTGCTTTCTTGTGCATTGGTATAAACCCTGATTCTGGATTTCGCCGGAACCGCTATTCGGGCATGCCGGCCAGAATATCCCGATGAGGAGTATGGGATTCAATGGCGGCCGGTGCTGCCGAAGCCGCCCTCGCCGCGTTCGGTGACCGTGTCGAAGGCCTCGACCACATGCAGGCCGACCTGGACGACAGGTTGGAACAGCAGCTGCGCGATGCGTTCGCCCGGCTGGATGTCGTAGGGCGTGTCGCTGTCATTGGTCAGCAAGACCTTGATTTCGCCGTGATAGTCGGCGTCGATGACGCCGATGCCCTGAGCGACACGGATGCCGTGCTTCAGCGACAGGCCCGAGCGCGAGGCCACGATCGCCACCAGACCGGGATCCATCATGTTCAAGGCCAGGCCGGTCGGAACCGGAAGGCGCGCGCCGGGGGCCAGTGTCTGGGGTGCTTCCAGGCAGGCGCGCAGGTCGAGGGCGGCGGAGCCGCCTGTGGCGTAGTCGGGCAGGGGAATCGTGTCCTTGCCCAGCAAGGGGTTGACGATGCGGGCCTGGATGAGTCGTCGTTGCATGATGATGAATTTTCGTGATGAGGGGGAGGAACGCGCCGCCGCAGGCATGCGCGCCCGTGCGGGATCCGGGGGGTCAGCCGGGCAGGCGCCCGGCGATCCAGGCGATCAGCTGGCGGGCGGCCCGCAGCTTGGGCTGACGGGCAAGAGGGTGGGCGCCGGCGTCGTCGAAGATCACCAGCTCGGTGTCTTCCGCATCCATGACGTCCTGGGCCAAATTGCCGACGATGACGGGAATGCCCTTGCGCGCGCGCTTGGCCTGTGCGTATTCGGCCAGATGGTCGGTCTCGGCGGCGAAGCCCACGCACCAGGGGCCGTCGGGGAGGGTGGCGACTTCGGCCAGGATGTCGGGGTTCTGGATGAAGTCCAGTCGTGGCGGCTGGCCGCCGGGCTGCTTTTTGAGCTTGACGGCCGAAGGATTCGCGACGCCCCAGTCGGCCACGGCCGCGACGGCGATGAACAGGTCGGCCCTGCCAGCCCGCGCCATCACGGCGGTGCGCATGTCGGCGGCCCCGCGCACGGCGATGCGCTCGACGCCGTCCGGGCAGGGCAGCGCGGTCGGGCCCGACACCAGTGTCACTTCGGCCCCGGCTTCCGCCGCCGCCCGGGCCAGGGCATAGCCCATGCGGCCGGATGAGCGGTTCGTCAACACCCGCACCGGATCGATGGTCTCACTGGTGGGGCCGGCCGTCAGCAGCACGCGGCGGCCCGCCAGCAACTTGGGCTGGAAGAAGGCGATCAGGGCGCGCAGGATCCGGTCCGGTTCCATCATGCGGCCCGAGCCGGTCTCGCCGCAGGCCTGTGGGCCGGCGTCGGGGCCGATCAGCGTCACGTCGTCGTCGCGCAGCTGCGCCGCGTTGCGTTGGGTGGCTGGATGGGTCCACATTTCGTGGTTCATGGCCGGCGCGACCAGCAGCGGCACGGCGCCGCGCGCCACGCACAAGGTGGTCAGCAGGTCGTCGGCCAGGCCGTGTGCGGCGCGTGCCAGGAAATCGGTGCTGGCCGGCGCCACCAGGACCGCGTCGGCGCCGCGCGTCAGATTGATGTGCGCCATGCGGTTGTCCATGCGTGCGTCCCAGGCGTCCACCCAGACGGGCCGGCCGGACAGGGCCTGCATCGTGGCCGGTGTGATGAAGCGGGTGGCGGCCTCGGTCATGACTACGTCCACCGTGGCGCCCTCGTCCTGCATGCGGCGCAGCAGTTCGGCCGATTTGTAGCAGGCGATGCCGCCCGTCAACCCCAGGATGATGCGTTTGTCCGACAGGTCCATGGGGCCTCCTTCAGGATGGGCGCGCGCGGCGGGCGCGCAGGACTTCGTCCAGAATCAGCAGCGCGGCCCCGCAGGTGATGGCCACGTCGGCCAGGTTGAAGGCGGGGAAGTACCAGTCGCGCCAGTAAAACAGCAGGAAATCCACGACGTGGCCGTGCTGCAGTCGATCGATGGCGTTGCCCAGGGCGCCGCCCAGGATGCTCGCCAGGGCCGCGCACAGCAGACGTTCGGTTGCGTGGGTGTACAGCCAGCGCAGGATCAGAACGGCCGCAGCCGCGGCGATGCCGGTGAACAGCCAGCGCTGGGCACCGCCGCCATCGGCCAGGAAGCTGAAGGCCGCGCCGGTATTGTGGAGCAGCGTCAGGTCGAAGACGGGCGGCAGCACGGGGACGCGCTGGGCATAGCCCAGTGCGCCCGAGACCCAGGCTTTGGTGGCCTGGTCCAGCAGGACCAGCACCAGCGCCCAGGCCAGCCATCCTGCGAGCGGCCGCAGGCGGGCCGCATTCGGCCCGCCCGGCGCGACGGGCGGACGGGCGGCCGGATCAGGCATGGGCGCGAGCCTCGCCATCGCCATACAGGTTGTCCACGCAGCGGCCGCACAGTTCCGGGTGTGCCGGATCCAGGCCCACATCGGCGCGGTGATGCCAGCAGCGGCCGCATTTTTCGTGCGTCGTGGCCCGCACCTCGACTTCCAGGTCGCCGTCGCCCGCCACGGCCCGGGCCGCCGAAGTGATGAAGACGAACTTCAGGTCGTCTTCCAGCGATTGCAGCAAGGCCAGGTCTTCGGCCTGGGCCGAGACGGTCACTTCGGCCTGCAGCGAGGCGCCGACCTTGCCTTCGGCGCGCACGGCCTCGATGTCCTTGTTGACCCGGTCGCGGATTTCGCGGATGCGCGTCCATTTGGCCCGCAGCGCCTCGTCGCCCTCGGGCAGGGTGGTGAACGTTTCCAGGAAGATGCTGTCGCCGGTGCCGAAGACTTTCCAGGCTTCCTCGGCCGTGAACGACAGGAACGGGGCCATCCAGCGCAGCAGCGCGTGTGTGATCTGGTGCAGCGCGGTCTGGGCGCTGCGGCGCGCCAGGCTCTTGGGGGCCGTGGTGTAGAGGCGGTCCTTCAGCACGTCGAGGTAAAAGCCGCCCAGGTCCTCGGAGCAGAACAGCTGCAGCTTGGCGACCACGGGATGGAATTCATAGACCTGGTAGTGGCCGAGTATCTCTTTTTGAAGCTGGGCCGCGCGCGACAGGGCGTAGCGGTCGATCTCCAGCAGATCCTCGTAGGCCACGGCGTCGGTCGCCGCGTCGAAATCGCTGGTGTTGGCCAGCAGGAAGCGCAGCGTGTTGCGGATGCGGCGGTAGCCGTCCACCACGCGCGCCAGGATCTTGTCGTCGATGCCCAGGTCGCCCGAGTAGTCGGTCGATGCCACCCACAGGCGGATGATCTCGGCGCCCATCTTGCCGCTCACGTCCTGCGGCGCCACGGTGTTGCCCAGCGACTTGCTCATCTTCTTGCCCTGGCCGTCCACGGTGAAGCCGTGGGTGAGCAGTCCGCGGTAGGGCGCGCGGCCGAAGATGGCCGAGGCCAGCAGCAGCGAGCTGTGGAACCAGCCCCGGTGCTGGTCGTGGCCTTCGAGGTACAGGTCGGCCTCGGGGCCGCTGTCGTGGTGCATGGCGGGATGCGAGCCGCGCATCACATGCCAGAAGGTGGAGCCCGAGTCGAACCAGACTTCCAGGATGTCGGTGCTCTTGGTGTAGTGCCGGGCGTCTTCGGCGCCCAGGATGTCCTCGGCTGTCACGCGGCTCCAGGCCTCCACGCCGCCCTGTTCGATCATGTCGGCCGCCTGATCGATGATCTCCATGGTGCGGGGGTGCAGTTCGCCCGTATCCACATGCAGGAAGAACGGAATGGGTACGCCCCAGCTGCGCTGGCGCGAGATGC
>DISE01000022.1 GCA_002421865.1 Castellaniella sp. UBA6218
ACCTCGATGAAGGTCTTCCAGTTGTAATGGCAGGGATGGACTTCCACGTGGTCCAGCACGTAGTCCGAAAAATCGAACTCCGGCCGCTCGAACAGGCCGCCGATGTCGCCGAGCGGATCGCGTGCGCCCTCGAACAGCAGTCCGTGGCAGTCGCGCAGCGGGAATTCCCTCAGCCGCAGGTCCGGTTTTTCGGGGAACAACGGGGCGTTCAGCAGGCCGCCCCGGGCGTCGTAGCTCCATTGGTGGATGGGGCACAGAATGCGCCCGCCCGTGCTGCACAGGTTGCCGGCGGCGCACGCGGGGTCGCGGCCGTTCTGGCTGCCCAGCATCAGGGCTTGGCGGTGGCGGCAGACGTTGGACAGCAGTCGCACGTCGGTCCGGTCGCGTAGCAGGACGCGTCCGCCGCCCTCGTGGGCCAGGGTGCGCCAGTCGCCGGGGTTCGGCACCATTTTCTCGTGCCCGACGTAGCGCGCGCTGCGTTCGAAAATGTGGCTGCGCTCCCGTGCCAGGACGGACGGGTCGAAATAATGATGGACCGGAAGCTGGCTGGCCAGATCCGCGCCGGAAGGGATGTAAGGGTTGGTCATTGGTTCCCCCCGCAAGAATGGAACCGTCCGGGTCGCCATCCCGGCGTCCCGGCGCCGGCAGACCAGGCGGGCGGGGCGGTGAAAGGACGGCGGCCGGATCGGCGCGAAGAAAAACGCCCGAGCCGGTCGGCCGCATGGCGCGACCGGACCGCATGGCCAGGACAAGGCGTGAAGCCCGGTCCGGGACAGGGGACGAAATTGTACCCCAGCCGGGGGCCCGGAGGGTCAACGCCATGTTTCATGGTCCGGCGGGGTTCCCGTACAATCCAGTCTGGAATGCACAGATAAAATCCCATGGTCAACGATCAAAACCCGCTGCCGGATCGCGCGCCCCGGTCCGCCGATTCATTGCCCCAGGACTTCGAGACGGCGCTGGCCGAACTCGAGGAACTGGCCGGCCGCATGAACGACGGCAGCCTGGGCCTGGACGAATCCATCGCCTTGTATCAACGCGGCGTGGCGCTGGCCCAGGTGTGCCAGCAGCGGCTGGAGGCCGTCGAGCAGCAGGTCCAGGTGCTCCAGGGCCAGTTGCTCCAGCCTTTCGACGACGCCGCGACGCGGGACGCGACATGAGCGCCACAGCGGGAAATTTCGACGCCTGGCTGAGCGACCGGGTGGATCATGTCTCGGCGGTGCTCGGCGAACTGCTGCCGCCCGTCGAGGACGATCCCGCGCGCCTGCACGAAGCCATGCGTTATGCCGTGCTTGGACCGGGCAAGCGGGTGCGTGCCGCGCTGGTCTACGCGGCCGGCGAGGCCAGCCGCGCGCCGAACGGGACGGCTGCCTCCCAGGATCTGGCGCTGGACGCCGCCGCCGCCGCCGTGGAACTGATTCATGCCTATTCGTTGATCCACGACGATCTGCCCTGCATGGATGACGACGATCTGCGGCGCGGCAGGCCGACCGTGCATCGCCAGTTCGACGACGAGGCCCTGGCCATGCTGGCAGGGGATGCGCTGCAGCCCTTGGCCTTCGATTGCCTGGCGCAGATGCCCATCGCGCCGGCCCTGACGGTCCAGGCGGTCCAGTTGCTGGCCCGCGCGGCGGGCAGCGACGGCATGGTCGGCGGCCAGGCCATCGATTGCGCCAGCGTCGGCCGGACGCTGCGCGTCGAGGCCTTGCAGCACATGCACCGCATGAAGACCGGGGCCCTGCTCGAGGCCAGCGTGCTTCTGGGCGGGGTGGTGGCCGGTGCCAGCAGCACGGCGCGGGCCGGCCTGGAGTCATACGCTTCGGCCATGGGCCTGGCATTCCAGGTGGTGGATGACATCCTGGACGTGACCGCCGATTCCGCCACGCTGGGCAAGACAGCCGGCAAGGATGCCGCCCAGGGCAAGCCGACCTACGTGTCCATCATGGGACTGGAAGGCTCGCGCGAACTGCTGGCCAGCCTGCGCGAACAGGCCTGCGCCGCGCTGCTGCCGCTCGGGCCGTCGGCCTGCCGCCTGCGCGAAATGGCCGACTACATCATCGGCCGCTCCCATTAGCGCGGACGGGCACTGGATCCAAGGCATCATGACTAGACTACTGGAAGGCATCCAATCGCCGGCGGATCTGCGCCGGCTGGACCGTCGGAACCTCAAGGAACTGGCCGCCGAACTGCGGGCGTTCGTGCTGGATTCCGTGTCGCGCACCGGGGGACACCTGTCCTCCAACCTGGGGACAGTCGAACTCACCCTGGCGCTGCACTACGCATTCGATACGCCCCGGGACAGGCTGATCTGGGACGTGGGTCACCAATCCTATCCGCACAAGATCCTGACCGGCCGGCGCGAGGCCATGTCCGGCTTGCGCCAGCAGGGCGGGATCTCCGGCTTCCCGAAACGCGCGGAATCGCCGTACGACGCCTTTGGCACGGCGCACTCCTCGACCTCGATCTCCGCCGCGCTGGGCATGGCGGTGGCCTCGCGCAACGCCGGCGTCGACCGGCAGCACATCGCCGTGATCGGCGACGGGGCCATGACGGCCGGGATGGCCTTCGAGGCCCTGAACAACGCCGGCGTCACGCCCG
>DISE01000131.1 GCA_002421865.1 Castellaniella sp. UBA6218
ACCGGCCCGACGTGCTGGATCCGGCGCTGCTGCGTCCGGGCCGCTTCGACCGCCAGGTGGTCGTGTCGCTGCCTGACATCCGTGGGCGCGAACAGATCCTGAAGGTCCACATGCGCAAGGTGCCCATCGCCCAGAACGTCGATCCGAATGTCCTGGCGCGCGGCACTCCCGGTTTTTCCGGCGCCGATCTGGCCAATCTCATCAACGAGGCCGCGCTGTTCGCTGCGCGTCGCAATGGCCGCACGGTGGACATGTCCGACCTGGAAAAGGCCAAGGACAAGATCATCATGGGCGCGGAACGGCGCTCCATGATCATGCCCGAGGAAGAACGCCGCAACACGGCCTATCACGAATCCGGCCATGCGCTGGTGGCCCGCCTGCTGCCCAAGACCGATCCTGTGCACAAGGTCACCATCATTCCGCGCGGCCGTGCGCTGGGTGTGACGATGCAGCTGCCCGAAGGCGACCGCTACAGCATGGACAAGGAACGCCTGCTGAACACCATCGCGGTACTGTTCGGTGGCCGCATTGCCGAAGAAGTCTTCATGGGCCAGATGACCACCGGCGCGTCCAACGATTTCGAACGCGCCACCGCCATCGCCCGCGACATCGTCACGCGCTACGGCATGACCGATTCGCTGGGCCCCGTGGTGTATGCCGAGAACGAAGGCGAGGTCTTCCTGGGCCGGAGCGTGACCAAGACCACGCATGTGTCCGAGGCGACCATGCAAAAGGTCGATTCCGAGATCCGCAGCATCATCGACGAGCAGTACAGCGTGGCGCGCAACCTGATCGAGTCCAATCAGGACAAGATGCACGCCATGGCCAAGGCCCTGCTCGAATGGGAAACCATCGACGCCGAGCAGATCAACGACATCATGTCCGGGCGGCCGCCGCGCGCGCCGCAGCCGCCGTCCTCGGGCGGCGATACGCCGCAGACCCCCTCGGCCGGCCTGCCGGCCGCCAGCAACGACAAAGGCCCCGCCGCGACGCCGGTCTGATCAGACCGCGACTTTCTATGCCTGACTATCTTCAGTGCGGGCGTTTCCGCTTGTCCTTGGAGCGTCCCCTGGTCATGGGGATCGTGAACGTCACACCTGACTCCTTCTCGGACGGAAACGCCCATTTTCAGACCGACGAGGCCGTCGCCCACGCGCGGCTGCTGGTCGAGGAAGGCGCCGACCTGCTCGATATCGGGGGTGAATCCACCCGCCCTGGCGCCCGGGCGGTGCCCGCCGACGAGGAACTGCGCCGTATCCTGCCCGTGATCGAGTCGCTGCGCGACTGCGGCGTGCCCCTGTCGGTGGACACCTGCAAGCCGGTCGTGATGCGGGCGGTCCTGGAGGCAGGAGCCGACATGATCAACGATATCGGCGGCTTTTCGGCCCCTGGCGCGGTCGAGGCCGTGGCGGATACCGGCTGCGCGCTGTGTCTGATGCACATGCGGGGCGAACCGCGCACCATGCAGGACGCGCCGTTCTACCAGGACGTGGTCGCGGAAGTCCATGACTATCTGGAGCAGGGCGCGCGGCGCCTGCGTCAGGCGGGCGTCGCGGCCGACCGCATCGTGCTCGATCCCGGGTTTGGATTCGGCAAGACCGCGGAACACAATTACACCCTGCTGCGGCGGTTGCCGCAGGCGGTGGGGCGGGATTACCCCAGCCTGCTGGGCCTGTCGCGCAAGTCCATGATCGGCGCCGTCACGGGCCGCCCCGCGTCACGCCGTCTTGGCGGCAGCGTGGCGGCGGCCCTGGCCGGCGCGATGCGGGGCGCGCATATCCTGCGCGTCCATGATGTGGCTGACACCGTGGATGCCTTGCGCGTGTGGTCGGCCGTCGAACGAGGAGTCCGCGCATGAGCGCACGCAAATATTTCGGGACCGACGGGGTGCGTGGCATCGTCGGCGGCGATCGGATCAACGCGGAATTCGCCTTGCGGCTGGGCTACGCGGCGGGCCGCGTGCTGGCGCGCGGCGCCGTATCGGCCGGGCGGCCGACCGTGGTCATCGGCAAGGACACCCGCATTTCCGGCTACATGCTGGAATCCGCACTCGAGGCCGGCCTGTCGGCCGCCGGGGTGGACGTGATGCTGGCCGGCCCGATCCCGACGCCCGCAGTCGCCTACCTGACCCGGGCCTGGCGCCTGGCGGCCGGGATCGTCATCAGCGCGTCCCATAACCCGCACTACGACAACGGGATCAAGTTCTTTTCCGGGGCCGGCACCAAGCTGCCCGACGAGACCGAGGCCGCCATCGAAGCCATGCTGGACGAGCCGCTGGGCTGTGCCGATTCCGCCGGGCTGGGCCGTGCGCGGCGCATCAATGACGCCGCGGGCCGCTATATCGAATTCTGCAAGAGCACTTTTCCCAACGAACTGGACCTGCAAGGCCTGAAGATCGTGGTGGATGCGGCCAACGGGGCCGCCTATCACATCGCGCCGCACGTGTTCCGCGAGCTTGGAGCCGAAGTTTCCGTGATCGGTTGCGAGCCCGATGGCTTCAACATCAATGAAAACGTCGGCGCCACCCACCCCGAGACCCTGGTTGCCGCCGTGGCGGCCCAGGGGGCGGACCTGGGCGTCGCCCTGGACGGCGACGCCGACCGCCTGCAGATGGTGGATGCTTCCGGGCGCCTCTTCAATGGTGACGAACTGCTCTACGCGATCGTGCGCGACCGCGCCCGCACGCAGCCCATCCAGGGAGTGGTCGGCACACTGATGACGAATTTCGGCTTCGAGCGCCGCATGCGCGAGCTGGGCATCCCGTTCGAACGGGCCAAGGTCGGCGATCGCTATGTGCTGGAAGTCCTGCGCCAGCGCGGCTGGCTGTATGGTGGCGAAAGTTCCGGCCACCTGCTGTGTCTGGACCGCCACACCACGGGCGACGGCATCGTGGCCGCTCTGCAGGTGCTGGCGGCCATGCGGCACGCGGGCGCGTCCCTGGCGGATCTGGTGGCCGACTTGTCCATGTACGCCCAGAAAATGGTCAACGTCCCGCTCGCGCCCGGGCTGGACTGGCAGACGCACGCGGGCCTGAAAGAGGCCGCCGACGCGGTGCGCGCTTCGCTGGGTGACCGGGGCAGGGTGCTGATCCGTGCCTCGGGGACCGAACCGAAGCTGCGCCTCATGGTCGAGGCCGATGACGAGGCCCTGGCCGAGGACGGTGTGCGTCGGCTCGTGGCGGTCAATCTGGCCTGAGCGCCACTGTCACATGATTCACACAGAGTATCGGCAGAATATCCCCGTCATCGTGACTTTCGGGAATCCGCCATGCTCACCCAATCCTCTGCCCTGTACGCGGGATCGATGAAACGCATAGACTGGCCCGGGGCCGAAGCCGGCGGACTGACGCTGACGGTCGCCCACGCCCAGGCCGATCTGGAAGCGCTGCAGCGCCTGCGGTTCCGGGTGTTCACGGAGGACATGGGGGCGGTGTTTCCGGACGCCGTGGGCGACCGGGACGTCGACCGCTTCGATTCCTGGTGCGTGCATTTCATGGTACGCGACACGGATTCGGGCCGGGTAGTGGGCACCTACCGGCTGCTCACGCCCGAGGCTGCGCGGCAGGCGGGCGGTTATTATTCCGAGTCCGAATTCGACCTGGAGCCGCTGGCGGCGCTGCGGCCTCAACTGGTCGAGGTCGGCCGTTCCTGCATCGATGCGGAATTCCGCCATGGCACCGCCATCATGCTGCTGTGGTCGGGATTGGCCCAGGTCATGAAGCAGGGAGGCTACCGCTATATGCTGGGGTGCGCCAGCGTCAGTCTGCGCGATGGCGGCGCGACGGCCTCGGAGGTCTGGCGCCGGGCGTGTGCGCTGATGGCGTGCAATCCCGACATGCCGCGCATCCGGCCGCTGCATCCCTATCCGGTGGATCGCCTCGACAGCACGCTGCCGGCGCGGGTGCCCCCCTTGATCAAGGGCTATCTGGCCCTGGGCGCGACGATCTGCGGCGCGCCAGCCTGGGACCCGGATTTCCACACCGCCGATTTTCCGATCCTGCTCGATCTCGAGTGGTTGGATGCCAGATATCGGCGCCATTTCGGCATGCGCTGAGCCCGGCTAGTGGGCGTTGTGGCTGACCTGATTGCGCCCCGCGTGCTTGGCGTGATAAAGATTGCTGTCGGCACGCCTGATCAGTGACCGCAAGGATTCCTGTCCGATCCGCAAGGCCATGCCGATGCTGACCGTGCAGCCGATGCGGAGCTGTCCGCTGCGGACCGGTGAGTCCGCCACGGCCGTCCTGAGGCGTTCGGCTACCTGAACGGCCTGTTCGGCCGTCATGGGCGGCAGGAAAACAATGAATTCTTCCCCCCCGTAGCGGCCCAGCAGGTCTCCGCCGCGCAGAGGTCCGGCAATCCGGTGCGCCACAGTGCGCAGCACATCATCGCCTGCGCCATGTCCGTATCGATCATTGATGCTTTTGAAATGATCCAGATCCAGCAGCAAGACGGCGGGGGCCTGGTGTTCCGGGCTGGGCGCATCGTATATCGCCCTGACTTGCCGAAACCATGAGCGGCGGTTGAGCAACTGCGTCAGAGGATCCAGTGAGGCTTCCCGACGCAGCGTTTCTTCCAGCCGCACCTGCGCGGTCGCGTCTTCGAAGATCCAGATCCTGGTGTGCTGATGGGCGATGGGAAGACGGCGGGTGACCACCCGAAGGACCTGGTTGTGCGACGCGAGCTTCCAGAAGCAGTGGATTTCCGCGTCCGGATTCGAGTGCAGTTGCTGGTAGGGGGCTTCCAGTTCGGCGCTGTTGAGGCATTGCGCGCGGAGCCGCGCCATGGCCTGCGACAACTGGTGGGCATGCACGTTCCCGGAACGTGTCCCCAGCAAGGCGGCGGCCTGCCGGTTGACCTGAGCGGTAGGGGGGGTGCGGTTGACCAGGACGATCGCCAGGGCCAGGCCATTGAAGGCGTCGATGAACTGCTGCTGACACAACGCCTGCTCTTTTTCCGCTTGGTAGGCCAATGCAAGATGTACGAACAGCTGACAGAAAGAAGGTTCGTCCAGGGTGTCGGGCGGTGTGGATGTCGTGACGCCGGTGCTGGTCTCGGCGCTGAGGCAGAGCAGCGCCACCGGGGGGATGTCGCCCCCGGTGGCGGGGCTGAAGCACCATGCCTGTGCGGGCCGGAATGACAGGCCCGCTGCAAACGCCGACGGAAGGTTGCGTGTTTCGAGGGCGGACCATCCGGGTTTCAGGTCTTGGGGCAGGGTCCACCGCCAGCTCAGGTTGGCCAGCGCCGGGGGCAATGACGGGGCGCCGCGCAGTACGGCGGCCTTGCTTTCCGTTTTCCTGTGCACGGCCAGTACGAGATCGAATTTCCCGGCGTGATGAAGCCATTTCAGGAAGGTTTCCAGGGCCGCCTGCGCAGGGGCGGCCGCATGGACCGGATGGAGGGCGTCGCTGGTCATGGGCGGCCCAGGATTTTTTTGAGGGCATCCATCACGATGCCTGGCTGCGTCAGGTGCGGGATGTGCCCCTCCAGATCCAGAAAGTCCAGTGTGCTGCCCGGCAGATGCTCATGCAGCCAGTAAGCCGTCTCGGTGGGCACGGCGATGTCGGAGTGACTGTGCACGAGATGAACGGGGGTGACGACCCGTGGCAATACGGCGCGCTGGTCGGATTCGAAAATCATCCGCAACATGTTTGAAGCGATGTCCGGACGCATCAGAAACAAGGTTTCCGTGAATTTCGCGACATCGTCATCGTGGCGGTCCGGCCCCAGCATGAGGGGGGTGAAACCGGAGGCCCAGCTGAAGAAACTGGCGTTCATGGCTTGTTGGATCGCTTCGAGCTGATGCGGTTCAAAGCCGCCGACGTAGTCGATGTCGTTCAGATAGCGCGGTGATCCTTGCAGGAGGATGAGCCGGGCAAAAGCCTGGGGCCGCGCGGCGGCGGCCACCAGGCCGATCATGGCGCTGAACGAATGGCCAATGTAGATGACGGGGCCCGACTGTTGTTCATCCAGGATGGCCAGCAGGTCGTCGGCGTATCCGAAGACGTGGCCATGGATATCGGCGTCGTAGGCCTGGTCGCCCCGGGGTCCGGAACCCGCCAGATTATAGGAGGCTACGCGATAACCGGCGTTCAGCCCTTCCCGGATGGGGGCCCATACGGTCTGGTCGCACCCGAAACCGTGCCCCAGCAAAAGGATTTGCCGGCCCTCGCCCGTCAGTGTGAGCTGCAGTTGTTCTGATCGGCTCATGCGAGGGGGGGCTCCTGTGGATGCGACCGGCGGCGGGTCAGCCCCCGACCCGTATGCGACTGATTGATTATCGTATGTTCAGCTTCAGGAGACATCCAGCGTAAACCCGGCCTTGCGCCAGACATCGACTTCGCTTTTGAGCAGAAACCTGCTGAGGGGATGGGCCTCCAGCCAGCCTTCATCGACCGTGACGCGGACGGCCCGGTCCCGCGCCTGAATATGAAAGGGGATGCATGACAATGGCTCCCGGCGCCGCAAAACCAGCACCGCAAGACGCAGGCAGCACAAGGCCAGCCAGCGCGCGCGGTCGGGCGCATAGTCGCGGACCTTGGCCAGGCGCCCCTGGTGGCCCAGGGCGAGGAACGCCAGCAGCCGCTGGTCGTCATGCGAAAAGCCCGGCATGTCGGCGTGTTGCAGGATATAGGCGCTGTGCTTGTGGTAGTCGCTGCGGGCGATGGCCAGGCCGACTTCGTGCAGGTCGGCGGTCCAGCCCAGTGCCCGGCGCAGTTCGGTCGTTTCGGGACCGGCGGCCAGGCCGAGCTGGTCGAAGAGCTGCAGCGCCAGCTTGCGGACATGGCCGGCCTGTGCGCCATCCAGCTGGTAACGAGCGAGCATCTGGCGCACGGTCTCGTCGCGTTGATCCTGGTGCAGGTCGCGGCCCAGCAGATCGTGCAGCACGCCGATGCGCAGCGCGCCGTCGCCCGCCCGCATGCGGTCGATGCCCAGTTCCTGGAAGGCGGCGATCATGATCGCCAGCCCTCCGGGCAGCACCGGCACGCGTTCGGCTTTCAGCCCTGCCCAGTCTTGCAGGCGGACCTGGCCCGCGTCCACGAGGGCCGCGCGCAGCCGTTCCATGCCGTCCAGCGTGATGTCGCGGGGGCTGAGCCCGTTTTCGGTCAGGATGGCCAGCAGGCCTTTGGCGGTGCCCGAGGATCCGTAGGCTTCCTGCCAGCCCGTGCCGCGGTAGCGGCTGGCGATGGATTCGATGGCGCCGCGCGCCGCCAGGATGGCCTGGCGCATCCGGGTTTCAGTGATGCGTCCCTGGGGGAAGAACTGCCGCGTCCAGGTGGTGCAGCCCAGTTCCAGCGAGGCCAGTTCCAGGGGTCTGGCGCGCTGGCCGATGATGAATTCGGTGGAACCGCCGCCGATGTCGATCACCAGGCGGCGGTGATCCGACGGCGGCAAGTCCTGGATCACGCCCAGGTAGATCAGGCGGGCTTCTTCCTGGCCGGAGATGATTTCGATGGGAAAGCCCAGAGCGCGTTCCGCCGCCGGCAGGATTTCGGCCGCGTTGCGGGCCACCCGGAAGGTGTTGGTGGCCACCGCGCGGACGTTGGCGGGCGGGAAGCCGCGCAGCCGCTCGCCGAAGCGGCGCAGCGCCGCCAGGGCCTGTTCCACGGTGGCGGCGTCGATGCGCTTGTGCTCGTCCAGGCCGTTGGCCAGGGCGACCAGCTCGCGCAGCTTGTCCTCCGCGTAGATCTGGGCCGTGCCGCCATGGCGCACGATACGCCCGATCGACAGCCGGAAGGTATTCGAGCCCAGGTCGATCGAGGCGAGCCGGTTGTCCATGACTGGGGACTTGTCCTTACCAGAAGATGTCACACTGTGCGATTATAGTGGCCGATTGATGACAGGATTGTGAGGCGCGCATGCGGGCCGTCGAAGAAATGCCGGTTCTCCTGAACCGCGAATTGTCGGTACTGAAATTCAACGAGCGGGTGCTCTCCATGGCCGAGCGCGCGGACGTGCCCGTGCTGGAACGGCTGCGCTACCTGTGCATCGTCGGCTCGAACCTGGACGAGTTCTTCGAGATCCGCATGGCCAGCCTCAAGGAACAGCAGCGCCAGACGCCGGAATTGCGGGGTGTGGACGGCATGACGCCCGACGAGGCCTTCGACCGTGTGCAGCGGGCCGCGCACGCCCTGGTGGACCGCCAGAACCGCCTGCTGACCGGCGAAGTCATGCCCCGGCTGATGGAACACGGGGTCGGGCTGATCTATTCGACAGGCTGGAACGACCTGCAGCGGGAATGGGCCTATGGCATCTTCCGCCGCGATGTGATGCCGCTGCTGACCCCCATCGGTCTGGACCCGGCGCATCCCTTTCCGCGCGTCTACAACAAGAGCCTGAACTTCATCGTCGCACTCAGCGGCGAGGACGCTTTCGGCCGCGAGGGCCACATCGCCATCGTCCAGGCGCCGCGCGCCTTGCCGCGCATGATCAAGGTTCCCGCCGAGATCGCCGGCATACCCGATGGCTTCATGCTGCTTACCACCCTGATCAACGCGTTCGTCGGCGAGCTGTTCCCGGGCATGAATGTTCAGGGCTGCTACCAGTGGCGGGTGACGCGCAACAGCGACCTGTTCGTGGACGAGGAAGAAATCACCAACCTGCGACAGGCGCTCCAGGGCGAACTCTCGCAGCGCAACTTCGGGGCCTCGGTGCGCCTGGAGATCGCGCATGCCATGCCGCCCGACCTGGAACTGTTCCTGCAGCGTGAATTCAGCCTGGGGGCGGCCGATACCTACCGCGTCAACGGGCCGGTCAATCTGACCCGCCTGATGCAATTGTGCAACCGGGTCAACCGCCCCGATCTGGAATACCCTCCCTTCCGGCCGCGCATGCCGGCGCCTTTCGACGGCGGCCTGGAGCGTCCCGACGAACTGTTCGCCGCCATCGCGGCACGCGACCATCTGCTGCATCACCCCTACCAGTCCTTCCAGCCGGTGCTGATGTTCCTGCGCAGCGCGGCGCTGGATCCCCAGGTCGTGGCCATCAAGCAGACCATCTACCGCACCGGCGAGGACTCCGAGCTGATGGGCTTGCTGCTTTCGGCGGCGCGGGCCGGCAAGGAAGTCACGGTGGTGGTCGAACTGATGGCGCGCTTCGACGAGCAGACCAACATCAATTGGGCCGCGCGCCTGGAAGAGGTCGGCGCCCATGTCAGTTATGGCGTGGTGGGACACAAGACCCACGCCAAGATGGCGCTGGTGCTGCGCCGCGAGGACGGCCGCATCCGCCGCTATGGCCACCTGGGCACGGGCAACTATCATCCGCGCACGGCGCGCCTTTACACTGATTTCGGCCTGCTCACGGCCAACCAGCAGATGTGCGAGGACATGGACCAGGTGTTCTCCCTGTTGACCGGCCTGGGCGCGCGTCGGGAACTGAAGCTGCTGCTGCAGTCGCCCTTCACGCTGCACGAGACGGTGTTGAATCTGATCCGCTCCGAAACCGAATTCGCCCGCGCGGGCAAGCGGGCGCGGATTCGCGCCAAGATGAATTCCCTGCTGGAGCCCGAGGTGATCCGCGCCTTGTACGAGGCCAGCCAGGCGGGGGTGCGCATCGACCTGATCGTGCGCGGAGCCTGCGCGTTGCAGGCCGGTGTGCCGGGGCTGTCCGACCATATCCGGGTGCGTTCCATCATCGGCCGCTTCCTGGAGCATTCGCGCGTGTTCTATTTCTACCAGGATGGCGCAGAGCCCCTGTATCTGTCCTCCGCCGACTGGATGGACCGCAATTTCCTGCGTCGGGTCGAACTCGCCTTCCCGGTGCTCGACAAGACCCTGAGGCGCCGGGTCATCGACGAGGCGTTCACCTTCGCCTGGCGGGACAACCAGCTCGCCTGGGCGGCCCAGCCCGATGGCCGCTACCTGCGCGTGCGCAACCGCCGCGCCGGCTTCAGCCTGCACCAGCACCTGATGGCGAGATTGGGATGAGATCGGACATGAAAGGGTCCCTGCGGACCCTTTCATGCCGATCGAATCCGAGCGGCCTGCAGGCCGCGAGGTGGGGGAGGAATGACCCTGAGCGGCCTGCAGGCCGCGAGGTGGGGGAGGAATGACCCTGAGCGGCCTGCAGGCCGCGAGGTGGGGGAGCCGTATCCCTGGAGCGGCCTGCAGGCCGCGAGACGGGGGTGTCATTACGAGGGGGGTGTCATTAAACTGTCACCTTGACTCTCTACCATGTCGTTCTGACGGTCCGGGAAATTTCCAGGGTCGCCGATCCTCACGAACCACAAAGGGTTTAAGACATGTTCAAGCGAATTCTGACGCAATGCGCCGCCGGCCTGACGATGATGGCCGCCGCGGGCGTCGCGGCGCACGCCGCCGACCTGACGGGTGCGGGCGCTTCCTTCCCCTACCCGATCTACGCCAAGTGGGCCGCCAAATACCAGGAAGTCACCGGAAACCGCATCAATTACCAGTCCATCGGTTCGGGTGGCGGTCAACAGCAGATCATCGCCAAGACGGTCGATTTCGGCGCCTCGGATGACCCGATGAAGCCGGCGGATCTGGAAAAGAACGGCCTGGTCCAGTTCCCCGCCGTCATCGGCGGCACCGTGCCGGTGATCAACATCGAAGGCATCAAGGAAGGCCAGCTCAAGCTGACCGGTCCGGTGCTGGCGGACATCTTCCTGGGCAAGATCCAGAAATGGAACGACCCGGCGATCGCCGACCTGAACAAGGATCTGAAGCTGCCCGCCAAGGGTATCGTGGTGGTCCACCGTTCGGATGGTTCGGGCACGACCTTCGGCTGGACCAACTACCTGTCCCAGGTGTCTCCCGCCTGGAAGGAACAGGTCGGCCAGGGCAAGGCGGTGAAGTGGCCGACCGGTCAGGGCGGCAAGGGCAATGAAGGCGTGGCCGCCTATGTGCGCCAGCTGGCCAATTCCATCGGTTACGTGGAATACGCCTACGCGCACCAGAACGGTCTGGCCTGGGCGCAACTGCAGAACCGCGACGGCCAGTTCGTGCAGCCCTCGCAAAAGGCGTTCGCCGCGGCCGCGTCGCACGCCGACTGGAATTCGGCTCCGGGCATGGGGCTGGTCCTGAACAACGAGCCGGGTGCGGACTCGTGGCCGGTCACGGCGGCGACCTTCATCCTGGTGCACGGCAAGCAGGCCGATCCCAAGCGCGCTCATGAAGTCCTGGCCTTCTTCGACTGGGCCTGGCGCGAAGGCGGCGACATGGCCAGGGCCCTGGACTACGTTCCGCTGCCCGATGATGTGACCACCAAGATCCGTGGCGTCTGGGCCGAGCAGGTCCGCGGCGAGGACGGTTCCGCGGTCTGGAAGTAAGTCTCGCATTCAGTACCAGTCGGGGCGGCGCGATGGTGCGCCGCCCCGTTTATGGGAAAATGGCGGTTTTAGAATTCCGATTCGGATCCCCGGCGCGCCAGGGATCCTGTCGCCACGGATGAGTCCCTCATGGCCAATACGCAGCGCAGCCTTCTGGTGGATGCCGGCTTCCGGCACCTGACGCGCCTGTTTGCGTTCCTCGTCTTCATTCTGCTGGCCGGGATCCTCGCATCCCTGGTGTACGGCAGCCGGGATTCCCTGGTCGAATACGGCCTGCCCTTCCTCTGGACCAACGACTGGGATCCTGTGCGGCACAGTTACGGCGCGCTGGTGCCGATGCTGGGCACGGTGATCAGCGCCTTCATCGCGCTGCTGATCGCGGTGCCGGTGTCCTTCGGCATCGCCATGTTCCTGACCGAACTCGCCCCTGTCTGGCTGCGCCGTCCGCTGGGCGTGGCGATCGAGATGCTGGCCGCGATCCCGTCCATCATCTACGGCATGTGGGGCCTGTTCGTATTCGTGCCCCTGTTCCAGGAATACGTCCAGCCTCATCTGGTGGACTTCTTCGATGGCATTCCCGTGCTGGAGCACCTGTTCGGCGGGCCACCGATGGGCATCGGCCTGTTCACGGCCGGCCTGATCCTGTCCATCATGATCATTCCCTTCATCGCGGCGGTGATGCGCGATGTGTTCGAACAGGTTCCCTCCATGCTCAAGGAATCCGCCTACGGCCTGGGCAGCACCACCTGGGAAGTCGTCTGGAAGATCATGCTGCCCTACACCAAGCACGGTGTCATCGGCGGGATCATGCTGGGCCTGGGCCGCGCGCTGGGCGAGACCATGGCGGTCACCTTCGTGATCGGCAACGCCTTCAACCTGCCTTCCTCGATTTTCTCGCCGTCCAACTCCATCGCCTCCGCTCTGGCCAACGAGTTCAACGAGGCCGGCGGTCTGCAGAAATCGGCATTGCTGGAACTGGGCCTGATCCTGTTCCTGATCACGACCGTGGTGCTGGCCCTGTCCAAGTTCATGCTGCTGAAACTGTCGCGTCAAGAAGGCACGAAACACTGATGGCCATTCCCGACTCCTCCATCGCCCAGAGCAATCCGATCTACCGGCGCCGGCGCCGGTTCAACCGCGTGATGCTGGGGCTTTCGGGGCTGACGCTGGGCTCGGGGCTGTTCTGGCTCGCCTGGATCATCCTCACGCTGCTGCTCAAGGGCGGTTCCGCCCTGTCCCTGACCCTGTTCCTGGAAAGCACGCCGCCGCCCGGGGCCGATGGCGGCCTGTTGAACGCCATCATCGGCAGCGTGCTGATGTCGGGCGTGGGCACGCTCATCGGCACGCCCATCGGCGTGCTGGCGGGCACCTATCTGGCCGAATACGGCCGCCGGGGCTGGCTGGCGCCGGCCACGCGCTTCCTGAACGACGTGCTGCTGTCGGCGCCGTCCATCATCATCGGCCTGTTCATCTATGCCATCTATGTGGCGCAGGTCGGTCATTATTCCGGCTGGGCGGGGGCGTTCGCGCTGGCCATCCTGGTCATCCCGGTCGTAGTCCGTGCCACGGACAACATGCTCGGCCTGGTGCCCAACAGCCTGCGCGAGGCCGCCGCCGCCCTCGGCTGCCCGCAGTGGCGGGTCGTCGTCTTCATCTGCTATCGGGCCGCACGTTCGGGCATCATCACCGGCATCCTGCTCGCCGTGGCCCGCATCGCCGGTGAAACCGCGCCGCTGCTCTTCACCGCCCTGAACAACCAGTTCATGTCCCTGAACATGAACGCCCCCATCGCCAACCTGCCGGTGGTGATTTTCCAGTACGCCGCCAGTCCTTTCGAGGACTGGAACCGGCTGGCCTGGGCGGGCGCCGCGCTGATCACCCTGCTGGTGCTGGGGATCAACATCGCCGCGCGCAGCCTGTTCCGCAAATAATCCGATTCCGACCATGACCCTGAATCCGTCCACGTCCGCCGCCCGAGAACGCACGAAACTGTCCGTGCGCAATCTGAATTTCTACTACGGCAGCTTCCACGCCTTGCGCGACATCGACATGGATATCGCGGAAAACAAGGTCACGGCCTTCATCGGCCCTTCGGGCTGCGGGAAATCCACGCTGCTGCGCACTTTCAACCGCATGTTCGAGCTTTATCCGGGCCAGCGCGCCGAAGGTGTCATCGAACTGGACGGCGAGAATCTGCTCAATTCCCGTCTGGACATTTCCCTCATCCGCGCCAAGGTCGGCATGGTCTTCCAGAAGCCCACGCCGTTTCCCATGAGCATCTACGACAATATCGCCTTCGGTGTGCGGCTGTTCGAGCGCCTGAGCAAGGGCGAGATGGACGAGCGCGTGGAATGGGCCCTGACCAAGGCCGCCCTGTGGAACGAGGTCAAGGACAAGCTCGGACAGAGCGGCAACGGCCTGTCCGGCGGCCAGCAGCAGCGCCTGTGCATCGCGCGCGGCGTGGCGATCAAGCCGGAGGTTCTGCTGCTGGACGAACCGTGCTCCGCCCTGGATCCGATCTCCACGGCCAAGATCGAGGAACTGATCGCGGAGCTGAAGTCCGACTACACCGTGGTCATCGTGACCCACAACATGCAACAGGCGGCGCGCTGTTCCGATTACACCGCCTATATGTATCTGGGCGAACTGATGGAATTCGGCCCCACGGACCAGGTCTTCATCAAGCCCGCCCGCAAGGAAACCGAGGACTACATCACGGGAAGATTCGGTTGATTCCGGGCCGGATCAACCGGGGCGTACCCTATTTCCCTTCGTGCATCGCCCGTAGCTGCCCGCGCTGAACCTTGCCCGTGGTCGTCATGGGCAGGCTGTCCATGAATTCGATCAGCCGGGGGTATTCGTGCGCGGCGGCCTTGCGGCGGACGTGGTCCTGCAGCTCCGCCACCAGCGCGGCGCCGCCCGTGTAGCCTTCGTTCAGCACGATGCAGGCCTTGACGATTTCGGTGCGTTCGGGGTCGGGCACCCCGATCACGGCCGCCAGGCGCACGGCCGGATGGCCGAGCAGGCAGTCTTCGATGGGTCCCGGGCCGATGCGATAGCCGGCGCTGGTGATGACGTCGTCGCCCCGGCCCTTGAACCAGAGATAGCCGTCTTCATCGCACAAGCCCCGATCGCCCGTGACCAGCCAGTCGCCGATGAAGGCGCGGGCAGTGGCCTCCGGGTTGCGCCAGTATTGCAGGAACATCACCGGATCGGGACGATGCACGGCGATGTGGCCTTCGACCCCGGGCGGCTGAATCCGGCCGGCTTCGTCGATGATGCGGACGTCGTGGCCCGGCACGGGCCGGCCCATGGCGCCGATGCGGGGTTCGAAGAGGGCGGCGCAGGACGACACGATCATGTTGCATTCGGTCTGGCCGTAGAACTCGTTGATGGTGACGCCCAGCGTCCGGCGGCCCCAGTCGATCAGTTGCGGTCCCAGGGATTCGCCGCCGCTGGCCACCGAGACCAGGCCCAGGCGGCCATGACGTGCGGGGTCGGGCAGCGTGCGCAGCATCTTCAGGGCCGTGGGCGGCAGGAACGTGTGGCTGACCTGATGCCTGGACATCAGTTGCCAGGCGACGGCGGCGTCGAACTTCGTGAAGCGGCAGGCCAGCACGGCCACGCCGTGGTGCCAGGATGGCATCAGGACGTCCAGCAGCCCGCCGATCCATGCCCAGTCCGCCGGGGTCCACATCAGGGTGGCGCGGTCGGGAAAGAAATTGTGGGACATCTCCACGCCCGGCAGGTGGCCGAGCAGCACCCGGTGGGCGTGCAGCGCGCCCTTGGGCTTGCCGGTGGTGCCCGAGGTGTAGATGATGATCGCCGGGTCGTCCGCAGCGGTGTCCTCGGGCGTGAAGCCCAGCCCGTCCTGCCCTTCGATCGCTTTCCAGAACGAGGTGTCGCCGGCTTCCGCGTCGATGTCCAGCACGCAGCCCAGGTCCGGCAGATTCTGGCGGATCGCGGCGATCTTGCCCAGGCCTTCGGTGTGGGTGACCAGCGCGCGGGCGCCCGAATCGGACAGGCGGTATTGCAGGGCTTCGGTGCCGAACAGCGTGAACAGTGGAACGGCGATGGCGCCGAGCTTGTAGGCCGCCAGGTGGGCCAGCGCCGTTTCCAGCGATTGCGGCAGCAGGATGCCCACCCGGTCTCCCCGGGACACGCCCCGGGCGCGCAGGGCCAGCGCCAGCCGGTCGGACCAGTGCTTGAGCTGGTCGAAGGTATAGTGCCGCGCCGGGGCGTCTCCGCGATCCACGATCAGTGCCGTGCGGCCGCTGCCGTCGGCCCAGCGGTCGCAGACGTCCTGGCCAATGTTGTAGCGCTCCGGCACGGACCAGGTGAATGAGTCCCGGGTCCGCAGGTAATCGCCTTGCGGGTGCAGCATGATGTCTCCTTTGCGTGTGCCCCGCGATACGGACAGGGCAGGTGGAGGACATGGTACTGCGGGGCACTGGCGTTCGCCAGCGCGGGCCGCCCCATTCATTCCCGGTTCATGCGCTTCCTGATATCGTAAGATCAGATCATGTCACGAAAGGAGTCCGCGATGCTTCGCCGAGGGATGCTGGCGGTCGCTCTGGCCCTGGCCCTGTGGGGCACGGGCGCGGGAGCGCACAATCACGACCGGGACATGGCCGAACGGCTGCAGGCCACGGGTGAAGTCCGGCCGCTGCAGGATGTCCTGGCGCAAGTGGCGCGCGACTATCCGGGCCAGATCCTGAAGGTCGACTTCGAGCGGGAAGACGACGATGAAGACTGCCTTGCGTGCCGCGACCGCTGGATCTATGAACTGAAGCTGCTGCAGGATCAGGGCCGCATGACCAAACTGAAAATCGATGCCCGCACCGGCGAAACGCTGTGGGTGGGCACGCGATCGCTGCGCCGTGACGGGAGGCATCCATGAGACTGCTGGTCGCCGAGGACGAACCGCTGCTGGCCGCCCAATTGAAGGCGGCCCTGGAAAAGTCGGGCTATGTGGTCGATGTGGCGGCCGACGGCCTCGATGCCGAGCATCAGGGTCTGAACGAGCCCTACGATCTGATCGTGCTGGACCTGGGGCTGCCTGGCCGCGACGGCCTGACGGCGCTGAGAACCTGGCGCGAAGCGGGCCGGACGATGCCGGTGCTGATCCTGACGGCGCGCGANNCGACTATCTGACCAAGCCTTTCCACCAGGAAGAACTCGAGGCTCGCGTGCGCGCGCTGCTGCGCCGCGTCGGCGGGCATGCCACGGCCGACATCCGCTGCGGGCCGCTGCTGCTGGATACGCGCCAGTCCCGCGTCCTGCTGGACGATGCGCCGCTGGACCTGACCAGCCATGAATACCGGGTGCTGGCCTATCTGCTGATGCACCAGGACGAGGTCGTGTCCCGTGGCCAGTTGGTGGAGCACATCTATGCGCAGGACTTCGACCGCGATTCGAACACCATCGAGGTCTTCGTCGCCCGTCTGCGGCGCAAGATTCCCCCGGGCCTGATCCAGACGGTGCGCGGCCTGGGATATCGTCTGTCGGCCACCCCCCAATGAAGGCGCGGCATCGCTCGCTGCGTCTGCGTCTGCTGGCCGTCACGCTGGCCTGGACGCTGCTGAGCGTGGCGCTGGCCGGCTGGGTCATCCAGCGCATGTTCCGCCAGCACATCCAGGCGCAGTTGCAGTCCGAGCTGGGCATCCACCTGAATCAGTTGACCGCCTCGCTGCAGGTCGATGAGCAGGGCAGGGTGTCCTTGTCCACCTTGCCGCCCGATCCACGCTTCAGCCATCCGTTCTCCGGCCTGTACTGGCAGATTTCCGTGCCGGCCGAAGGCACGCGTTTCGCCCAGTTGCTGCGCTCGCGGTCTTTGTGGGACGCGCATCTGCCGGACGGGGCAGGTGATCTCGAACCTGGGCGGGACGTGGCCCTGCAGGCGCCCGGGCCTGATGGAAAGTCGCTGCGCATGCGGCTGCGCGAAGTCCATCCCGCCGAAGGGCCGGTCGATACGCTGATCCTGGCGGTGGCGGCCGACGAGGCCTTGTGGGTCGAGCCGGTGAGCCGCTTCGACCGCATGCTGGCGATGGCGCTGGGCATCCTGGCGCTGGGCATGGCGGCGGCCGCCTGGATGCTGGTCGGCTTCGGGTTGAGACCCCTGGTCCGGCTGCGGGAGCGGCTGGCCGCGCTGCGCGAGGGGCGGTCGGACCGGATCGAGGGAGAATTCCCGATGGAAGTCCAGCCCCTGGTCGAGGATTTCAACCTGGTGCTGGGTCGCAATGCGGAGGGCCTGGAGCGGGCGCGCATGCAGGCCGGCAATCTGGCGCATGCCTTGAAGACGCCCTTGGCGGTCATGGCCAATGCGGCCCAGGCGGAAGATCCGGCGTTGCCGCGGCTGGTGGCCGAACAGGTCGAGGCCGCCCGCCGCCAGGTGGATTACCACCTGGCCCGCGCCCGGGCTGCGGCGGCGGTGCGCGTGACCGGACTGCGCAGCCCGATCCTGCCTTTGCTGCAGGGGCTGGTGCGTGTCATGGACCGGGTTCACGCCGAGCGCGGGCTGAGCTACGACCTGGAGGGCGTGCCCGGGGACCTGGCGTTTCGCGGCGAGGCGCAGGACTTCCAGGAGATGCTGGGCAACGTCCTGGACAATGCGGGGAAATGGGCGCGGCGGCGGGTGCGCGTCACCGCCCGCCGTCAGGACGGCGAACTGACGATCCGGGTCGAGGACGATGGGCCGGGCCTGAGCCCGGAGCGGGCCGAGATGGTCTTCGAGCGGGGCAGGCGGGCGGACGAACGCACGCCCGGTTCGGGGCTGGGATTGGGTATCGTGCGCGATCTGGCCGATCTGTATGGCGGCTGGGCGCGGATCGAAGCGGGTGACCTGGGCGGGGCGCGGGTGGTGATCACCCTGCCGGCCGCCTAGGTTTTTTCAGCCCGGGTCAGTTCCAGCGGCCGTTGCGCCCGCCGAGGCTGTACGCGCCCGCGCCGAACAGGGTGACGGCGAGGCTGGCGATCAGGAACATGCCTTGCAGTTCCAGCGCCCAGCCGCCGCTCTTGCCCAGGTCGAACAACTGGTGCATATGGACCAGGCCGAAGACGAACAGCATGTTGATCACGGAGAGCAGGCCGCCGAGGCGGGTGAACAGGCCCAGGATGATCAGGACCGGGGCGATCACTTCGCCGATATAGACGCCATAGGCCACGAAGCCGGGCAGGCCGCGCTGGCCCAGCATGTCCACGATCCAGCCCACACCGCCATCCAGCTTGGAGAGGCCATGGAGCAGCAGCATGATGCCCAGGCCCAGTCGAAGGACCAGCTTGCCCAGATCGTCGTACGTGGAAGAAGACATGGCGGTTTCCTCGATCGTGGTTGGTCGGGGCGACATGATTCGAACATGCGACCCTCTGCTCCCAAAGCAGATGCGCTACCAGGCTGCGCTACGCCCCGACTGGACCGCAAATTCTACCATGGGGGCCGGGGTCGAACAGAGCCTGGCCGGGGCGGCATCAGCCGGGCAGCCGAAGCGCCGGCAGCGTGTGCGCGCGGTTGCGGTAGGCCCAGGTCGGCCATAGCGCGTGGGCGAGGGCGATGCGGCCGAGTTCCGGGTCCGGATCCAGCGGCGTGTAGCCATCGGGTGCGGCGTAGCGGTAGAAACGCGCGGGCTGTTGGGGCTCCAGCACCGCCAGGGTATCGTCTCGCAGGTAGCCGTAGAGCGCCTCGTATTGCATCATGGCCCGCCCGCCCGCTTCCGCGCGCGTCAGATCGTGGCCGATCATGGGGTGGGCGTCGTCGATGCCGATCAGCGACAGCAGGGTCGGTGGCAGGTCGATCTGGCTGACGATGCGCCCGTCGCGACGCGCTTCGACGCCCGCGCCCAGGATCAGGGCCGGGATATGGAAATGTCGCAGCGGAATGCGCTGGGCGCCACCGACGCGGGCGTCGTGGTCGGCCACGATCAGGAAGACCGTGTCGTCCCAATAAGCGCTGGCGCGGGCTTGCTCGAAAAAGCGGCCGATGGCCCAGTCCGCGTAGCGCACGGTGTTTTCAACCGTGGCGGGGTCGCCTTCGACCGGGATCCGGCCGGCCGGATATTCCCAGGGCGTGTGGTTGCTGACGGAAAAGGCCAGGTGCAGGGTGGGTTGGTCGCCGCCTTGCGACAGCAGCGCGTGCAGCTTGTCGAACATGTCTTCGTCGCTGGCGCCCCAGGTGCCGACGAAGGCCGGCGTGTCGAAGGTCGGCCGGTCGTGCAGTTCGTCGAAGCCGTTGCCCAGGAAGAAGCTCTTCATGTTGTCGAAATGGGCTTCTCCGCCATAGATGAAGCGTGAGCGGTAGCCGTGTTGCTTCAGCAACTGGGCCAGGGTGAAGAAACGGCTCTGGGCGTCGCCCAGGCGCAGGGCGGCGTCCGACAGGGTCGGGGGGAAGCCCGCCGTGACGGCCTCCAGGCCGCGGACCGAGCGGGTGCCGGTGGCGTAGGCGCGGGTGAAGTTCCAGCCTTCGGACGCGAGGGCGTCCAGGCAGGGTGTCAGGCCCGCGCCGCCCAGGTTGCCGACGTATTGGGCGCCCAGGCTTTCCTCGACGATCAGCACCAGGTTGCGGGGCCGTGCAGGCCGCTGGCTGGCGGGCTGGCGGTGCAGCGTGGGGATCTCGGCCGGGCCGGGCGGGATGCCCGCCTGTTCCTGGATGATCGCGTGCAATTCTGTGTCGTGCAGGTCGCCATAGACGTCGGCGGCCGAGCGTTCGTTCTTGATCGCATACAAGGCGAACAGCACGCTGTACAGGGACGTCAGCGGCAGGGTGTTGAGCAGGCTGTCGCCGCACCAGGCCACCGAGGCCGGATTGATCGGGCGGTGGCCCAGTGTGCCCCGGATGGCCAGGGCGATGGCGGCGGCGAAGACCAGCGTGAGCAGGATCCGCCAGGGCCAGGCGGGCAGCGCATCGGGCCGCGCACCTGCGAACAGCGTGTGGCCCAGCCAGGCGGCCATGCCCAGACCCAGGACGGCGCCCAGCAGGACCGGTTTGTAGCCCTTCCACAGCATGCCGAAGACTTCCTTGGGGTATTTCAGGTAGTCGATGTAAAGGCGGTTGGGGCGGCTGTCGTATTCCTGGATGAACTGGGGCGTGGAGACCTCCAGCAGCACGAACAGCAACCAGACGGCCTGCAGCCACAGCCCGGTCAGGAAAATGGCGACGGGCCGGTCGCCCAGCCAGGGCGCCAGCAGCAGTGGAATCCCCGCCCACATGGCGATCTGGTTCAGGTCGATGCGCAGGCCCCAGCGGAAGATCGGCCAGGGACCGCCGGCCGCCCGGACCCGGGGCCACAGCCACGCGGTCAGCAGCAGGCGGCTGAGTGTCAGCAGCGCCAGGGAGGCCAAGGCGAAAACCCCGATCTGGGTGAGCATGGAATGGGTTCCTCAGGGCACCAGCGCGATGCCGATGCGCAGTTGCGGGTCGTCTTTCCGGTCGTAGCCCAGCAGCGTTTCTCCATAACCCCGGAAATACTGGACATACAGGTGGCCGTTCATGTGCAGGAAGGTGCGCTTCAGGGGCCAGGCGGCTTCCAGCTGGGTGGCGTTGCGCCCGCCCGTGCCCTGGCGGTACAGGCCCGACAGGATCAGGCCGTCGTCTTGCGCCCAGCGCAGTTTCCAGTCCACGTAGCCCAGCGAACCCGGATAGTCCATGTCATGGTCGGTCCAGACGTAGTATTTGAAGCGCGGCTGGAAGCTGAGCGTGCTGCCGCCGTCGAAGCGGTAGTCGATTTGCGGCTGGATGTAGAGATCGTTCAGGGATCGGGAGTCTTCGTTGTCCTTGCCATTGGACTTGTGCTCGAAGCCCGAGTTCAACCCCAGGGACCAGCGTTTGTCGCCGGTGGACCAGATCGCGTCGCGCGTCCAGAACAGGCTGGGGTTGTACGTGGTGTCCACGAAGGGGATGGAGTCGGAATGCAGATCCCACAGGGCGGTCTGCGTATAACCGAAATACCAGTTGTCCATGAAGCCCGGCCGGGCGGGGTCGTCGGGACTGAACAGGCGGTATTTGAAGCTGACCTGGAAGCGGGCGTTGGCGCCATCGCGGTTGCCCACCGCGAAATAGATCGGCTCGTAGGAGGAAATCGCGTTGCGGAACGTGTCGAAGGGGGACAGGCCGTTGCTGGCGGTCGCAACGTTCGCAGCGGGCGCCGTCGTCGCCGGGGCGGCCGCGAGGGCCGTGGCGGCCGGCGGGACGGAAGCCGGCCCGGCCACGCCCGTGCCCGATGCCTCATCCGACGCGACCCGCGCGCCCTGCGGATCGGCCATGCCCACCCGCAGCGCCAGCAATGTATCGGCCACGCCGTCCAGCCGCAGGGTCAGCAGGCCGTGCGCGCCGGCCGGCACCCGGCCGCTCCAGGCCATGCGGGTGAAGGTGTTGGCGGGCAGATCGATGGCGTCCGGCGACGTCCGCAGCTGGAAATGCGCGGGTGTCATCCGTCCCTGGGCATCCACCCACTGACCGGTCAGTTCTCGCGCGACCGGGCTGGAGAGTGCCGCGCCGGTGTCGTTCGTCAGCAGTCCCTCCAGTTCGACGGGATCGCCGGGGCTGGCCTGCGGACTGGTCAGGCGGTAAGACAGGCCCGCGTGTGCGGCACCGGCGATCAGGCAGAGGCAGCCGATGGCGAGAGTAAAGGCATGTCGCAAGCCTGCGTGTCGGAGACAAGGCATGATGTTGAAATTAAAGGCGGAGTCGTGCCCGGAACTTTAGCATTTGCGGCCGAGGCGCACGTTTCCTGGTGTGTCCGGGCCCGGGCGGGCGATGGACGCCCGTTTTTGCGGGTCGCCGGCCTTACCGCGTGGCGACGATGAACAGCCGCGGCATGGGCAGCAGCACCGAGCCGTCGACCTGCGCCGGATAGACTTGTGCCAGCTCGTCCCGGTATTGCGCCAGAAACAACGACTGTTCGTCCTCGTCCAGCGGCGCCAGGAAGGGCCGCAGGGCGCTGCCCTTGAACCAGGCCACGATGCCGTCCACGCCGTCGGGCAGCATGTGCCAGTAACGCGTGCGCCAGATGTCCACCCGCCCGCAATGCGGCCGGAGCAGATCGTAATACCAGGGAACGGGGTGTTGAGGAAAGCGGGTGCTGCGTTCGTCGCCGATGCGGTCCGACCAGCGGGGGTCGGCGGCCGTCTTGCGCATCAGGGTCTTGACGGGGTCGTCCTGATTGTCCGGCATCTGGACGGCCAGGCTGCCGCCGGGTGCGAGAAAGCCGGCCAGCCGGGGAAACAGGGCCGCGTGGTCCGGGATCCATTGCAGCGAGGCGTTGGCCAGAATGACATCGAAGGGCGCGTCGGGTGCCCAGGCGGCGATGTCGGCTTGCTGGAAGTCCACGTCCGGCAGTCTTTTCCGGGCGGTGGCCAGCATGTCCGGAGCGCTGTCCAGGGCGGTGACCCGGGCGCCGGGATAGCGCGCCAGCAAAACCTCCGTCGAATTGCCCGGGCCGCAGCCCAGGTCGGCCAGCCGGGCGGGATCGGGTGTCGGGACACCCGCCAGCAGATCCCTGACCGGACGGGTGCGTTCTGTCTCGAAGATCGTGTATTGAGTCGCCGACCAGGCCATGAGTCGTCCTCCTGTGGAATCCGCAGCGTGCCGCCGGGGGCGCCATCATGGCCCGCGACGAAGCCATGGCCCGCCCTACTGGATTCGAACCAGTGACCTACGGCTTAGAAGGCCGTTGCTCTATCCAGCTGAGCTAAGGGCGGTCGGGTTTCGCCTGGGGGCCGGGCTGACTCGCGGGTGGCGCGATCCCTTCGGACGTCTGCGAATCCAGGATTCTAACGTGCATTCCAGGCTCGGTGTTTTCCCTGATGGCCCAAAGGAATGGGCGGACTGTAAGGCCCTCGTAAGTTCGGGTTTCTATCTTGCACCGCACCATACGACCCATCAGGAGACAGACATGGGAGACAAGCGGACACAAGCCATTGTGTCGAATCCGAGATACCAGCAGTTGCGGCGCACGCGGCTGCGCTACGGCTGGACCCTGGCCGTGATCATGCTGCTGGTGTATTACAGCTTCATCGGCGTGATCGCTTTCGACAAGGAGCTGTTCGCGTTGAAACTGGGCGAGGGCGTCATGACCTGGGGCATCCCGGCCGGCTTCGGCGTGATCGTTTTCAGTGTGCTGATCACCGGCCTGTACGTGCGCCGCGCGAACAGCGAATTCGACCGCCTGACCCGCGAGATCGTCCAGGAGGCCGGGCAATGAACCGCACGACCCTTTGGGCGCTGGGTGCGCCGGCCCTGGTGGCCTTGTCCTCGACCGCGCAGGCTGCGGGGGGCGATCTGGGCGAATTGCAGCGGCAGCCCACCAACTGGACCGCCATCGCGATGTTCAGCCTGTTCGTCCTCCTGACCCTGTGGATCACGAAATGGGCCGCGGCCCGGACCCGCTCCACCGCCGACTTCTACACCGCCGGCGGCGGCATCACCGGCTTCCAGAACGGGCTGGCGATCGCCGGGGATTACATGTCCGCCGCCTCGTTCCTGGGCATTTCCGCCGCCGTGATGATCAACGGTTACGATGGCCTGATCTATTCCATCGGTTTCCTGGTGGGCTGGCCCATCCTGACCTTCCTGATGGCCGAGCGACTGCGCAACCTGGGCAAGTTCACTTTCGCCGACGTGGCGGCCTACCGCTTCAGGCAGGGGCCGATCCGCGCCTTCGCGGCTTCGGGCACCCTGGTGGTTGTGGCGTTCTACCTGATCGCCCAGATGGTCGGCGCCGGCCAGCTCATCAAGCTGCTGTTCGGNNGTGGCCTTCTACCTGATCGCCCAGATGGTCGGTGCGGGCCAACTGATCAAGGTGCTGTTCGGCCTCGACTACATCTACGCGGTGATGCTGGTCGGCGTGATCATGATGATGTACGTGCTGTTCGGCGGCATGACGGCCACGACCTGGGTACAGATCATCAAGGCGGCCCTGTTGCTGGGGGGCGCGACTTTCATGGCCTTGATGGTGCTGGCACATTACGGCTTTTCGCCCGAACGCCTGTTCGCCGCCGCGGTGGAGGTCAAGACGCTGGCCGCCCTGAACGCCGGCAAGGACGCCGCCCAGGCCGGCGCTGCGGGGCAGTCCATCATGGGGCCGGGCAACTTCATCAAGGATCCGGTCAGCGCGATTTCCTTCGGCATGGCCCTGATGTTCGGAACGGCCGGTCTGCCGCACATCCTGATGCGCTTCT
>DISE01000017.1:0-8338 GCA_002421865.1 Castellaniella sp. UBA6218
CGGATGGCGACGGTGACGATTTCCGTGCCGCTGGCCTCGATGGCCTCGCGGGTCTGTTCGAAATCGCGGTATTTGCCGGTGCCGACCAGCAGGCGGGAATGGAAGACGCGGTCGGCGATGGTGAGGGTGTCTGGGGTGGTCATGTCGAGAGGGCGGGGAGCATCAGTGCAAAGAGGGCCGCAGGGGCCGGCCATCGGAAAGGATAATCCATTTGGAGAGCGGGTGCCGGCAGGGGCTACTGGCTGTCCCTCAGATCCGCGCAGATCGCCTCCGCTGCGTCCACCAGGCGCGGCCCCGGCCGGTGCAGCAAGTCGGGATCGATACCGTAGATGCGGCCCGTGCGGGCCGCCGCCAGGCCGTGCCGGGACCACCAGGCCCTCCGGGCGGCCAGTGTGTCGCGGCCGTAGGGCGACACGATCAGCACCCGGGGATTCAGGCGCAGCACCGATTCGACGCTGACCTGCGGCGCGGCGATGGCGCCGTCGGCATAGGGGTTGATGCCGCCGCAGCGCGCCAGCAGATCGTTGGTCAGTGGATCGCGGCCCAGCGTGTACAGCGGGTCGGCGCTGATTTCGATGAAGACGGTCTGTGGCGGAGGCGCCGCCGGCCGCAGGGCGCGGATGCGGCGTTCCAGGCGGCGGGCGGCGGTGTCGGCCGCCGCCCGGGTGCCCGCACGTTCGCCCAGGTCGCGGATCAGCGCCGGGATGTCGTCCAGCGATTTCGGATCGGCATAGACCAGGGGCACGCCCAGCGGGGCCAGGTGCCGCGCCAGGGATCGCGTGCCCTCGGAAGGCTGCCATGCGACCACCAGGGTCGGATGCAGGGCCAGGATGCTTTCCTCGCTGAACTGGATCCCGTCGCCGACGCGCGGGATGGCGCGCGCCGCGGGTGGAAAGTCGCTGCGCAGGACAGTGCCGACGATGGCGCCGCCAGCGCCGGCGGCGTAGACCAGTTCCGTGGCGTTGGGCGCCAGGGTGACGATGCGCGGCGGGGCGCCGGCCCCCCAGGCCGCGCCGGCGCACAGGCAGGCGGCGGCCGCCAGGCCCAGGATGCGTCGCCGTGACGCGCCCAAACCGTCCGCTGCGCGCTTCATCGTTACATCCGCCAGGACAGGTTCACGAACACGTTGGAGCCCGGCGTGTTGTAGCCGTCCACCAGCACATAGTCCTTGTCCAGCACGTTGTTCCAGCGCACCTGCACGCCCAGGGACTTGCTGAAGTCGTAGGCGGCCGTCAGGTTGACCAGGGAATAGCCGCCCAGACGGGTCTTGTTGGCGGCATCTTCGTAGCGGTTGCCTGTGTATTGGTATTCCGCGCCCAGCTTCAGGGCCTGGATGCGGTGCTCGACGCCCATATGGAAGACCTGGCGCGCGCGGCGAGGCAGGGTGGAGCCTTCCGCGGGGGTGAATCCCTTTGCCGGCTGAGGATTGTCATTGCGTGGATCCAGGAGGTCCGCGCTGGCGCGAATGGTCGTGTTTCCGAAAGTATGCGCGGCCGTCAGGGTGATGCCACGAATCGTGGCCTCATCCAGGTTCTTCACTGTGCCTTCGGTAAAAAAAGGAACCGGTTCGGTGACGTCATAGATGATGAGGTCCCGGATCTTGTTCTGGTAGATCGTGGCACGCAAAAGCGTGTCCGCCGTCTGATATTGGATATGGGCCTCGATATTCCGGGACTTTTCCGGCTTCAGGGCCGGATTTCCCGTGTAGGAACCGATGGGAAAGCCGCCCCATGTGTACAGCTCGAAGGGATAGTACAAATCATTGAATGTGGGCGCGTGAAAGCCGGTGTTGGCGGCAATCCCGATTTGCCAGGCGTCCGTCAGGTCGAAATCCAGGCCCAGGCTGCCTGTCGTCTCGTTGCCGTAGCCGGAAATATTGTCGTTGCGCAAGCTGGCCTGGGTGTGCAGTCGGTCGATGCGGCCTTTGTAGATCAGGGCGACGGCGTTGGTATCGCGCGCGTCCCGGTCATATCGTGTCGTCGTGCTCTGGGCGCGTTCTTCCTGGCGCTCCAGGAGAACCGAAATGCGGTGATCGGCGTGAGGCTTGAAGGTGTTGATCCAGCTGTAGTGGCGCTTGAGTGAACTGAACACGCTGGACGTGTCGCTGCGGTTGTCGTTGCTGTCCTTGGTAAAACCAAAGCGCAGATCGCTTTCCCACCAGTTGGTGATGCGATCGGTGCTGCTCAGGCTGTAGGCCTGTTGCCGGGCGATCGCATGGGTATTCGGATAGCGCGCAAACTGGTTGTCATAGTCGCCATCCGTATATCCGTTATGGGCGGTCAGGCCAATGCGGTGTCCTTCGGCCCAGCGATAGCCGAGTGTGCCGGAAACGGCATGACTGCGGTAGCCGTCCTTGTCCGGGTAATAGCCTGTGATGGGGCTGTTGTTGGCCTTGCGCCGACGCAGGGCATCAAACCCTTTGCTCGTCGCCGCGCTCGTTGAAAAGCTGTAATCCCAACCGTCGCTGGCGCCCGAGAGGCCCAGGCTGGACTTGGCCGTTTCATAGGTGCCATAGCCGACGTTGGCCCAGGCCGACAGGGGGCGATCCTGTTCACCCTTTTTGGTGATGATGTTGATGACGCCGCCGATGGCGTCCGAGCCATAGAGGCTGCTGGCCGCGCCGCGCAGGATCTCGACGCGTTCGATCATGGCGGGGTCGATGGCGGGGAATTGTGCGCCTCCGTCGGTGGATCCATTGATCCGCATGCCGTCGATCAATACCAGGGTGTGGGCGGAGTTCGTGCCGCGGGTGAACAGGCTGGTCACAGTCTGCGGCCCGCCGTTGGTCACAAATTGCACTCCCGGCGCCCGCCCGATGATCTCGACAATGCTGTCGCCGCGCGCTGCCGACAGTTGCTCCGGCCCGATGACCGTCACGTCGCCGATGGCATCGGCCAAAGGTTCGGCATTGCGGCTGGGGGTGATGACGATGTCCTTCAACATCGGCACCGAGGTGGTGGTTTGGGCCGTGACGGCCAGGGGGAAGAGACAGCAGGCCGCCGCAAGGCTGCGCCGGGAGAACGGAATCGACATGATAGGCCCTGTGTGGCGCGCGTCCCCGCACGCCAGTATTGGAAAACGCCCGGGGGCCGTGATCCGCCGGTGAGTGCAGGGATGGGGACGGTCGCTTCGGGCGGGTCAGGTGTCGAAGCAGGCCAGTATCGGGCTGGCGGATGTGGCCGGGAGGCCAGTCACGCACACCGTTGCGGGGGCAGCACATACGGGTTCGGCAGCGGGCGGCATGCCCGGAGGAACCCTCTGTTTCCTGTTTGAATGTCTCTCACCGGGTCGGCGGGAGACATACCTGTTTCGCAGCGCATTTTATCATGGGGGTGTCGATCATCCGCCTCTTTGACCCTATGACCAGCATTGATTAATGCAGATGACGGATCTTGCCGGGGGAAAGGCAGACGATACCGATATCGGATTCAGCCTCGCCGGGAGGCTGCCGTCCGCTTCAGGCAGTGTGCAGGGGGTCCGCCGCGCGGACGCTACCCAAGGCCTTCAGGATGCGTTGCAGCAGGCTGACGTGTGGCTGGGCGGCGCGGGCGGCACGTTCTTCGGCCATCAGGCGCTCGAAGGATTCGTTGACGGGGTAGTTCGAAAAAGGTGCCAGCATGCCGCGCTCCTGACTGCGATCCATCGCGTGAATTAGTGAAAACCCTTATCGGGTAAACCCCAGTATAGCGTCAAGCATAAATTGATCGCCGGCCGCGATGTTATGGTTTATAACCGTGCGTTACATATATTAATTGTGTATTTAGCGCGGCGATGAAATTCCGGACCTGTCTGCTTTCCCTCATGTTGTCGGGCATGTCCTGCGCCCAGGCGTATGAAACCCATCTGATTCAGGACTCGGCCGGCCGGCCGATGTTTGAGCTGCGGTATTTCTATCCGCCTCCGACAGACGGACCTTTCTATGTCGAGGATGGCACATCGCAGTGGTCGAGCTGGTCCTGGTCCGAAAAGCCCTATCTGGTTCCGCAGATCAATCAGGGGGTGCGCTATCTGGCCAGCCTGATCCAGCCGCAAGGCGGCCTGGGGCCGGTCATCATCAATATCGGTACGGCCGATGATGAGGGCAATGCGTTTGGCCGATCGCCCGAAGGGGATGGGGGCAAGAGCTCCAAGACCCTTCTGCAGATGCAGCTGCAGGGGCTGCCGATTCGACCCGAGGACATGGCGGACGGTTTTCATGCGGTCTTTGGGCTGGGGCCGTCGGACTTTCCGCTCGAGACGCATTTCAGTCAGATTCAGCTGACGGGCAAGGACGACATCGTCTCGACGGCCATCCATGAACTGGGACACGGTTTCGGCATCTTCAGTTCCATCGGACTTTCGGGTCCGAATTTCAAACCGGCCTTTGGGGATGTGCTGGCGGGATGGGGGGCCCTGATGGTCGATGACAACGGCCATCGGGCGCGACCGGGGCAAAAGATCCTGTGCCCGGACCCGGACTGTTACGACTATGCGGATGCGCCTGATGGCTTCGACGTGCGGCAGGACCGGGGCAGGCTGGTGGGCGCGCACATCAATGATGTGCTGGCGGGCGGGCTTCACGGGGTTCCGGTGCGGATCATGGCTACCGATCCCGACGGCACCGAGCTGGACAACAATTTCATGAGCCACATCGAGCTGAACAACAGCATGATGAGCCACCAGAGCTACCGTAACTACACGGGCCTCATGGAAGCTGAACTGGCGGTGCTGCAGGATCTGGGTTATACGATCGACCGGCGCAACTTCTTTGGGCGCTCGGTCTATGGCAGCGGCCTGGACATCGTCAACACACAGGGCTATTTTGCCCGCAATGCCCAGGGCACGGCCTATGTGCCGGGCTGGTACAACACCGCGCTGCTGGGCTTGGGGCTGCATATCTATGGCAGCGGCAACCGTGTCCGCCAGGCCGCCGACCTGCTGACGGCTGGCGAGGGCGGTGCCGGCATCCGGGTGGATGGCGAAAGCAATGCGCTGACGATCGATCCCGGCGTGCGGGTGTATGCCGATGGCGATACCGGACAGGGCGTGATGTTCGCCTATGGCCGCAATCACACGCTGGTGCAGCGTGGCGACGTCCAGGCGCTGGGCCAGCGCGGGGTGGGCCTGCGGTTCGACTTCGGCAACAATGCGCTGACCGACGAGGTGGAATCCCGGGGTTCATATATCCATACCTGGAAGGGCGATCCGCAGCCGACCTTGCCGGAGGAACTCAATGGGCCGCTGGTCACCCAGGCGGATATCTCCGGCCGGGTGGCGGGACGCGAGGCCGCGATCTACATGTCCGCCAATGCCTATGTGGAACGCCTGAATCTGATGCGGGGCGCCCGTATCGAAGGCGATATCGTGTCCTTGTACGATCAGCGGGACGATCTGGGACATCAACGCCTGACGACTGTGTCCTTTGGCCAGCGGGCCGATGCGGCGGGCCGGGCCACGGGACAGGCGGACCAGGATTTTCGTTTTGCCTATACGGGCAATATTCTGGGCGGGACGAATCTGACGCTGTCGTTTGACGGCGGTGATACCCGCTTGAACGGCAGCAACGAGGTGTATGGCGCGGCGATCCGGCCGGGGGCCCGGCTCGGCGGCAATGCCACCTACGACATGGCCGGGGGCAGCGCCTTCCTGAATCAGGGGACGCTGGCGCCGGGCAATTCGATCGGCCGCATCGACGTGATCGGCGATTATGAACAGGCTGCGACCGGCATCTTGCAGTCCGAATTCGATGCCTCGGGCGCTTCGGACCTCCTGGTGGTCACCGGGACGGCGACCTTGGCGGGTACGCTGGATCTGGTGCCTATGGCCGATTGGTACGCCAACGGCTGGGCCGGGGCCATCACGCCGGTGAAGGCCGACGGCGGGGTTGTTTGGAACCTCGATGCGGTGACTTCGTCGCTGGTGTCGCCCACGTTGCGGTTTCAGGCGGCCGCCTCTGGCGGTGGCGGTGATCTTTATAGCCTGAGCATGGTGCGTGCCGCCGATGCCTACAGCCAGTACGGCGCGGATGCCAACGACCTGAACGTGGCGCAGGCGCTGACGCAATTGGCCGCCTTTGGGGCGCCTGCGATCCGGCCACTGTTTCGCAGCCTGGATTTTTCCGCGCCGGACGGTCACGAGGTGACGCAAGCCTTGGCCCAGCTGTCGCCCGCAGCGTATGGCGCCGGGCTGACGGCGTCGCTGCGGCGCGACCGGGCGGCGGGGGATGCCGCCCTGCGCAGCCTGGTGCCGGACGCACTGGTGCGGGGGGGCGACTGGGTCGGCTATGCCACCTTGTTTGGCGGCGCGGGCCGGCAGGACACCCGCGGCACCCAGGTAGGCGGCCATGAGTCCTTGTACGGGGTAGTGGCGGGCAGCGGCCGGCGGCTGGATGCGGCCCCCGACATGGCGGTGGGCTTCAGCCTGGATATGTCCGAGCAGACGGTCAGACTGCGGGCCCCCTGGAACGGCCAGGCCAAGGCCACGGCCTTGGGGCTGGGGGCTCAGTGGCGTTATCGGCCCGATGCCGGGCATGGCTGGATCGCTCAGGGCGGGGCGCGCCTGGGCGTCGAGCGCGGGTCTATGGACCGCCAGGTGGTCTTTGCGGATTATGCCGCTTCCCATAAGGCGGATTGGACCGGCTACGACCTGTCCGCCCGGATCGAAGGCGCTTATCGGTTCGCCCTGACGGAGTCGCTGTCGATCGGCCCCTTCGTGTCGCTGGATTATGACCGGCTGGTGCGCCCCGGGGTGGAGGAATCAGGCTCGCAAGCCTCGCGGCTGAATCTGGACCGCCAGAAGGCGGATGCCCTGCGCTCGCGCCTGGGGGTCAGTGCCCGCACGGACTGGACGTCGGGCAACGGTCAGGCCATGCAGGCCCGCATGCGGCTGAGCTGGGACCGGGAGTGGTTGAGCCGGGACATCAGCCAGACGGCGCACTTCGATGCGCAGCCGGACGTGTCGTTGCGCAGTGTCAATACCTGGCTGCCGCGCGATACGCTGGGGTTGCGCGCCGGCCTGGATTGGCATCGCAGTGACCGGGTCTCGCTGGGGATGGAACTGGGCGGCCAGATCGGTGGCGGCTACCGGGCGGTGGACGGACAGCTCAAGTTGCACTGGGCGTTCCAGTAACCGTTCGAAGGACGCCGTGCCCGAGCTCACGGCGGTACGGCGCTCGCGGGCGATACAATGAAAGTTTGTCCTGTCTCGTCCGGATCGCCCTGTGACCTACCCCGCCTTGCCCCATCCCATCGAATCCTATACGCGCGGGGCCGAGTTCGTGCGCCTGCTGGACCGGCGCATCGTGGTGCTGGACGGGGCCATGGGCACCATGATCCAGCGCTACAAGCTGACCGAGGCGGATTTCCGGGGCGAACGCTTCGCCGGCCACGACCGCGACCTGAAGGGCGACAATGAACTGTTGTCCCTGGTGCGGCCCGACGTCATCCGGGAAATCCACCAGGCCTATCTGGAAGCCGGGGCCGACGTGGTCGAGACCAACACCTTCGGCGCCACGCGGGTGGCCCAGGGCGATTACGGTCTCCCGGAGCTGGCCTACGAGCTGAACGTGGCCTCGGCGCGGCTGGCGCGCGAGGCCTGCGACGCGGTGTCGACGCCCGATCATCCCCGCTTCGTGGCCGGGGCCGTCGGGCCACAGCCCAAGACGGCCTCCCTGTCGCCGGATGTGAACGACCCGGGCGCGCGCAACGTCACCTTCGAGGAACTGCGCGTGGCCTACACCGAACAGGTCAATGGCCTGATCGACGGCGGCGCGGACCTGCTGCTGATCGAAACCATCTTCGACACGTTGAACGCCAAGGCGGCCATCTTTGCCATCGAAACCATTTTCGAGGAACGCGGCATCCGTCTGCCGGTGATGATCTCCGGCACGGTGACCGACGCGTCCGGGCGCATCCTGTCGGGCCAGACGGTCGAGGCCTTCTGGAATTCCGTGCGCCACGCGCGCCCCGTCACCGTCGGCCTGAATTGCGCGCTGGGCGCGGCGCTGATGCGCCCCTACGTGGCCGAACTGTCCAAGATCTGCGACACCTATGTCTGCGTCTACCCGAATGCCGGGCTGCCCAATCCCATGGCCGAGACCGGCTTCGACGAGACGCCCTCGGATACCTCCGGCCTGCTGGAGGAATTCGCCCAGGCCGGGCTGGTGAACGTGGTGGGCGGCTGCTGCGGCACCACGCCGGACCACATCCGGGAAATCGCCCGCAAGGTGCGCGCCCTGCCGCGTCGCCAGCCGCCGGTCATTCCGGTCAGGACGCGCCTGTCGGGTCTCGAGCCGCTCAACTTCGACCGCGAGACGCTGTTCATCAACGTGGGTGAGCGCACCAACGTCACCGGCAGCAAG
>DISE01000017.1:8489-73596 GCA_002421865.1 Castellaniella sp. UBA6218
GCGTGCAGGGCAAGTGCGTGGTCAATTCGATTTCCATGAAGGAAGGCGAAGGTCCCTTCATCGAGCAGGCCAGGCTGTGCCGGAAGTACGGCGCGGCGGTGGTGGTCATGGCCTTCGACACCGACGGCCAGGCCGACACCCTGCAGCGCCGCATCGACATCTGCTCCAGGGCCTACGACATCCTGGTGAACCAGGTGGGCTTTCCGCCCGAGGACATCATCTTCGATCCCAACGTCTTCGCCATCGCCACAGGGATCGACGAACATAACCATTATGCGGTGGACTTCATCGAGGCCACGAGCTGGATCACGGAGAACCTGCCGCACGCGCGCGTGTCGGGCGGGATCTCGAACGTCAGCTTCTCGTTCCGCGGCAATGAGGCCATGCGCGAAGCCATCCACGCAGTGTTTCTGTATTACGCGGTGCAGCGCGGCCTGACCATGGGCATCGTCAACGCCGGCCAGCTGGGTGTGTATTCCGATCTGGACAAGCAGGTACGCGACCTGGTCGAGGACGTGGTGCTCGACCGGCCCGAGCCCGTCGGCAGGACCGGTCCGGCCGACGAGCGCACGCCCACCGAGCGCCTGGTGGAACTGGCCGAGACCATCAAGGGCTCGGGCGCCAGGAAGGAAGAAGACCTGACGTGGCGCCAGGGCACGGTACGCGAGCGCCTGACGCATTCGCTGGTGCACGGCATCACCACCTTCATCGTCGAGGACACCGAAGAAGTCCGCCAGGAAATCATGTCGGCCGGCGGGCGGCCCATCGAGGTCATCGAGGGCCCGCTGATGGACGGCATGAACGTGGTGGGCGACCTGTTTGGTTCGGGCAAGATGTTCCTGCCCCAGGTGGTCAAGTCCGCGCGCGTGATGAAGCAGGCCGTGGCGCACTTGCTGCCCTTCATCGAAGAGGAAAAGCGCCAGGTGGCCGAGGCCGGTGGCGATGTGCGCTCCAAGGGCAAACTGGTCATCGCCACGGTCAAAGGCGACGTGCACGACATCGNNACATCGGCAAGAACATCGTCACCGTCGTCCTGCAATGCAACAACTTCGAGGTCGAGAACATGGGCGTGATGGTGCCCTGCGCCAAGATCCTCGAGAAAGCCAAGGAAATCGGCGCCGACATGGTCGGCCTGTCCGGCCTGATCACGCCCAGCCTGGAAGAAATGGCCTACGTGGCTTCGGAAATGCAGCGCGACCCGTATTTCCGTGAACGCAACATCCCCTTGCTGGTGGGTGGAGCCACCACCAGCAAGGTCCACACCGCCGTGAAGATCGCCCCCAACTACGAGGGCCCGGTGATCTACGTGCCCGACGCCAGCCGTTCCGTGGGAGTGGCCACCAGCCTGATGTCCGACCAGGCCGACGCTTATCTCAAAGGCGTTGCCGACGAATACGAGCGGGTGCGCGAACGCCATGCCAACCGCCAGGCCGTGCCGATGCTGACGATCGAAGAGGCGCGCGCGAACAAGCCGGCGATCGATTGGGCGAACTACGCTCCGCCGCGGCCGAAGTTCATCGGCCGGCGGACTTTCAAGCATTACGACCTGCACGAGATCCTGAAATTCCTGGACTGGACGCCTTTCTTCCAGTCCTGGGGCCTGATGGCGCAGTTCCCTGCCATCCTGACCGACGAAGTCGTGGGCGAGGAAGCCAGCAAGCTCTATGCGGAAGGCCAGGCCATGATGAAGCGCATCGTCGAGGGCCGCTGGCTGACGGCCAACGGCATCGTCGCCTTCTATCCGGCCAATAGCGTCAACGACGACGACATCGAGATCTACCGCGACGAGACCCGCAGCGAGGTTCTGCTGACCTGGCGCGGCGTGCGCCAGCAGACGCAGAAACGCGGCGGCGTGGACAACAAGTGCCTGGCCGACTTCATCGCGCCCAAGGACTCCGGCGTGACCGATTACATCGGGATGTTCGCGGTCACGGGCGGCATCGGCATCGAGCAACACGAGAAGCAGTTCCAGGACGCGGGCGATGACTACTCCGTCATCATGCTCAAGGCCCTGGCCGACCGCCTGGCCGAGGGCTTCGCCGAGACGCTGCACGCCCGGGTGCGCCGCGATCTGTGGGGCTACGTGCCCGACGAATCCCTGCCCAACGAGGCCATCATTGACGAGCAGTACCAGGGTATCCGCCCTGCGCCCGGCTACCCGGCCTGCCCGGAACACCTCGTCAAACGGGAAATGTTCGACCTGCTCGACTGCGCAGAGATCGGCATGCGGCTGACCGAAGGGTTCGCCATGATGCCGGCCTCCAGCGTCTGCGGCTTCTACCTCAGCCATCCGCAGGCGAAATACTTCAACGTCGGCAATATCGGCGCCGATCAGGTCGCCGATTACGTCCGGCGCACGGGGCGAGACGAGGACGACGTGCGCCGCACCCTGGCCAGCGTGCTGCGCTGAGGCACGATGCGCGGCGCCCGACCCGGAGACGACCATGCCGCGCGATGACGCGACCCGGCGCCGGGAGCTGGGCGCCTTCCTGCGCAGCGCCCGGGCGCGCGTCGCGCCGGCCGACCATGGTCTGCCTCCCGGTGTGCGGCGACGTACCCCGGGCCTGCGGCGCGAGGAGATCGCCCAGCTGTGCGGGATCAGCGCCACCTGGTACACCTGGATCGAACAGGGCCGCGACGTGTCGGTGTCCGTCGATGTCTGGTCCCGCCTGGCCGACGCGCTGCGGCTGGCGCGCGCCGAGCGGCATTATCTGTTCAGTCTGGCCGAGTGCGCCGACCCCCAGGCAGGCCACCTGGATGCGATCGCCCTGCCTGACGGCCTGCAGGATTGCGTCGACAGCATCCTCTGTCCGGCCTACGTGCTGGACCAGGCCTGGAACGTCCTGGCCTGCAACGCCGCTCTGTTGCACGTGTTCGACGGCTGGCCCGCTCGCGGGCAGCCCAATCTATTGCGCTATATCTTCCTGGATCCGGCCGCTCGGACCCTGGTGGTGGACTGGGAAGAGCGTGCCAGCCGGGTGGTGGCCGAATTCCGCGCGGACGTGGCGGCGCTGGCAGGCGAACCGGGTATCGGCGCGCTGGTGGCCGAACTGCAGGCCGGCAGCCCCCTGTTCGCCCGGGCCTGGACGCGCCAGGTCGTGGTGGACCGGGAAGGCGGCCTGCGTGAGTTCCAGCACCCGGCGGACGGACGGCTGCGTTTCCGGCAGTTCACCTTCCGGCTGGCGATCCGGCCGGATTGCAAACTGGTGATGCTGCTGAACGATTGAGGGTCTCATTCCTGTGCCCGCAACTGGCTGCCCGCGCGAGCCGGCAGGCGCCTGAAGGACAGGGCGGATGCCGCCACGATCACGGCGATGACCGCGAACCCCCACATGACGTCGATGCGGTCGGCCTCGGTGCCGCCGCGCAGCGTCATGCTGAGATTCAGGGTCATCGCCGCGCAGGCCACCCCCAGGCTGATGCCCAACTGCTGGGCCGTGGCGGCGAAACTGCTGGCTCGGCTCATCTGGGCGGAATCCAGGTCCGCATAGGTCAGGGCGTTGACGGCGGTGAATTGCAGTGAGCGGAAAAAGCCTCCGATCAGCAGGACCGCCACCATGGCCCAGATCGGCGTGTCGGCCTGGAACAGGGCGCAGGCGGCGATGAAGGCCGCCGCAATCAGGGCGTTGAACATCAGGACGCGGCGGAAGCCGAAGCGGCGCACGATGGGGGTGGCCACCAGCTTCATCAGCATCGCCCCGGCGGCCGACGTGAAAGTGATCATCCCGGCCGAGAACGCCGACAGGCCGAAGCCCACCTGAAGCAGAATGGCCAACAGGAAGGGCGAGGCGCCGACGGAGAAGCGGCACAGGTTGCCGCCCAGCACCGACACGGCGAAAGTCCGGGTGCGCAGCAGGCTCAGGTCGATGATGGGGTAGGTGACGTGACGGGCGTGGCGGATGTAGAGGATGCCGCAACCCAGGCCCAGACACAGCAACCCCACGGTCGGCCAGAGTCCCAGGCTGCCGTGCCCGGCGGCTTCCAGGCAGGACATCAGGGCCGCCATGGCGACGCCGCTGAGCAGGAAGCCCACGGTGTCCAGCCGGGGCCGGCTGGCGGGCACGTCGCGGGCGATCCATCGCCGCACCATGGCGATGCCCAGGATGCCCACGGGAATGTTGATCAGAAAGATCCAGTGCCAGGACGCGTAAGTGACGAGGAATCCGCCGACCGGCGGGCCGATGACCGGCCCCAGCAGGGCGGGGATGGTGAGGAAGGCCATGGCCTTGAGCAGCTCGCCCTTGGGAATGCGGCGCAGCAGGATGATGCGCCCGACCGGCACCATCATGGCGCCGGCGGCGCCCTGGACGACCCGGGCGGCGACCAGCTGGCCCAGGGTGCCACTGACTGCGCAGGCGATGGATCCCAGGGTGAACAGCGCGATGGCCGCCAGGAACACGGCGCGGGCGCCGAACCGGTCCGCCGCCCAGCCGCTGATGGGCACGAACACCGCCGTCGCCAGCAGATAGGATGTGATGGCGACATTCATGTGCACCACCGTGGTGCCGAAATCCAGCGCCATGGTCGGCAGGGCGGTCGCCACGACCGTGGAATCCAGCATCTGCATGAACAGCGCGCAGCCGACGATGAAGGGGATCATCCGGATTTCGCGCGACGAGGTGGCGGGCGGGGCGGGGATGCGGGGCGGGGATTCTGGCATGGACGGGCGTGAGCGGGGCCGAGTGCAGTAAACTTGGGCCCATCGGTCATGGAAAACGGCTACGGCACTATTATGGCAAACAACTTCACCTCTGAACTGACCCAGTTCCTGAACCAGTACAAAACGGATCATCCCGACACGGAGTCGCGCCAGTTCGCCGGCCGCGCGCGCCTGTGGGACAAGGACCTGGACCCTGAGCAGCAGGAAGGCTTCCGGGCCGCCCGCGTGCCCCAGGATCCCTACGTCTACTATCAGAAGGCCTGATCGGGGGCCATGCCTCCCCGGCTGCCCGATCCCGGGCTGGACGCCCTGATGGCGCCCACGGAAGACAGCACCCCCGACGTGGTCGATCACGTCGCTTTGGCGCGCCTGTACGGCGAACCGCTGTTCGCCATTCCGCAGGATCTCTACATCCCGCCAGACGCCCTCGAGGTCTTCCTGGAGGCCTTCGAGGGACCGCTGGATCTGCTGCTCTACCTGATCCGCAAGCAGAACTTCAACGTGCTCGACATTCCCATGGCCGAGGTCACCGCGCAGTACCTCGCCTACGTTGATCAGGTGCGGCAATCGAACCTGGAGCTGGCGGGCGAATACCTGCTGATGGCGGCGCTTCTCATCGAGATCAAGTCGCGCATGCTGCTGCCGGTGCGCCAGTCCGACAGCGGCGAGGAAGCCGAGGATCCGCGCGCCGAACTGGTGCGCCGTTTGCTGGAATACGAACGCATGAAGCTGGCGGCCCGGCGCCTGGACGACATGCCGCGCGTCGGGCGCGATTTCCTGGTAGCCCACGCCGCGGCCGATTTCGAGGTCGCACGGCTGCTGCCGGAAGTGTCGGCGGACGATCTGCGCGAGGCCTGGTCGGCGATCATGCACCGGGCGCACCTGAATGCCAGCCATCGCATCACCCGGGAGCAGCTGTCCGTGCGCGACCACATGAGCCATATCCTGCGCCGTTTGTCGGATGTGCGCTTCATGGAATTCACCGAGCTGTTCCTCGAACGTGTCCGCATGGGCGAGCCGGCCGCCGTCATCGTGGTCCATTTCCTGGCGCTGCTGGAACTGGCCCGCGAATCCCTGCTGGAAATCACCCAGGCGGCGCCTTACGCGCCGCTCTACGTCAGACTGTCCTACACGCGCTCGGCCTGAGGCCGCGCGCCGGAGAATCCCCCGTGAAAGTCGTCCATTCCATCGAGGCCTTGCGCGACCAGTTGCGCGGCCAGTTGCGCGTCGCCTTCGTGCCCACCATGGGCAATCTGCACGCCGCTCACCTGTCGCTGATGCGGCTGGCGCGCCAGCATGGCGATCCCGTGGTCGCCAGCATCTTCGTCAACCGTCTGCAGTTCGGTCCGAACGAGGATTTCGACCGTTATCCGCGGACCCTCGCCGAGGACATCGAGAAGCTCGAGGCCGAGCGCGATGTCTACGTGCTGTTCGCGCCCGACGAGCGCGAACTGTATCCCGAGCCGCAGAATTTCCGCATCCAGCCCGCCGAATCCCTGGGCAAGATCCTCGAGGGCGAGTTCCGGCCCGATTTCTTCATGGGCGTGAGCACCGTGGTGCTGAAACTGTTTTCCTGTGTCCAGCCGCGCGTGGCCGTATTCGGCAAGAAGGACTACCAGCAATTGATGGTGGTGCGTGCCATGTGCCGCCAGTTCCAGCTGCCCGTGGAAATCATCGCCCACGAAACCGTGCGCGATGAGGATGGTCTGGCGCTGTCCTCCCGCAACCGCTATCTCGGCGCGCAGGAGCGGGCCGAGGCGCCCAATCTGTACGGCCTGCTCCAGCGGGTGCGCGACCAGATCCAGTCCGGCCGGGCGGATGCCGCCGCGGCGGAGGAACAGGCCATGCTGACCTTGCGCGAGCGCGGCTGGGATCCCGACTACGTCGCCGTGCGCCGTCAGCGCGATCTGATGCCCCCCACCGCCCAGGAAATCCGCGATGGCGAGCCCCTGGTCGTGCTGACGGCCGCCCGCCTGGGGGCGACGCGGCTGATCGACAATCTGGAGTTCTAGAGCCTGGATTCCGAGGGCGCGGCAAGCTGTCAGAACTGACAGGTGCGGATCCCGTGTGGGTCATGCAGAATCCCCCTGCATACAACAATGAAAGGGGGAGCATCCATGCTGGAAAATGATTCGATCCGTGAATATCCGGGCGGCCGGGATACGCCGCTGAGCCGCCTCACGGTCCGTGAACGGGAAGTGACGGACTACCTCACGCGGGGGCGGTCCAATAAATACATCGCCGTCGAACTCGGGGTTACGCAGCGCACGATCGAGGCCCATCGGGCGCGGATATTCCAGAAACTGCGTGTGCGCAATGCGGTCGAGCTGACCCGCTATTGCCTGTCGGGCGATCCGCCCTGTCCGGGCACCGGCGCGGCCGGTCCGGGCTCGTCCGCCCTGGGCGCCGTCCCGCCGTCGCCCGGGCTCAGCGTGCTGCGCAGGCTTCAGCCGGTTGCGAGGCCAGTTCCTGGATGGGGTCGATATCTGCCTGGCGGGTCAACCGCGATTCCAGCAAAGGCGCCTGGCCGTCCAGCCGGGTCAGGCGCAGGACGTTCGTCTGGATGAATTCCAGCGTGGCCCGGGCCTGGTCGCCGGTCTGCAGCACGATGCCGATGGGCTCGGTCGATACCAGATGCCAGCAGCCCATGGACGTCGTGGCCGTTGTGCCGTCCAGCGGCTTGCTGCGTGCGCGCCATTGGCCGTCCGGAGCCAGGGTCAGGGTCATGCGCCGCGCGGGACAGGCCTGTTGGCCGGCGGGGCAAGCGATAGTGCCCAGGTAAGTGCGGGTCTCGGCCAGTTCACGGGGGACGTTCACCGGGTTGGCCGGGCGGGTGGATTGTCCGGCTGCATTTTCGGCACCGGCCGCGGCGTCGCTTTCCGGCGCCGGCTTTTTCTGGCTGTCGGCGCCGAACCCGAATTGCAATTGTGCGGGGGCGACCGTGCCCGCGTCGCCTTGGGCGCGATGCCGGGCGTCGGACGCCGTGTCGCCGCGCGCGACGTCATAGAAACCGGGTTCGCGCTGCTGGGCGCAGGCGGCCAGCAGGGCCAGCAGCGCCAGGCTGAACAGGCGGGGAATCGTATAGGAAAGGGCGCGCGGCATGGTCATGACAGACAGGATCGTGAAGCCGCCATTCTACGCATTTGCGGGGGGCTTGGCGATGGGAGGCGGAGCGATGGCCGGGGGGGCGGACGGTGTGTTCCAGGGGTTGACGACCCTGGCCGCCGCGCAGAGTGCGGCTGACTGGGGAGTGTACGGATTGAACGCGGCGGCCGGCGTGTGCGCGGGCGTCTTCCTGGGACGCTGGGCCGAGGCCTATGCGGATCGCCTGGAGGCCGGCGCGCCAGCCACGGCGCGCACGCTCTGGGCTTCGGCGGCGGATGCCCCGTCGCGGTCCTGGCGGCCTGCACGGGATGGATCGATGGCGGCGCTGTTGGGACTGGTGGCTGGGCTGCTGGCCGCCGGAGGCGCCCCCGGGCTCGCGCCGCTGGCGATCGTCCTGGCCGCGCTGGCCTGGATCGATACGCGCAGCGGTCTCCTGCCGGACGCGCTCACCTTGCCGCTGATGGCGGCCGGCTGGCTGCTGAGTGCCCGGGATCCCATGTCCGCCGTCATCGCTTCCGCCCTGGCCTGGGCGGGTCTGGCCAGCATGGCATGGCTGTATCGCCACCTGCGCGGACGGGATGGCTTCGGCGGCGGCGACGTGAAGTGCATGGCGGCTCTGTCGGGCTGGCTCGGGCTGGAAGCCGCCGCCGGCGTCCTCTGGCTGGCCTGTGTGCTGGGGCTGTCTGGATGCCTGGGCCGGCGTGACGCCTGGCGGCGGCCGTATCCATTCGGGCCCTGCATCGCACTGGCGGCCGGCGTATGGGTGCTGGCCCCGCTGGCGATGCGGGCTTGCGGTACATTCATGATTCCGAATCATCATGCGGAGATGCCATGTTTTCCATCGGCCTGACCGGGGGCATCGGCTCGGGCAAGTCCAAGGTGGCCGACTGGCTGGCCGAATGGGGGGCGGCGGTGATCGACACCGACCGGATCGCCCACGACCTGACCGCGTCGGGCGGCGCGGCGATCGAGCCGCTGCGTGCCGCTTTCGGCACGAAGGCGATCGGGTCCGACGGCGCGTTGGACCGGGACTGGATGCGCGCTTGCGTTTTCGCCGATCCGGCGGCCCGGCAACGGCTTGAGGCCGTGCTGCATCCCATGATCGACCAGGCGGTGCGCGACCAGGCCTCACGGGCGCGGGGACTTTACCTGGTATTCGTCGTGCCGCTGCTGGTCGAATCCGGGCGCTGGCGCGACCGGGTGGATCGTATCTGCGTGGTGGACTGCGACCCCGAGACCCAGGTGAGCCGGGTGCGGGCGCGCAGCGGGCTGACGCGCGACACCATTGAGCGTATCATGTCCGCTCAGGCATCCAGGGCGGATCGCCTGGCGGCTGCCGACGATGTCATCATCAACGATGACTCCACCGATCTGGACACGCTGCGCCAGAGCGTCTTCCGGCTTCACCAGGCCTGGTGCGACCGCGCGTCCCGGCCGGCGGATGGACGCAACACTCATGGATAGGGTCTTTTGCGTGTGATTCTGTACGAGTATCCCTGTAATGAACGTGTACGCACCCTGCTGAGGGTCGAATACCTGTTCGACCGCCTGTTTTTCTTCGCCCGGGGCGAAGACGCCCATTGCCATCAGATCGCCATGACCACGCTGTTCGATCTGCTGGACATCTGTGAACGCGCCGACGTCCGCACGGCTGTCCTCCAGGACATGGACCGTCATCGTTCCGCGCTTTCGGCATTGCGCGAGCATCCCGGCGTCGACGGCGTCACGCTGGACAAGCTCCTGACAGAAATCCAGGCGGTGTCGGCGGCGCTCGCCGGACAGGGCCGCATCGGCCAATGCTTGCGCGACAACGAATGGCTCGCCAGCCTGCGCGGGCGCATCACGGTGCCGGGCGGATCCTCGCCTGTCGACATGCCTTCCTACTATTCCTGGCAGATCAAGCCGTCCGATACGCGGGCCGCCGACCTGCGTGGCTGGATCGAACCGCTGATGCCCCTGCACCGGGCCATGGCCCTGATCCTGCAATTGCTGCGCGATGCCGGGGATGCACGCGATCAAATGGCCGGCCAGGGCGCCTATCAGGAAATGCTGGGCGGCAAGTCTTTCCAGTTGCTGCGCGTCTGGGTCGATCCGGCCCTGGGCGTGTTCCCGGAAGTCAGCGCCAACAAGTACGTCATCTGGGTGCGCTTTTCATCGCAGGACAACGAACTCAAGCCCCAGCCGGTCGGCCGCGACATCGCCTTCCGTCTGGCCCGCTGCAATCTGTAGGATTCCATCGTCATGACCAACGCAACGACGCGGCCCTGGGGGGCGCGCCGCAGGATCCTGGTGTGGATGGCGGCGTGCGGGGTGGCGGCGTTCGTCCTGTGGCATTTCTGGCCGGGTGCGGACGACGGTCCCGGCGGGCGTGGTTTCCGGATGGGCGGGCAGGCGACGCCGGTGTCCGTCGCGCGGGCCGAGTCCGGCCGGATCGATCGCACCCTGCGGGCGCTGGGGACTGTCACGCCGCTGGCGACCGTCATCATCCGCGCGCGTGTGGATGGCCCGCTGCGGTCGGTGGATTTCGCCGACGGCCAGTCCGTGCGGGCCGGCGACGTGCTGGCGGTGATCGATCCCAGGCCCTTTCGCATCCAGCTGGACCAGGCCCTGGGCCAGCAGATGCAGCATGCCGCGCAACTGGACCAGGCGCGTCGCGATCTGGCCCGCTACGAGCAGTTGTTCAAACAGGATTCCGTTGCCCGCCAGCAGCTGGATTCCGCGCGTGCCCTCGTGCGTGAACTCCAGGGGCAGGCGAAATCGGATCAGGCGGCGGTGGATGACGCCCGGCTGCAATTGGGCTACACCGAGATCCGCGCGCCCGTCGATGGCCGCCTGGGCCTGCGCAAGGTCGATGTGGGCAACATGATCCGTGCCTCCGATACCGACGGCCTGGTCGTGCTCACGCAGAGCCGGCCGATCGACGTGGTCTTTTCCATTCCGCAAACGCGCCTGCAGGCCCTGCTCGAGGCACGTCGCGCCGAGCCCGGCCTGCGGACGCAACTGTTCGGCGACGCCGCGGGAGCGGCGCTGGCCACCGGGATCCTGGTGGCGGTGGACAATCAGATCGATGTGGCCACCGGCACCGTCCGGCTCAAGGCCCGTTTCGAGAACGCCGACGAGTCCCTGTTCCCCAATCAGTTCGTCCAGGTCCGCCTGCGCCTGGGTGTGCAGGATGGGGTGACCCTGCCTCTGCGGGCGGTGCAGCGCAGTTCGCAGGGCGAATACGTCTACCGCGTGGACGCCGAACGCAAGGCCCGGGTCGTGCCGGTCGTGACCGGGGTGGATGACGGCGAGCGGGTGGTGGTCGAATCCGGCATCCAGGCGGGCGACACGGTGGTGGTCGAAGGCACGGACCGCTTGCGCGACGGCAGCGACGTGGAAATCGTCGTGCCCGAGGCCCCGGGCGCCGTTTCGTGAACCTGTCGCGCCTGTTCATTTTGCGGCCGGTCGCCACGACCCTGGCGATGGTCGCGCTGGCGCTGGCGGGCCTGTTGGCTTACCGCGAACTGCCGGTGTCGGCGCTGCCTCAGGTCGATTTTCCCACCATCCAGGTCACCACCCTCTACCCGGGGGCCGGTCCGGATGTGATGACCGCGCTGGTGACTTCGCCGCTGGAGCGACAGTTCGGCCAGATGCCGGGTCTGTCGCAGATGCTGTCCACCAGCTCGGGAGGCTCGTCGCGCATTACCCTGCGCTTTGACCTGGGCCTGCCGCTGGACGTGGCCGAACAGGAAGTCCAGGCGGCCATCAACGCGGCCTCGAATCTGCTGCCGCCGGACATTCCTTCGCCGCCGATCTACAGCAAGATCAATCCGGCCGATGCCCCGGTGATGACCCTGGCGGTGACGTCCCCCACGCTGCCGCTGCCCCAGGTGCGCGACCTGATCGAGGTGCGCGTGGCGCAGAAGCTGTCCCAGATCAACGGCGTGGGGCTGGTCAGCGTGGCGGGCGGCCAGCGGCCGGCCGTGCGCATCCAGGTCGATCCGCAGGCGCTGGCGGCGCATGGCCTGACGCTGGCCGATGTGCGTAAGGCCGTGACCCAGTCCAACGTCAACCAGCCCAAGGGCAATCTCGACGGACCGCAGCGCTCGATCACCATCAGCGTCAACGATCAGCTCAAGGATCCGGCCGAATACGAGCGCCTGATCCTGACTTACGAGAATGGCGCGCCGCTTCGCCTGGGCGACGTGTCCCAGGTGCGCCGCGCGGCGGAGAACCGCGACCAGGCCGCCTGGTTCGGCCGCACGCCGGCCATCCTCCTGAACATCCAGCGCCAGCCCGGCGCCAATGTGATCGAAGTGGTGGATCGCGTCCGGGCCTTGCTGCCCGGCCTGCGGGCCACGCTGCCCACCGGCGTGGATCTGCTGGTGGCGTCGGATCGCACGCACACGATCCGCGATTCGGTGTCGCACGTGCAGATCGAGATGCTGCTGGCCATCGCCCTGGTGGTGGCGGTGACCTTCGTGTTTCTTCGGACCTGGCGCGCCACCCTGATTCCCGGCGTGGTCGTTCCTCTGTCCCTGGTCGGAACCTTCGCCCTGATGGCGGTGCTGGGGTTCAGCATCAACAACCTGACCCTGATGGCCCTGACCATCGCCACCGGTTTCGTGGTGGACGACGCCATCGTCATGATCGAGAACATCGCCCGCCACATCGAGGAAGGCGAAACTGCGATGGCAGCCGCGCTGCGAGGGGCCAGGCAGATCGGCTTCACCCTGGTGTCGCTGACCCTGTCGCTGATCGCGGTGCTGATCCCGCTGCTGTTCATGGGCGACGTGGTCGGGCGGCTGTTCCGCGAGTTCGCCGTCACCCTGGCCGTCGCCATCCTGCTGTCGCTGCTGATCTCCCTGACGCTCACGCCCATGATGTGCGCGCGCATGCTGCGGCCGGAATCCGAAGAGCGGCACGGCCCTTTCCTGCGTGGCGCGGGAGCATTGATGGACAGGCTGATCGCCGCCTACGACCGAGGGCTGACCCGGGTGCTGGCGCACCAGCGCGCGACCCTGTGGGCGGTCCTGGCGACGCTGATCGTCACGGCGAGCCTGTACGCCGCCATCCCCAAGGGCTTCTTCCCGCAGCAGGACACGGGGATGGTGCAGGCCATCACGCAGGGACCGCAGTCGGCCTCGTTCCAGGTCATGGATCGCCTGCAGCGGCAGGCCGTCGAGCGGGTGCTGGCCGATCCGGCCGTGGATTCGGTGGCTTCCTTCATCGGTATCGATGGCGATAACGCCACGCTGAACACCGGCCGTCTGCAGATCACGCTCAAACCGCTGAACGAACGCCGGGACCGGGCGGACGTCGTGATCGCACGCCTGCAGACGGCCTTGCGGCGGGTCGTGGGCCTGGAGGCCTGGCTGCAGCCGGTGCAGGAGCTGTCGGTCGAGGATCAGGTCAGCCGCGCCCAGTTCCAGATGACGCTGTCCAGCCCGGACGAGGCCGTGCTGGCCGAGTGGACCCCCCGGCTGGTGGACGCCCTGCGCGCGCTGCCGCAGCTGCGCGACGTGGCCGGCGATCTTCAGGATCGCGGCCTGGCGCTGGCCGTGGCGGTGGATCGCGACGCGGCGGCCCGGCTGGGCGTCACTCAGGCCTCGATCGACGACGCCCTGTACGACGCCTTCGGCCAGCGCCTGATTTCCACGATCTACACACAGTCGGCCCAGTACCGGGTGGTGCTGGAGGCGGATGCGGACATGCTCGAAGGCGGCCCCGCGGCGCTGCGGCGCCTGCACGTGGCGACGGCCTCGGGCGGGGTCACGCCGTTGTCCAGCGTGGCGCGCTTCGAGCCCGGGCTGGCGCGCCTGGCCGTGCAGCGCCTGGATCAGTTCCCGGCCTCCACCGTGTCGTTCGGCCTGGCGCCTGGCACCGCCTTGTCCGACGCCGTGCGGGCCGTCGAGTCGGCGCGCGTGGCGCTGGGCGTGCCGGACTCGGTCGAGATCCGCTTCCAGGGCGCGGCGCAGGCTTTCGAGGCTTCGCTGTCCAGCACGCTGTGGCTGTTGCTGGCGGCCGTCGTGACCATGTACATCGTGCTGGGCGTGCTGTATGAAAGCCTGATCCATCCGGTCACCATCCTGTCCACGCTGCCTTCGGCGGCCATCGGGGCGCTGCTGGCACTGTGGCTGGGCGGCGCGGCGCTCGACATGATCGGCGTCATCGGCATCATCCTGCTGATCGGGATCGTGAAGAAGAACGCCATCCTGATGATCGACTTCGCGCTGGACGCCCAGCGCGAGCGCGGCCTGGGGCCGCAGGCGGCGATCCACGAGGCGGCCCTGCTGCGCTTCCGCCCTATCCTGATGACGACCCTGGCGGCCTTCTTCAGCGCCATTCCGCTGATGCTGGCGTCCGGGTCGGGAGCGGAATTGCGTCAGCCGCTGGGTCTGGCCATGGTGGGGGGGCTGCTGTGCAGCCAGGTGCTGACGCTGTTCACCACCCCGGTCATCTATCTGCTGTTCGAACGCCTGAGCCGCCGGCGGGCGGCGGGCGGCTGACATGCGGTTCTTCGCCCTGTTCCTGCGCCGGCCCGTGGGCACGTCCCTGCTGTGCCTGGCGCTGGTTCTGACCGGGGCGCTGGCGCTGCGTTTCCTGCCGGTGGCGCCGCTGCCGCAGGTGGACTTTCCGATGATCTCGGTCACGGCCTCGTTGCCGGGGGCCAGCCCCGAGACCATGGCTTCCAGCGTGGCCATGCCCCTGGAGCAGTCGCTGGGCGCGATCGCCGGGCTGAGCAGCATGAGCTCGCGCAGCAGCGAAGGCCAGACCAGCATCACGCTGATGTTCGAGCTGGACCGAGACATCAACAGCGCCGCGCGCGACGTTCAGGCCGCCATCAATGCCGCGCGCCCCATGCTGCCTTCGGGCATGCGCGACAATCCGACCTACCGCAAGGTGAACTCATCGTCCTCGCCCATCATGACGCTGGCGCTGACTTCGGACACCGCCACGCGCGGCGAGCTCTACGACCTGGCGTCCACGGTGCTGGCGCAGAAGCTGGCGCAGGTCAACGGGGTGGGCCAGGTGACGTTGGGGGGCAGTTCATTGCCGGCCGTGCGCGTGCTGGTGAACCCCCGGGCGCTGGAGTCCATGGGAATCCCGCTGGACCGCGTCCGTCAGGTTCTGCAGGATGTGAACTCGCTCAAGCCGGGCGGGCTGGCGCGGCGCGGCGACACCCAGTGGCAGATCCATTCCGACGGGCAGTTGCGCAAGGCCGCCGATTACGCGCCTCTGATCGTGACATGGCGCGACGGCCGTCCCGTGCGGCTGAGCGACGTGGCGCGCATCGAAGATTCAGTCGAGGACACCAACCAGGTCGGTTATTTCAATGACCGTCCCGCCGTGCTGCTGATCATCCGCCGACAGGCCGACGCCAACATCATCGAGACTGTCGATGCCATCCGCGCACTGCTGCCGGCATTCCAGTCGCTGCTGCCCGAGCGGGTGCGTCTGACTGTGGCCCAGGACCGCACCCCCAGCATCCGGGCCTCGCTGTCCGAGGCCGAGCTGACCCTGATCCTCTCGGTCGTGCTGGTGGTTGCCGTAGTGCTGGCCTTTCTCGGCAACTGGCGCGCCGCCCTGATCCCGGCCGTCGCCGTGCCGGCCTCGCTGGTCAGCGCCTTCAGTCTGATGTGGTGGTTCGGCTTTACGCTCAATACGATTTCCCTGATGGCGCTGATCGTGGCCACCGGCTTCGTCGTGGATGACGCCATCGTGGTGCTGGAAAACATCATGCGCCACGTGGAGCGCGGCATGCGCCCCGCGCGCGCCGCCCTGCGCGGCGTGACCGAGGTCGGTTTCACCGTGCTGGCCATGAGCCTGTCGCTGATCGCCGTTTTCATCCCCTTGTGGCTGGTGGGCGGTCTGGTGGGGCGGCTGTTCAAGGAATTCGCCGTTACCTTGTCGGTGACCATCGTGGTGTCGCTGCTGGTGTCGGTGACGCTGACCCCGGTCATGGCGGCGCGCCTGCTGCGCGCGCCGGCCGCGCACGAACCGCCGCCCCGGGGCCTGCTGCGGCGATGGCTGCTTCGTTGCGGCCAGGCGGGCGAGGCCGTCTACCAGCGGTCCCTGCGCTGGTCACTGGACCATGGGCGCATCGTCCTGTTGCTGCTCGTGGCTACGATCGGCTTGAACGTCTACCTGTACGCCAGCATTCCCAAGGGGTTTTTCCCGCAACAGGATACGGGACAGCTGATCGGTTTCTTCCGCGTCGACACCGGCACGTCCTTCGACGAGACCCAGGTCCGGCTGGACGCGTTCCGCCGCGCGCTACTGGCCGACCCGGCGGTAGACACCGTCACCGCCTACGCCGGCGGACGGGGCGGCAGCAACTCCAGCTTCATCCAGGTGCAGCTCAAACCGCTGAGCGAGCGCACGGCCAGTGCCAGCGACGTCGTCAACCGCCTGCGGCCCCGCTTCGAGCACACGCCCGGGGCGCGCATGTTCCTGGTGCCGCAACAGGACATCTTCGTGGGTCACTCCTCGCGGGCGGGCTCCTATTCCTACATGTTGATGGGCAGCGACCTGGCGTTGCTGACCCAGTGGCTCCCGCGCGTACGCAACGTCCTGGCCGCGCTGCCCGAGCTGGTGGACGTGGACGACGATGTCGAAGACAAGGGACGCCGGGTGGAGCTGGTGGTCGACCGGGACGCCGCGCGGCGGCTGGGCGTGCAGATGGCGGATCTGGCGGGGGTGCTGAACAACGCCTTCAGCCAGCGGCAGGCGGCCGTGCTTTACGGCGCACTGAACCAGTATCACGTCGTCATGGCGGTGCAACCCCAGTACGCCCGCGATCTGCATTCCCTGCAGGCCCTGAGGGTGCTCAACGCCTCCGGCGAGCGCGTCCCCCTGACGGCCTTTACCCGGATCACCGAGGGCACCGCGCCGCGCTCGGTCAATCACGAGGGCCTGCTGGCGGCCGATTCGGTGTCTTTCGGTCTGGCGCCCGGGGTGTCCCTGGATCAGGCGCTGACAGCCATCGACCGGGCCGTGGCGCGCATCGGCCTGCCGACGCAGGAGCTGCAGGCGGGGCTCGACCAGAGCGCCAGCATGATGCGCGACGCGGTGGCGCAGCAGCCCTGGATGCTGGTGGCGGCGCTGGTGGCCATGTACCTGGTGCTGGGCATGCTGTACGAGAGCACCGTCCATCCGGTCACCATCCTGTCGACGCTGCCCTCGGCCGGTGTCGGCGCCCTGCTGGCCCTGCGGCTGGCGGACATGGAATTCACCCTGATTGCGCTGATCGGCGTCTTCCTGCTGATCGGCATCGTCAAGAAGAACGCCATCATGATGGTGGACTTCGCCCTGCAGGCGCAGCGCCGCGAGGGCCTCGATCCGCGCGAGGCCATCTACCGCGCCTGTCTGGCCCGCCTGCGTCCGATCCTGATGACCACGCTGTCGGCCATGCTGGGTGCGCTGCCGCTGCTGCTGGCCACGGGGGCCGGGGTGGAGATGCGCCAGCCCCTGGGCCTGACGATCTTCGGCGGGCTGTTGGTCAGCCAGGTGCTCACGCTCTACACTACGCCCGTTGTTTACCTGAGCCTGGATCGTCTGCGTGGATCCCGCCGTCGTGCCACCCCTTCGCCGCAACAGGAGCCTGCCCCTCATGGCTGATCGCGTGTCCACGCACTCCGCCGCGCGTGCGCTGCTGACCATCGCGGCGGCCCTGGCCCTGTCGGCCTGCGCCGTCGGTCCGGATTACCGGCGGCCCGTTCAGGATGTCGGGACGACCTATGCCCATGCACCGGAAGGCCGCTGGATTCGGGCCGACAGCCCGCCGCGCGCATTGCCTTCCGACTGGTGGACCTTGTTCGGCGATGCGGTGCTGGACGACTTGATGAACCGGATGCCCCAGGGGAATCTGGATCTGGCCCAGGCCGAGGCCCGGTTCCGCGAAGCCCGTGCCGCCCTGGATGCGTCGCGCGCGGGCCTGTTCCCGACGCTGGGCGTGTCGGGCGCCTCGACCCGGGCGGGGCAGGGCGTGTCCGGGGCGGGCAATCCCGCCAATACTTACAGTCTGTCGGCCACCGCCAGTTGGGAAGTCGATCTGTGGGGCCGTGTGCGGCGCGACGTGGAAGCGGCCCGGGCCGGAGAGCAGGCCAGTGCCGCCGACCTGGACGCCATGCGCCTGAGTCTGCGTTCCACCCTGGCGCAAGCCTATTTCGGGGTGCGGGCCAGCCAGCGTCAGGACGCCCTGCTGGCCCGCACGCTCGACGAATATGCGCGCGCGCTGGAGATGACGCGCAACCGCCTTGCGGCGGGCGTGGCGTCTCCAGCCGACGTGGCTGCGGCCTCCGCGCAACTGGATCAGACCCGCGCCCAGCGCATCCGCCTGGGCTGGCAGCGCCAGCAGCAGATCCACGCCATCGCCGTGTTGCTGGGTCAGGTGCCGGGGCGCTTCAGCCTGGCGGACGGCTCCGGCCTGCCGGCGGTGCCCGAGGTTCCGGTGGGCGTGCCTTCGGCCCTGCTGCTGCGCCGTCCCGATGTCGCGGGCGCGGAACGGCGGGCGGCGCAGGCCAATGCGCGCATCGGCGTGGCGCAGGCCGCCTGGTTTCCCGACCTGACCCTGAGCGCCCAGGGAGGCTACCGGGCGGCGGAGTTCGCTTCCTGGATCATGGCGCCCGCGCGTTTCTGGACGCTGGGGCCGACCCTGGCGCTGAGCCTGTTCGACGGCGGCGCGCGCGCCGCCGCTGTGGCCTCCGCCCGCGCGGCCTATGACGCCCAGGCGGCGGCTTATCGCAAGACCGTCCTGGATGCCCTGCGCGAGGTCGAGGATGCCCTGGTCCAGTCGCAGGCGCTGGCCGAGGAGCAGGCCGCTCGGGACCGGGCGCTGGCGGCGGCGCGCGAGACCCTGCGACAGGTCACCAATCAATACCAGGCCGGTCTGGTGGACTACCTGGGTGTGGTCCAGGCCCAGACCAGCGCCCTGAGCGCCGAACAGACCGCCCTGGACGTGCGCGCCGAGCGGCTGACAGCCTCGGCGCAACTGATCGCCGCGCTGGGCGGCGGCTATACGCCTAGCTGACCAGCGTCCCGCGGATCGCTGCGATCCCGTGCGCGCCATGCCGGCGCGCGGCGTCCAGCGTATCCAGCGATTGGCCCCCGATGGCGAAGACCGGCCGGCCGGCGGCATCCGCCAGGGCGCGGAACCGCTCCCACCCCAGAGCCGGGAGGCCGGGGTGGCTGTCCGTGTCCAGTGCGTGTCCCAGCACCACGAAATCGGCCTGGAGCTGGCGCGCGCATTCGATGTCCTCCGCCGTGTGGGCGGAGACCCCCAGCCAGCCTGGTGGACGCGTGTCGTCCCGCAGGACGCGGGCCGCGTCGACGGCGCGCAGCTGCACGCCGTCGGCCTCGGACCACCAGGCGGGAGGATGGGCGCTGTTGACCAGGCAGCGGGCTCCGTGCTGGCGGCACAGGGCCAGCGCGGCCAGGAAGGCCTCGCGCAGCGAGGCGGGATCGCCTTCCCAGTCCGGTTCGCGGAATTGCACCAGTTGCAGGCCGCGCAGCAGTTCCTGGCGCAGGTCGGCCAACCAGCCAGCCAGCCGGTCGGGATGGCCGATCCGGCTGATGCGGTAGCGCGTGGGCAGGCGCAGCCAGCGCAGCGGCGGGGCGGCGGCCGGCAACAGCGAACCGCCGCCCGGACCGATGGGGTGTTCGGATTCGTCCAGGCGGATTTCCCAGGGGTCCACCCAGTCCAGCGCCTGGTTCTCGCGGCCGTGTGGCTCGCCTTCCCAGGCGGTCACCTGGCAGAAGGCCAGTTCGACGATGGTCTTGGGATATTCGTGCACGTGCACCACCCAGGGGTAGACGCATGTGGCCCGGATGCCGAGTTCCTCGTCCAGTTCACGCACCAGGGCCTGCTCGACGGTTTCGCCGGCCTCGATCTTGCCACCGGGGAATTCCCACCAGCCGGGCCAGGCCTTGCCTTCCGGACGCTGGCCCAGCAGCAGCCGGCCCCTGGAGTCGATGATCAGGCCGGCGGCCACGCGGATGTAGGGTTTGGAGTCAGTCATGGCGGTCTGGAAACGAAAGGGGGGTGGACGGCGCACGCTCAGACATGGCGGGCCGCCCAGTCACGCGCGAACTGGCGGGCCACCCGTCCGGACCGGGAGCCGCGCTCCAGCGTCCATTGCAGTGCCTCGGTGCGTGCGTCCCGGATCTGGGCCTCGTCGCATCCGTGGACCCGCAGCCAGTGGCCGACGATGTCCAGGTAGTCTTCCTGGGCGAAGGGGTAGAACGACAGCCACAGGCCGAATCGTTCGGACAGAGAGATTTTTTCCTCGACGGTTTCGCCGGGGTGGATCTCGCCGTCGGGCTGATGCCGGGCCTCCAGGTTCTCATGCATGTATTCCGGCATCAGGTGGCGCCGGTTCGAGGTGGCGTAGATCAGCAGGTTGTCGCCCGGCGAGGCGACCGAGCCGTCCAGCGCGGATTTCAGCGCCTTGTAGCCGGCCTCGCCTTCCTCGAAGGACAGGTCGTCGCAGAACACCACGTAGCGTTCCGGGCGGCCGTGGATGAGCTCGATGATCTGTCCCAGGTCGCCGAGATCCGACTTGTCGATCTCGATCAGGCGCAGGCCGCGGTCCGCATGGGCGTCGAGCAAGGCACGGACCAGCGAGCTCTTGCCGGTGCCGCGCGCCCCGGTCATCAGGACGTTGTTGGCAGGCTTGCCATCCAGGAAAGCCAGGGTGTTGCGTTCGAGGACGGCCTTCTGCCGGTCGACATGGCGCAGATCGTCCAGGTGGATGGGAGCGATGCGGCGGACCGCTTCGAGCCATCCGCGCGCGCCCCGGCGCTGCCAGCGATAGGCGCGTGCCGTCCAGTCGATGGCGGGCGGGGCGGGCGGCAGCCAGGCTTCCAGCTGGGCCAGCACGCCCATCGCCCGGTTCATCAGCGCCTGCAATTGATCGTCTGCCACGGGGTTCTCCATGTGTCCTGTCGGGTGCGGTCGTGTATTCGGATTCTGCGGAAAGTATAATCTGGCTCTTTGCGGCCGCCGGGGGCGGCCGCCCATCAGCATCCGGGTCCGTCTTGAACTTCTCAGAACTGTTCGCTCCCATCGTGTCCGACATGCGGGCGGTCGACGCCGTCATCCGCGCCCGCCTGGATTCCGAAGTCGTCCTGATCCGCACCATCGGCGATTACATCGTCGGCGCCGGCGGCAAGCGCATGCGTCCGGCCATGGTGCTGCTGGTGGCGGGGGCGCTGGGTTACCGGGGCGACAACCATCACCGCCTCGCGGCCGTGGTGGAATTCATCCACACCGCCACGCTGCTGCATGACGACGTGGTGGACGAGTCCGACATGCGCCGCGGCCGCGAGACGGCCAATGCCGTGTTCGGCAACGCCGCCAGCGTGCTGGTGGGCGACTATCTGTATTCGCGCTCGTTCGAGATGATGGTCGAGACCGACTCCATGGCCGCCATGGCGGTGCTGTCGGCGGCCACCACCATCATTGCCGAGGGCGAGGTCCTGCAGTTGCTGAACGTGCACGACCCGGACGTCTCGCTGGACCGTTACCTGCAGGTGGTGCGCTACAAGACCGCGAAGCTGTTCGAGGCCGCCGCGCAGGTGGGGGCGATCATCTCCGGTGCGGCGCCGGAACAGGAAGCCGCCGCGGCCGCCTACGGCCGGCACATCGGCACGGCCTTTCAGCTGATCGACGACGTGCTGGACTACAGCGGCGACGTCCAGGCCCTGGGCAAGAACGTGGGCGACGACCTGCGCGAGGGCAAGCCCACCCTGCCGCTGATCCGCGTGCTGGAAACCGGTACGCCCGAGCAGCGCGAGCTGATCCGTGGCGCCATCGAGACCGGCGACGCCGACTTCGAGGCCGTGGCGCGCGCCATCCACGCCACCGACGCGCTGGACTATACCCGCCAGGCCGCCCGCGCCGAGGCCGATCTGGCCCGCGAGGCCCTGGCCGTCTTCCCAGATTCCGTTTATCGGGAAACTCTGCTAAAATTCTGTGCTTTCGCGGTCGAGCGCGACCGTTGAAATCTTCCCGCTGGCGGGTGTTTGCCTGGTTTTCACCAGGCACCGGCATCCGCCTCAAGCAGCACCGTCGGGGTGTAGCTCAGCCTGGTAGAGTACTACGTTCGGGACGTAGGAGTCGCATGTTCGAATCATGTCACCCCGACCATCCATTTCGAAAAAACGCACGGTTTCAAGCCGTGCGTTTTTTTTGCGTCGGTGGACGGGCCCGTCGGGAGGTCCGGCAAGCGGTCGTCCGGGTGCGTCACTTTGACGTCAGCCTCAGCAGCCCCGCGCCGTCGCCGTCCTCGATCACCCAGACCGCGCCATCGGGCGCCACCGCCACGTCGCGGATCCGCCGGCCCAAGGCCCAGCGGTCCGCCTGGCGGGCGGTCCCGTCCGCGTTGAAGGCGATGCGCACCAGCCCTTCGGCGCGCAGGCCGCCGATCAGGGCCGAGCCTTGCCAGGCCGGGAATTGCGGTCCATGGTAGAACGCCAGTCCCGCTGGCGCGATCACCGGTGTCCAGTACACGCTGGGGGCGTCGAATTCCGGGCGGGTGGCGTGCCGGGGGATGGGCCAGCCGCTGTACTGGTCGCCGTTCGAGACTTCCGGCCAGCCGTAGTTGCCGCCGGGCCGGATGCGGTTCAGTTCGTCGCCGCCGCGCGGCCCCATTTCGTGTTCCCAGAGCGCGCCGTCCGGGGCGAAGGCCAGGCCGTAGGGATTGCGGTGACCCATGCTCCAGGTCAGGGCGCGGATGCCAGCCCGACCGGCCATCGGGTTGTCCGGCGGCGCGGATCCGTCCGGATTCAGGCGCAGGATCTTGCCCCGGGCGGCGTCGGGATCCTGGGCCGTGTCGGGTTCCATCCGGTCGCCGACAGTCAGGAAAAGATGCCTGCCGTCGGGCGAAAAGGCGATGATGCCGCCGGGTTGCCCGCCGCGGCTGGCGGGTTGCTGGCGCCAGAGGGTCTTCTGGTCACGCAGACGCGCGCGACCGCCGGATTCCTCCAGCCGGGCGCGGGCCAGGACCAGCGCGCCGCCGCCATCCCCGGGCGCCACGCGGGTGAAATACAGCAGGCCGTTCCGGGCGAAATCCGGCGAGGGTGCCACATCCAGCAGGCCGTTCTGGCCCCGGTCGTAAGTCGCCGGCACGCCGTCGATGGCGGTCCTGGCGCCGGCCTGAGTGACCAGGAACAGGCGGCCGGCTTTTTCGGTGAGGACCAGGCGGCCGTCGGGCAGGAAGGCGATCGCCCAGGGGCGGTCGAAGGTCGCGACCCGCCGGACGGCGAACGGCACGGTGCCGTCCACCGGAAGGGCGCCGGCGTTTTCCGGGGCGGCGCAGCGTGCGCCGACCGGCGTCAACGCCAGCAGCGCGGCCAGCGCGAACGCGGGGGAAAGGGCGGAGCGGTTCATCGTGCGCGGGCCTTCCGGAAGGTTTCCGATCGGGTTTCCATTCTGGATTTATAGTCGGCGCGCACGGCGCCATCAAGGGGTGTGGTCCGGGTCTATACTCATTGGATCAGACGATATTTCGTCCCATTTTCCTTCAATCTTCCGGTTCCGAACGATGACGACTTCCACGATGACGCCCCTCGCCTATCCCGATACACGGCTCCTGATCGACAACCAGTGGGTCGACGCGGCCGACGGCCGGACGCTCGATGTGCTCAATCCGGCCGATGGCCAGGTGATCGGCCGGGTGGCCCATGCCGGCATCCCCGACCTGGACCGCGCGCTGGCCGCCGCCCAGCGGGGCTTCAAGACGTGGCGCGATACCCCGGCGCACGAGCGCGCCGCCCTCATGCGCCGCGCCGCGGCCCTGCTGCGCGAACGCGCGGAGGACATCGCCCGCCTGCTGACCCGCGAACAGGGCAAGCCGCTGGCCGAGGCGCGGGCCGAGACCCTGGCTGGCGCCACGATCATCGAATGGTTCGCCGACGAGGGATTGCGCGTGTACGGCCGCATCGTACCGTCGCGCAATCCCTCGGCCCTGCAACTGGTCATCAAGGAGCCCGTGGGTCCGGTAGCGGCCTTCACGCCCTGGAATTTTCCCGTCAACCAGGTGGTGCGCAAGCTGGGCGCCGCGCTGGCGACCGGCTGTTCCTTTCTGTGCAAGGCCCCCGAGGAAACCCCGGCCTCGCCCGCCGCGCTGCTGCAGGTCTTCGTGGACGCCGGCCTGCCGCCCGGCGTGGTGGGACTGGTGTATGGCAATCCGGCGGAAATCTCCGGCCACCTGATCCCGCACCCCGTCATCCGCAAGGTCACGTTCACCGGATCCACGCCGGTCGGCAAACAATTGGCTGCGCTGGCGGGTGCCCACATGAAGCGGGTGTCCATGGAACTGGGTGGCCATGCGCCGGTGATCGTCGCCGAAGACGCCGACGTCGAGCTGGCGGCCAGGATCTCCGCCGCCGGCAAGTTCCGCAATGCCGGGCAGGTCTGCATCTCGCCCACGCGCTTCCTGGTGCACAGCAGCCTGGTCGGCGAATTCACCCGGGCCTTCGTGCGCCATGCCGAATCCCTGAAGCTGGGGGATGGTCTGGACGAGGGCACCACCCTCGGGCCGCTGGCCAATGCGCGCCGCGTCGCGGCCATGACCAAGGTGGTCGAGGACGCCCGCCAGCGTGGCGCTGAAATCCTCACGGGGGGCGCGCGCGTCGGAGAGACGGGCAATTTCTTCGCGCCCACCATCATTTCGGGGCTCACCACCGAGGCAGACCTGTTCAACAACGAGCCCTTTGGACCGGTGGCGGGCATCCGCGCCTTCGAACGCCTGGACGAGGCCATCGCCGAGGCCAACCGCCTGTCGTACGGTTTGTCCGCCTACGCCTTCACCCGCTCGCTGCGCAACGCGCAACAACTGATGAACCGGGTCGAAGCGGGCATGCTGTGGATCAACCAGCCGGCCACGCCCTCGGCCGAACTGCCGTTCGGCGGCGTCAAGGATTCCGGCTACGGCACGGAGGGCGGCCCCGAGGCGCTGGAGGCCTACCTGAACACCAAGGCGGTGTCGGCTGTGGGGATCTGATCGGCCGGGCGCGCGGTCTTTTGACTGACGCGCGCCCGTCTGTTCAGGCGTAGGACACCAGTCCCTTGATCTTTTCCTGGTTGTAGCCCGACCAGGTTTCGCGCTCGGTTTCCACTACGGGAGCGCTGCGGTGGCCCAGTTCGATCAGGCGTTCGAGCTGGTCCTGGCGCTGCGTCAGGTCGACGGTTTCGTATTCGATGCCCAGGATGTCCATGTCACGCTTGGTGAGGTCGCATTGCGGGCAGTTGGGCTTCGAATAGACGGTGATGGACATATCGTCTCCTTGAGTGTGTCGGTCCGGGTTTGATCAGGGTGCGGTGCGAGAGGCGAAGTGACGGCGGCGGTCAGAAATCCACGTCGAACACTTCGTTCTCGTCGTCGCGCTTCATGACGCCGACCTTGTACTGGGCGGTGTCCTCTTCCTGGTTGGATGCCTGCACCTTGCTCATGTTGAGCCAGCTTTCCATGTATTTCAGGGGATTCTCGGTGATGATCGGGAAGGACACCTGGTCTTCGATATTGAAGAAGCGGGCCACGTCGGTGGCGCTGAAATGGACCCAGTCCTTCATCATCTGGCAGGTCACGCCGGTGAGTTCGCGGCCTTCGGAGAAGGCGTAGTCGGTCCATTCGACTTCGCTGGCGGTGACTTCGTCGAGGATCTGGACGATCTTGCCCCGGCACTGCTCGAAGGCGGTGCGGCCGCGTTCGGTCTTGAACATCGCGCGCAGGACTTCCTTGCCGTACTGGACGTGGACCTCGAATTCGTCCTGGGCGATCTTCTGGACCGCCTTGCCGATGGGCTGGAACAGGCCCGTGCCGTCGCAGATGCCGAAAGTCACGGCGAACGAGGCCAGGAACTGGATGCGTTCCATGCACAGGACCGCGACGATGAACAGGTAGATGGCGTTGTAGGTTTCCTGGTCGTTTGCGCGCTGGCCCCGGGCGTAGTCGTAGCTGACCACGAACGCCTGGTTGAAGACTTCGCTGACGACGCGCAGGCGGCTCATGGCCTCCTTGACCGACAGGATCTCGTTGAGGATGTCGTCCGGGTTGTCGAAGCTGTTGCGGACGATCTCGGAATAGGTGGCGGCGTGGACGATCTCGTTCTTGGTGATTTCCACCCAGCCGGACCAGGCCTCGCTGCTGGTGCAGACCGGCGCCAGCACGGCGGCGATGGAACGCGACGCGACGCTGTCGGCCTCCCATTGCCACGCCAGGGTCTTGACCATCATGTCGTAGGTGTGGCGGTCGCAGGTCTTGAACTGCACGTTGCAGGTGGAGTAGTCGAATTCGTTTTCGTCCCAGTCCTGATTCTTCAGCGTCTTGTAGAGCTTCCAGATTTCGGGATAGAACTTGTTGATCGTGTCGAACAGTCCGAGATCCTGGCCCAGAATGATTTCAGGGAAGGCGTAGTCGGATTTCTCGGTGTTGAAGATCTTGGTGGGCAGGGCTTCTGGGGTCATTTTCGGATCGTGCGGGAAAGACGGTCGGAAGCCCCGGCGCGGTCGCCGGGGCCGGAAAGGGGATGAAGCGGTCGGGCCTTACATCGTGCAGCTTTCGCAGACGATTTTTTCCTCCACGCCGTCGTGGATGCTGCCGGCGTTGTCCAGCGTCTTGTCCGATGCCACGTTCGAGTTGTAGTAGTAGCGGGTCTTCATGCCGTACTTCACCATGGCGAAGTAGTGGGTGAGCAGCTCGCGGCTGGAGACCTTGTCGTCGTCCTTGATGCGGCGCCACAGGTCGGCGGAGATCCCCTGGTCGGTGAATTTCTGGAACACCGCGTAGGCCTTGATCATGTCGACTTCGGAAATGTCCCAGGCCGACTGGTAGAAGTAGGCCGGGTTGTCGCTGTCGGGTGCGGCCCAGCGGATCGTGACCGACCCGTCGGTCTTGTTCAGCGTGATGTCGCGCACGGGATAGAGCGAATTGGGCTTGCCCAGCGCCTTGGAGGACGACTCGCCCGGCATGTAAGCCACCAGGCAGGAATGGCCGATGCCGCCGTTCTGCATGATCTCGGTGCGCAGGGCCTCCCAGTCGTAGCGGTTCTGGAAGTCGCCCAGTTCGTCGACGTTGCGGTTGTAGGTGTCGATCGGCAGCCAGCCGTCGGGCCAGCGGGTCTTGTGCATCCAGGGCGCGACGCCGCGCTCCTTGCTGATGCGCAGAGAGGCGCGGATGGCATGGTACATGTGGCGCTCGGCGATGCGGTGCAGTTCCTCGCGGCCTTCGGCGGTGTCGTAGCGCAGGCCCTTGCGGGCCATGTGGGTGGCCACACCCATCAGGCCCACGCCCGCGTTCATGCGCGCCTTGGCGGTCACGGCCACGTGGGGCAGCACGTAGTGCGAGTTGAGGATGCAGTAATCGATCATCTTCAACGTGAGGTACATCGCCTCCTGGTAAGTCTCGTCGTCGTCCTCGCCGATGGCGTCGTAGGCGATGGCGCCCAGGGAGCACAGGGCGATTTCGGGTTCCTCGTGGATCTCGATCACGCGGACGACCCGGCCACCCTTGCCCGGTTCATCGGAGAGGATGTCGTCGCCCGCCTTCAGTTCGCCGGCGAAGATGACGCGCGGCAGGGTGGAATCGGCGACCGCGACGGTCAGGGGCGCGTTGAAATTGAAAGTCTGCGTCGCGCCGCCGGCCAGTTCGACCGTGATGAAACCGACCTCGTGATCGGAATACAGGTCCTGCATTTCCTGGTAGGGGCGGTTGGGCTCGCTGATCTCCAGACACAGGTTGCTGGAATGGATCGGTTCCTTGAAGGGCGTATGACGGTTCATCTCGTCGATGTTGGCCAGGTAGGCCACGCCGGTCTCCAGCGCCTCGTTGAGCGAGGTCAGGATCAGGTCGCGCGGTTTGAAGTACTCCTTCTTGAAGGACGGATCGCGTTCGAGACGCTCGTATTCGCGCTTGAAGGCGGCCGAGTCGGGCCCGAAGAACAGCCGGGTCAGCTCGGGGGCGGTGCGCACGTTGAACGAGAAGGCTTCCTCGTTGCGGGCGGCCTTTTCGGCGAAGAGCTTGTTGGTGACCAGCGCGTAGTGCAGGTCGCGGTTCTTGCGGTCCTCGGTGCTGCGCGGGTTGCGCAGGTAGGCGATGACTTCGGCCTCGGGGTCGAAGCCGGAGTAGTAGGTGGTGCAGGCCCCGCCGCGCCCGGCCTGCATGTTGGCGTGGACCGCCTTGCCCAGGGAGGCCAGGTAGGGCAGCTTGCCCTGGTGCTGGATCAGGCCGCCGCGCACCGGGTCGCCCTTGCTGCGGGTGATCAGGTGGCTGCCGATCCCGGCCGAGGCGGCCGTCATGCGGTAGGCGATATGGTCGCCGATGGCCAGGGACGACTCGTTGTCGTCCACCACGTACAGGCAGCACGAGGCGAAACCGCGCAGTTTGGTGCCCAGGTTGACGTAGTTGGGCGTCGGCGCCGAGATCCGCTTGGCGGAGAACTCGGTGTAGAAACGACGCACCAGGTCGATCCGGCGCCCAGCGGGTTCGTTTTCCGACAGGGCCATGGCCATGCGCATGTAGACGAACTGCTGAGTCTCGTATTCCTGCCGGGTGACACGGTTCTGCAGGCTGTATTTCTTGCGGATGTAGTGCAGCGAGAAGTGCGGCGTGTCGTAGTCCTGTTCGTGGTTGATGAAGGACTCGATCTCGGCGTATTCGGCGTCGGTGTAGTTCATCCGCACCATCACGCCGTCGGACACCATCCGGTCGTGCAGCGCCTTGACGGTGGGAATGGCAGGGCCGTGGATGATCTTGTGCAGATGGGACGCGTAGAGCCGGCCCGCCATCAGATAGTAGGACCAGGTGTCCTTGTCCAGGCAGTTCTGGATCAGTTTTTCCTGAAGGTCGGCGGTGGAGACCGTCTCGGGCATGGTGCTGACGGCCTGCAGGACGATGCTGCTCCAGTCGACCTTGTGGCCCAGGTTGGCGGCGGCCCATCGACCCCAGCCGTTGAGCTTGCTGGGAATATAGGGTTCGATGCGTCCATCACGCTTGACGATGTTCTTGATCACGGCCGGCGGTCCTTGGTGGAAAGGCTTTATGTTCTAGATGTAGTGCGGTTGGAAATCATAAACACAATATATGGTGGTGATCAAGCGGCGTTGCAATTCTTCTCCTGAAACATCTTCGAGGTTTCGAATGTTCCGGGCCTCGTGATACCCTGGTCCGTTTCAGGGGGTTCGCGGCGGTTTTCCGGGCCGGGAAATCCCCGTTTTCTTCATCCGGGCCCGAGCGGTCCGGTGACTTTGCGCGTCGTTTCATGAATAGGTTCATCCGGCCGTTTGCCGTTTCGGTCCTGCTGTGCGGCGCCGGCCTCGTGCCGGCCCGCGCCTGGCAGGCGGCCGACCCGGATCCGGCGCTCATCGATCTGGCTCCCCAGCGCTATGCCGTGCCCGAAGTGCCTCGCGACGTGCCGTCCGATGTGGCCCCGGACGCGGATGCGTTCGGCACGGCGACGGATCCGGGAATCCGCTACGACTTGCTGTTCCTGGACGGTCACGCGGAAGGCTACCGCTACCGGCCGGACGGAGTCGGCCTGCGCTGGTTCGGTACGGCCGCCGACCCGGCCGAACCGCCGGACAGACTCGGCACGCTGCCTTCCACGGGCCTGGATGCCTGGTCATTGGGCGCGCGGAATTGGCGCTACCGCAGTTCCGCCGGGTACCGCCTGACCCTGGGCAATACGGCGTCCGGCGCACCCGGCTGGGGGCGGTCCGTGCATCTTGCCGGGGTAGGCCTGGCCCGGTCCGTCACCCAGGATCGCCTGCCCGCCGGGGCCTGGGACTACTCCGTGGTGGCCGGCGCCCTGGACGGGCAGGCAAGCCGATCGGCGGCCGAAGGCGACCTGGCGTATGGGCCGGTCGCGGTCGATGCAAGCACGCGCTACGCTCTGGACGGCGACCTGATCCTCGCCTCGCGCCTGCAGCGCACCCTGGGCCTGACGGCGCTGGGCGTCGGCGGTGATTATTCCATGGGAGACGCGGGCGCCTGGCGGTTCGGGGTATCCGGCTCGCAGCGCCCGCTGTCCCAGGGCTGGCGCCGCCAACTGGGCTATACCCTGGGCTTGCATCCGGGCTGGGACCTGTCCTGGGTGAACGCGCGGCAGGGGAATGGCTATGCCGACCTGGCCGCGTACGGCAGCGGCCACGCTGGCTGCGACTGCGTCAGCAACCAGTGGCAGCTGGATCTGGCCGCGGGGCGCTGGGGTTCGTTCAGCGGTTCGTTCGAACGGCGGGTGGACGCGGCGGGCGGCCTGGACAAACGGGTCGGCCTGGTCCATGGTTTTCGCTATGGCCCGCACCTTCGGGTGCGCCTGGAAACGAACCGCGACCTGACGTCCGGCGACTACGGCGTGGGCGCACGGGTTTCCCTGCCGCTGGATTGGTAGGGAGGGGCGTCGGCCAGGGTGTCCGATGCCCGGTGCGAGAAATACGCCTGCAGGTGTTCGATGCAGGCTTTGACCTTGGCGGAATTGTCCAGCTTTTGCGGGTAGACCGCCCAGATGCCGGCGTTCTGCCGGTAGCTTGGCAGGATATGGACGAGGGCGCCCGTTTCCAGGTGACGGCGCGTGTCCCAGAGCGAACGCAGGACGATGCCATGGCCCGCCAGGGACCAGGCCAGCGCGATCTCGCCGTTGTTGGTGATCAGGGAGCCGTCGACCTTGACGTTGGTGATGACGTCCTTGCACGACAGGGCCCAGATGCCGACCGGATGGTCGCGTTCGCGCACGATCAGGCAGTTGTGACGGGAGAGATCCTGCAGCCTGCGGGGCCGGCCGTGCCGCTCCAGGTAGGAAGGGGCGGCGCACAGGATGCGGTGGTTGTCCGCCAGATGGCGCGCGATGTAGTTCGGATCGATCATGTCCCCGATACGGATGTCCAGATCGTATTGCTCCTTGGTCATGTTGACCAATTGATCGAGGATGTCCAGCTTGACCTGGATGGCGGGGTAGCGCAGGGAAAAGCCGGCCAGCGCGGGGGCCACGACCTGGCGACCGAAGCCCATGCTGGTCGAGATCCGCAGTGTGCCCCGTGGCTCGCTCTTGAATTGGGCGATCCGGTCGTGCAGCCGTTCCACGTCCTGCAGGATCTGCAAGGCCATGGCATGGGCCTGTTCGCCCTGTTCGGTGAGCGTGACCTGGCGGGTGGTGCGGTGGAACAGGAGCGTGTCCAGTTCGGATTCCAGGAGCTTGATGTGTTTCGTCACATAGGCGGGCGAGCTGCCGATCATCCGCGCCGCCTGTGAAAAGCTCTGATGACGGGCCGCTTCGCAGAACACCCGCAGGGCGTCGATGGTCAGGTTTTCTTTCATGTTTCGTAAAAACTGTTTTAACAGTATGGGAATTGTAGACCGGGAAGCTTCTTTATATAGTCCCCCCAGAATCGAAAACGTCGCGGCCGGCGGCATCCATGTCCGGACCGTGACACGCAATAGGCAAGGGGGCTTCCATGGATCTGACGCGTCTTTCTCTCGAGCAACTGAGCGGCGGCCTGCGCCGGGGAGAATGGTCGGCGGCCGACCTGGCGCGTTGCTGCGAGGAAAACCATCGCCAGCGTGAATCGACCCTGCGGGCCTACAAGACCTGGAACGGCGAAGGTGCTGCCGCCACGGCGAGCCTGGCGGACCAACTGCTGGCGCGTGGCGTCGATCTTGGGCCGCTCATGGGCTTGCCCGTGTCGGTCAAGGACCTGTATGCCGTGCGCGGCCTGCCCACCTTCGCCGGTTCTGCCGCGTCCCTGGGACCGGACTGGGAGCGGCCCGGCCCCCTGATGGCCGGGCTGGAGCGCCAGATGGCCCCGGTCATGGGGAAGACCCACACGGTGGAATTCGCATTCGGCGGCATCGGCATGAACGCCCACTGGGGCACGCCGCGCAATCCCTGGAAGGCCGAAGAGCATCGCATCCCGGGGGGATCCAGTTCTGGCGCGGGCGTTTCGCTGGCGCAGGGCTCCGCCGTGCTGGCGCTGGGAACCGATACAGCCGGCTCCGTGCGCATTCCCGCTTCGGTCACCGGTCAGGCGGGCCTGAAGCCGACGCATGGCCGTTGGCCGCTGGAAGGCATCGTCCCCCTGTCCCCCAGTCTGGATACGCCGGGTATCCTGGCGCGCTCGGTGGAGGATCTGGCGTTTGGCTTCCGGGCCATTGAGGGGATTCTGGGCCGGGCCTCGGCACCGATCGTGGTGCCGGCTGCGATGTCCAGTCTGCGCCTGGGGCGGGCGGATGTGTTTTTCCTGGACGAGGCCGATCCCGCCATCGTGGAAGTTTATGAGCGGGCCATGAGCCGGCTGGCGGTCCTGGGCGCGTCCGTGCGCGGTGTCGAACTGCCCGGTTGCGACGAGGCCTATTCGATTTTCCGCCAGGGCGGCCTGGCGGCTTCCGAGCTCTGCGCCTTTCTGAAGGCCGAACTGCCTGGCCGGATGGAACGCCTGGATCCCGTGGTGCGGCTGCGCGTCGAGGGCGCCGAGTCCCTGTCCTCGGTCGATTACCTGCTGCGCGTGCGCGCCTTGCGAGAGGCCGCGCGGCGGGCCTTGCCCGTTTTTGACATGGCCGACGTGCTGGCGACACCCACCGTGGCCATCACGCCTCCGCGTCTGGACGCGATCCAGGACCCCGAAGCCTATCGTCGCGCCAACATGATGGTGCTGCGCAATACCAGCATGGCCAATCTGCTGGGGCTGTGCGCGCTGACGCTGCCGATCGGGCTGGATGCCCAGGGCATGCCGGTCGGGCTGCAACTGATGGCTCCGCCGGGGGCCGAGGAGCGTCTGCTGGCCGCCGCGCTGCTGATCGAATCTCATCTGGGGAAACCCCTCGACATACTGGGTTCTCCGTATTTCCCGCAGTGAGTTTTTCATTTTTTTCTTGACCCCTCGATAGACAGACAAGGAGTGAGACATGATCCGTTTCCCAATCGGCAAACTTTCCCTCGGCATCGCCGGCGCCCTGGTCAGCGTTTCGCTGGCCCATGCCGCGGACTACACCTTTACCTTCGCCCACGTGCTGACCGAGCAGACGCCCAATGCGCGCGCCGCGGTCAAGTTCAAGGAAGAGGTCGAGAAGAACTCCAACGGCCGCATTGAAATCAACGTCCGGCCCGCCGCGCAACTGGGCGGCGACGTCGAAATCATCGAGCAGACTCAGATGGGTCTGGTGCATATCGCGATCCCGCCGACCGGCAACCTGGCCAATTTCGAGCCCAAGATGTTCCTGTTCGACCTGCCCTACCTGATCAAGGGCGAGCAGTCGATGAAGCAACTGCTGGACGGCGAAGTGGGCCGCGAGCTGCTGGGCACACTGGAAAAAAGCAATCTGCACGGCGTGAACTACTGGGGTGCCGGGTTCCGCAACATCACCAACAACATCCGCGAAATCAATCAGCCTGCGGATTTGAAGAACATCAAGATGCGCACGCTGCAGGCGCCGACCATCCTGGCCACTTACCGCGCCTGGGGCGCCAATCCCACGGCCATGGCGTACACCGAGGTCTACAACGGTCTGCAGCAGGGCGTGGTCGAAGGGCAGGAAAACCCGCTCGCCAACATCGACTCGATGAAGTTCTACGAAGTCCAGAAATACATGACCTTGACCGGCCACGCCTATCACACCTACGCCGCTGTGATGAACAAGGCTGCCTGGGAATCCCTGCCGGCGGATCTGCAGAAGGTCGTGGCCGATGCCTTCGACGTCGCGCGAGACTACGGACGCGAACTGACCAAGCAGGACGAGAGCCAGATCCTGGAGAAGATCAGGGGCCAGATCCAGATCGTCGAGCTCACGGAAGAGGGGCGCCAGAAATTCATCGAGAGCTCCGCGCCGATCTACAAGCAGTTCGAGGCCAACATCACGCCGGAACTGTTGCAGCGCGCGGTCAAGGCCGCCGCAGTGAGCTGATCCAGATCCCCTCCAGGAGACGCCCATGCTTGCGGGAATCAACCGGTGCCTCGACCGCGTCGAGTCGTTCGCCATGATCGTGCTGATGCTGGTGGCCACCTGCGTGGCCATCGTCCAGGTCATCGCGCGCTACGTGTTCAACAACTCGCTGTACTGGTCCGAGGAGACCGTGCTGTACACGCTCATCATGATGAGCTTCCTGACCTGCAGCATGGGCGTGCGCTACGCGGCGCATATCTGCGTCGAGGTCCTGCCTCTGATGGTGGGGCCCCGGCTGGCCCGGGTGCTGCGCTACCTGGCGAGCATTCTGGGCCTGGCGTTCGCCGCGGTCCTGGTCTATTACGGGGGGCGCCTGGCGATCAACACGCTGAACATGAACCAGTTGTCTCCGGCCATGCGCATCCCGGTCGGGTACGTCTACATGATCATCCCGGTCTCGGGCACTTTCATGGGTCTGCGCTATCTGTGGATCCTGTGGAGCATGCTCACGGGCAAGGAATACCAGCCCCTGGCCATCGACATGAGCTCGGCGGGCTGAGCGCGGCGTCCGCGCCGTCCCGGTCCCGCACATTCATACGAACGGATAGAGAAATCCCATGATTGCCGCCCTGGTTCCCATTTTCTTCGCGCTGCTGCTGTTCGGTCTGCCGATCTTCGCCTCTTTGTCGCTGGCCGTGGCGCTGGCACTCAAAGGCTTCGGCACGATCGACCCGCTGGTCGTGCCTCTGCGCATGTTCTCGGGGATGAACAACTTCTCCCTGATGTCCATCCCCTTCTTCATCCTGGCGGCCGAGCTGATGCGCATCGGCGGTCTGTCGGATCGCCTCATCGGCCTGGCACGCGCCCTGATCGGCTGGCTGCCCGGCGGTCTGGCCGCCGCCACCGTGCTGGCCTGCCTGTTTTTCGGTTCGATCTCGGGGTCCAGTCCCGCGACCGTGATCGCCATCGGCAGCATCATGTTTCCGGCGCTGGTGGCCGCCGGCTACAACAAGTTCTTCGCCATTGGCCTGATTACGACGGCCGGTACGCTGGGTCCGATCGTGCCGCCCAGCATCGCCCTGATCATCTATGGTTCGGTCACAGGATCCTCGGTGGGCAAGCTGTTCGCCGCGGGCGTGCTGCCGGCCATCCTGATTGCGACGCTGCTGATCACGTACTGCTGCTGGTATGCGACCCTGCGCCGCTATCCGCGCGAGCCCTTTCCCAGCCTGAAGCAGATCTGGGAAGCCGTGAGCCGGTCGCTGTGGGGGATGGGTCTGCCCGTGCTGCTGCTGGGCGGCATCTACACCGGCCTGTTCACGCCGACGGAATCGGCGGCCGCCGCCTGCTTGTATGGCTGGTTCGTGGGCGCGGTGATCTATCGCACGATCTCGCTGCCGGCCACGCTGACCATTCTGCGCAACACCGGCGTACTGTCCGGCACCCTGCTGCTGATCACGGCGGGCGCCTCGGCTTTTTCCTGGATCCTGGCCAGCACCGGCGCGCCGACCAAGCTGGCCACCGAAGTTCTGGCCGGGACGGATTCGCCGATCGTGATCCTGATGCTGTTCAACCTGATCATGCTGGTCGCGGGCATGTTCCTGGACAGCGCGTCGGCCATCATCGTGCTGGCGCCGCTGATGCAGCCGATCGCCGCCCAGGTCGGCGTGGACGCCATCCATTTCGGCATCATCACGCTGGTGAACCTGTCGGTCGGCATGCTGACGCCTCCGGTCGGGCTGAACCTGTTCGTCGCCATGACGATTTCGGGAATGACGCTGTTTCAGGTGTTCCGGGCGGCGCTGCCGACCATCGGCCTGATGCTCGTCGCGCTGATCGTCATTACCTACGTGCCCTGGTTCAGCCTGACCTTGCCCAACTTGCTGTATTGATCCCCGCGCGCCCGGCCGCAGGGCCGGGCGCCGCGCCCCGAATGGAGAATCCCCCGATGGAACAGGCCGAAATCTTTGCCGCGGGCAATTACCGCTACGTGCCCAGCGGCGTCATGCAGTATTCGGGCGGCGCCGCCGCGATGCCGGGCCATGCGATCCGCCGCGCCGTCTTCGCCCGCCCCGTCCCGCTGGCCGAGGGTTTCGAGCGTATCGCGCGGCTGCTGCGAGCCGAGGATCGCCCCCTGACCGCCCTGTGCGGCTGCGAACTGCGCTCGCCCGGGCAGTTCAGCGAGGAAGGTTTCGCGCGCTTCAACGCCGAATACGTCGGCACGTTGCGGGCCTGGGGGATTGCCGACGACCGGGTCAACCCCGTGCCGCGCAGCAACGTCTGCCCGCAAGTGGATTCGCCCGCCGTACCATCCTTTCACGCGTTCAGCTACACCGTGCCCAGTCAGGCTGATGAGCGCAGTTTCGTCATTGCCGGCAGCAGCGAGGTGCCCGAGGGTCATGCCAACTACAAGGATCACCTGATCGCCTATCGGGACATCTCGCCCGAGGGCATGCGCAAGAAGGCCCGCTGGGTGCTCGGCGAAATGGAGCGGCGCATGCGGGTGCTGGGGTATGGCTGGGACGACTGCACCGGATCGCAACTCTACATCGTGCACGACCCGCATCCCTTCCTGGAAGAAGAGTTCGCGCGCCGGGGCGCCATGCGCCTGGGCCTGACCTGGCATTTCGTGCGGCCGCCTGTCGTGGACATGGAATTCGAGATGGACTGCCGCCGCGTCCTGCTGGAACGCGTCCTGCCGGTCGACGCCGCATGAAGCACGTCGTCGTGCTGTCCACGGGCGGGACCATCGCCAGCAGGCCCGGTCCTGAAGGCCGCAACATCGCGGGCGCGCTGCCGGGCGCGGACCTGATGCGCCAGGTGCCTGGAGTCGAGGACATACGGGTCGAGGCGCGGTCCTTGTTCCAGAAGGCCAGCAACGCCCTGCTGCCGGAAGACCTCCAGGCGCTGCGCGCCGAATGCCAGCGCCTGGTCGACGGGGGCGGGGTCGACGGCATCGTCGTCACCCACGGCACCGACACCCTGGAGGACACCGCCTATTTCCTGGAGTGCGGAGTGCGCACGCGGAACGTCGTCCTCGTCGTCACGGGCTCTCAGCGCGTGCCGCATGCGCCGGGCACCGACGCCTATACGAACTTGCGCGATGCCATCCGGACCGCCGCCTCGCCTCTGTGCCGGGGCCTGGGCGTGCTGGTGGTCTTCAACGAAACTGTCCATGCGGCCGCGTTCGTGCGCAAGACCAGCAGCTTCCAGCTCAACGGTTTCGAGTCCCCGGGTCTGGGCTGTCTGGGTTTCGTCGATGGCGAGGACGTGCGGATCTATCAGCAGCCCCGGCGCCAGCCGCTGTTGCAAGCCCCGCCTGGCGCCTTGCCTCAGGTCGAGATCGTGGCCGCCAGCCTGGGGGCAAGCCCTTTGGCGCTGCGCGCACTGGTCGAGGCACGTGTGCCGGGGATCGTGCTGGAAGGGACAGGGCGGGGGCAGGTGCCTCCCGCCTGGGTGCCCGAAGTCGAGCGGGCCGCGCGAGCCGGCATCTCGGTGCTGGTGTGCAGCGCCGCGCTGCATGGAGCGGTCCTGCCCTGCTATGAATATCCAGGCTCGCTGCACAGTCTGCAGGAGGCTGGCGCCCTGGGGGTCAGCGGCCTGTCCGCGCGCAAGGCGCGCATGCGCCTGATGCTGGCGCTGGCCTGCCTGGACGGCCAGGGCGACCGCAACGCACTCCGGCTCCTGTTCGACTGGGGTGCCGATCGCGACGCCTGAACGGGGCGGCATCCGCCGCCTTCCGATGACTCTTGACTCATACGACATCATGCACACATTCAACATCGCCGTGATTCCCGGGGACGGGATCGGCAGGGAAGTCATGCCTGAAGCCCTGCGCACGCTGAACGTCCTGCGGCGGCGCCACGGCCTGGACCTGCGGTTCGAGCATCTGGACTGGGCCTGCGCCGAATATTGGCAGCGGCACGGTGACATGCTGCCTGCCGACTGGTTCGAGCAGCTGCGCGGGTTCGACGCGATCCTGTTCGGGGCGGTGGGCTGGCCCGACGTGGTGCCCGATCACGTGTCCCTGTGGGGGTCGCTGTTGAAATTCCGCCGGGAGTTCGACCAGTACATCAACCTGCGGCCCGTGCGGCAGATGCCCGGTGTCCCGGCGCCTCTGGCGGGCCGCCGTCCGGGCGAGATCGATTTCCTGGTGGTGCGGGAGAACACCGAAGGCGAATACACCGATCTGGGCGGCCGGATGTACGCGGGCACCGAGCGCGAGATCGTGATCCAGGAATCGGTCTTTTCCCGTCACGGGATCGATCGTGTCCTGAAATACGCTTTCGAACTCGCGCAGCGCCGGCCCCGGCGCGCGCTGACCTCGGCGACGAAGTCCAACGGCGTGGCCATCAGCATGCCGTACTGGGACGAGCGGCTCCAGGAGATGGCGGCGCACTATCCCGACGTGGCCTGGGACAAGCACCACATCGACATCCTGTGCGCACGGTTCGTGCTGCAGCCGCAACGTTTCGATGTGGTGGTGGCTTCGAACCTGTTCGGCGACATCCTGTCCGACCTGGGGCCGGCCTGCACCGGTACGATCGGCATCGCGCCGTCCGCCAACCTGAATCCCGAACGGCGCCATCCCTCGCTGTTCGAGCCGGTGCACGGGTCGGCGCCCGACATCTACGGGCAGAACATCGCCAATCCGGTGGGCATGATCTGGTCGGCCCAGATGATGCTGGAATTTCTCGGTGAGCGTGACGACGGCTGCCGGGCGGCTGCCGGTGAACTGATGGCGGCCATCGAGTGGACGCTGGAGCATGGGCCGCGCACCCGCGACCTGGGCGGTTCGGCGGACACGACCGGGATGGGCCGTGCCATCGCGGAGCGCATCGAGGCGATGTGATTCCGACAGTCCGACGGCGGCGCCGATGAGGGGAGGGGCGGACCTCCGTCCCCGCCCGCGTTCAGTCCCGACCTTCCAGGTGGTCCATGAAGACCCGGCACAGGGCTTCCATCCCGCGCCGGTCGTCCTCGTCGAAGCGGTCCGTGACTGGGCTGTCGACATCCCACACACCCAGCAGCGATCCGTCAGCGCGCACCAGCGGCACGACGATTTCCGATTGCGAGGCGGAGTCGCAGGGGATGTGTCCCGAGAACGCGTTGACGTCGCGGACGACCTGGGTCTGTCGGGTCTGCGCGGCGGTGCCGCAGACGCCCGCGCCAAGCGCGATGCGGATGCAGGCGGGCTTGCCCTGGAAGGGACCGACCACCAGTTCCGCGCCGTCATACAAATAGAAGCCCGCCCAGTTCAGTTGCGGCAGGCTGTCGAACACCAGGGCGCTGAAGTTGGCTGCGTTGGCGATCAAGTCGGGCTCATGGGCGATCAGGCCGCGCGCCTGAGTGACGAGGTCGGCGTAGTGTTCCGCCTTGCTGGCGTAGGTCCGGGGGGCGAATGAGAACATCGGAAATCCGAGGTGTTTATGATTGAGAAGTGGAAGATCATTTTAGGCCCGGGCAATGATCCTGCGGCCACCGGCCTTTTTTCGGCGGATTGATTTCCGCCGGTTCCGTGTATATTTCTTCCTGACGGCATTTTCCTGACGCCGGACACGATACGCAGGGAGGCAAGGGTTGTCCGATTTTCGCGGCAAGCGTCTGCGCACAGGATGGTTCGACAGCCTCCAGGCACGCCTGTTTCTGGCTGTTCTCGTCGTTGTCGTGCCCATGCTCTGCGGTCTGGTCTACTACGTCTGGTATCAGTATCGCGGGCTGATGGACAATAGCGACCGGGCGGCCGAAAACCTGGTCAGCACGACAGCCGCTTATGATCGCGCCCTGATCAATGACGCCGGCGATGTGCTCCGGACCCTGGCGGATTCCCCCGTCCTGCGCCAGCAGCGCTGGGGGGAATGCCGCGGCTACCTGAGATCCCTGCTGGGCCGCCTGCCGCGCTACGTGAATCTGGCCGTGATCGGCGCCCATGGCTACCAGGTCTGCTCGGGGCTGATCGACCCGAATCCCCAAGGTTCCTATCTGGGCGACCGGGACTATTTCCGCCAGGCCCTGCAGCAGCCTGACGTGGCCTTGGGCGGTTTCATCATTGGACGCTTGTCCAAGGTGCCCACCCTGGTGCTGGCGTTGCGAGTCCCCGGAGAGTCCGGTGGCGACAGCGGGGTGGTGTTCGGCGCCCTCGACCTGAACCATCTGCGCGCGGGCGCGGCCATGCCCGACCTGATTCCCGGCGCCCGTCTGTGGATTCTGGATCGTGACGGGCATGTGTTGCAGCGTTTGCCGAGCGGCATCAGCCATCTGGGCGAACGGCTGAGTCCGCATCCCTCAGGGGTGACGGGCCTGGTGCGCGGCACTTATGCGGACACCCGTGGCGACCGCTGGGTCTCCCTGTCCATGACGGCGGGGCCACATGGGGATCCTCACGGATTGTCCGTGCTGTACGAGATACCGGAATCGGTGCTTTACGCCGAAGCGCGCCGCGCCCTCTGGGTGGGAGTGATCGTCACCGTGCTCCTGTTGTGCGTGGCCGCACTGGCCGCCTGGAATCTGATGCAGCTGGCGGCCGGGCGCAGTCTGCAGCATCTGCGCGAGGCCGTGCGCCGGCTGGCGGCCCAGGATTTTTCCGGGCGTGTGGCCGACCAGCTGCAGGGGCGGGACATGCGGGAAATTGGCCAGCAGTTCGACGACATGGCTGATGCGCTCCAGGCGTATCAGCGCTCATTGGCGCAGTCCGAGCAAAGCTACCGCCTGCTGTTCGAAGGCAGTCCCAATCCCATGATGGTCCTCAGCCTGGACAGCGGCCGGTTCCTGGCCGTCAACGACGAGGCGATGCGGCGCTATGGCTACGACCGGGATCAGTTCCTGAATCTGACGCTCGATGATTTGCGCATCGAGGTGCCCGATCACCAGCCGGACACCGCCTTCTCCTATGAGCGCCATCGCCGGGGGGACGGCCAGCCCCTGCTCGTCGAGGTCCGCAGCCTGTCCCTCATGTTCACCGGCCAGATGGCGCATGTGCTGGTCATTCATGATCTGACCGAGCAGGAAACGCTGAGCCGGGGGCTGCGGGAACGCGAACGCCTGATCAGCCAGCTGATGGATGTCACGGCGGAGGCCATCTACGGGCTGGACGCGACGGGACGCTGCATCTTCGCCAACCAGGCCTGCTCGCACCTGCTGGGGTACGACCATCCCGATCAACTGGTGGGACAGCACTTCCACAGCCTGATCCACTATCAGCACGAAGATGGCCGTCCCTACCCCCTCGAAGAATGCCGCATGCATCTGGCCCTCGAAGAGGGCCGTGGGATTCATGTGGACGACGAGGTTCTGTGGCGTCGCGACGGCTCGTGCTTCCCGGTCGAGTACTGGTCCTATCCGATCTGGCAGGACGGCCGGCTGGAGTTCTGCCTGGTGACTTTCCTGGACATCAGCGAGCGCCGGGCGCAGCAGCGGGCGCTGGCCTATCAGGCCGCCCATGACCCCCTGACGGGGCTGCTGAACCGGGGCGACATCCTGCGTCGCCTGCAGTCGCGTTCCGCACAGGCCCCCGATGCGCACTGGACTCTGGTCATGTCCAATCTGGACGGCTTCAAAGAGGTCAACGAGGCTTTGGGGCACGATGCGGGCGACCGGCTGCTCCAGGCGGTCGCCCAGCGGCTCCAGGGGATGCTGGGACCGGCCTGCACGCTGGCCCGGCTGGGCAGCGACGAATTCGCCTTCCTGTTGGACACGGGGGATGAGGCTCAGGCCCAGGAACAGGTGCGCGCCCTGCTGGCCGCGCTGCGCGATCCGTTCGCGCTGAATGATCTGCAGATCCGGATCAGCTGCAGCTTCGGCCTGGCCATGCATCCCGTGCACGCCCGCGAGCCGGATGAACTGATCCGCTGCGCCGACACCGCGATGCGCCGGGCCAAGCGCGACGGCCTGGGGATCACCGTGTTCAATCCCCAGGACCGCGCCAGCGTCCACGATCGTCTGCTGCTGCGCGGCGAGTTGCGCACGGCGCTGGCGCAAGGCCAGTTCCTGCTGCATCTGCAGCCCAAGATATTCCTGAACGGCGGGCCGGGTGTCCCGGGCGGGCCGATGGGTTTCGAGGCCCTGACCCGCTGGGCGCATCCCGAGCGTGGGATGATTCCACCGAGCCGGTTCATTCCCGTCATCGAGGTCAGCGACCTGATCCATCCCTTCACGCTCTGGGTCGTGGATCAGGCGGTGGCCTGTTGCGCCAGGCTGCAGGCCGTCCATCCCGGGGTCGGCATGGCGGTGAACGTGTCCGCCCGGAACCTGCTGGACGGCCATTTCCCCGGCCAGGTCGGGGACGCCTTGCGGCGTCACGGATTGGCCCCCGCCCTGCTGGAACTCGAAGTCACGGAAAGCGCCATCATGGCCGATCCCGCCCGGGCGCTGGAAACCCTGCATGCCCTGAGCGCCCTGGGGGTGCGATTGTCGATCGACGATTTCGGCACCGGCTATTCCTCGTTCGCCTACCTGAACCGCTTGCCCGTCAATGCGCTGAAGATCGACCAGTCCTTCGTGGCGGGCATGGCCGCCGATACCGATATGCGTGCCATCGTGCGCTCCATCATCGAGATGAGCCACACGCTGGGCCTGATGGTGATCGCCGAGGGCATCGAGACGCAGGAAACGCTGGACCTTTTACGGGGCATGGGGTGCGACTGCGGCCAGGGCTACTTCATCGGATATCCCGGACCCGAGTCCAGTGCCGAGGACTGGCTGCGCGACCGCTGACTTCCCGACGCCGAGCTTCCCATGACAGACACCGCGGACACCCATCTGATCGAGACCCTGCTTCACAGTGAAACCCTGTGCGAGGGCGATTTCCTGAAGGCGCGCCGCGATACGGTGCTGATGCCAGACGGCGGCGTCTCGACGCGCGAGTACATCGTGCATCCGGGCGCGGTGGTGGTGATCCCCTTGCTGGATGATCGTCGCGTGCTGGTCGAGCGCCAGTTCCGCTATCCCGTGGGCCGCGTCATGACGGAGTTCCCGGCCGGCAAGCTCGATCCTGGCGAGGATCCCTGGGCCTGCGCCCGGCGCGAGCTGCGGGAGGAAACCGGCTACACGGCTGTGGAATGGGCTCATGCCGGCGGCATGCATCTGGCCATCGCTTATTCCACCGAGATCATCCACGTGTTTTTCGCCCGGGCCCTGAGGGCCGGCGAACGGCGCCTGGACGCCGACGAGTTCCTGGATGTCCGCATTCTGTCCGACGAGGCCGTGTTCACGGCCTGTCGCGATGGCGCGCTCACCGACGCCAAGACCCAGACCTGCCTGCTGTGGCTGCAGAATGTGCGCAGCGGGCGGTGGACGCTGGACTGGCGCCGGAATCCGGATCAGGACTCGGCGTAGGGCTCGAAGCGGCCGGTCGCCGGGTCGCGCACGAACAGCACGCCCGTCGCGACGCCGAAATATGCGCCGTGAATGGCCAGTTTCCCGGCCTCGACGCGTTCGCGCACGGCGGGGAAGGTCATCAGGTTGCGCATGCTGTATTCCACCACGCCCCATTCCATCCGGCGGATCCATTCGGCGCGGTCGCCCGTGCAGGGGCCGACCGCGTCGGCCACAGGCTTGATCTGGGACATCCATTTGCCGATGAAATCGCGTCTGGACAGGGGGGCGGCCTTGTTCGCATAGGCGTATATCCCGCCGCAGCTGGCATGCCCCATGACCACGATGTGACCGACTTCGAGCGCGTTGACACCGAATTCCACGCAGGCGCTGGTGCCGTGGAAAGCGGCTTCCGGATTTTCATCGCATGGAGGCACGATGCCGGCGATATTGCGTACCACGAACATTTCGCCCGGGCCCGCGTCGAAAATGGTTTCGGGGGCCACGCGGGAATCGCCGCAGCTGATCACCATGGTATCGGGGCTCTGTCCTTTTTCGGCCAGTTCGAGGTAGCGTGCGCGTTCGGTTGCGAGCCGGCCGCGCAGAAAAGAGCGGTAGCCGTCGGTCAGTCGTCGAGGGAACACGGTGGAGTCCTTCAAAGTTGAATGGGGGCGGGGGCGTCGGTGAAGATGTCGCCGGCCGCCTCGCGTGAAAGCAGTTGATTGAGCGGTCCCGCCAGGTGGCCGTGGCGGACCGTGATGGCATAGAAATGTTCCGTCAGCTGCGAGGATTCGCCGACATGCACCAGTTCGCCCGAGTGCAGTTCGTCCTGCACGACCACTTCCGGCAATACCGTGATCCAGCCGCTGTCCCGGGCGATCAGGCGCAGCATGGTCATGTCGTCGACCTCGGCGCGCAGCCTGGGCTGCACACCGGCCGAAAAACACAGGGCATCGAATTGCAGGCGCACGCTGTGGCGTACGCTGGGCATGGCCATCTCGACGGCATCCAGGTCTTGCGGTACCCGTAGCGCGGTCCCCGCCCAGCGGTCGGCCCGGCCAACCAGGGAAATGACCTGGCTGCCAAGGAATCGCGAGGACGTCGGACGGGTCGGGTCGGAAGGAACGGGCTCGTTGGCGAGCACGACGTCCAGCTGATGGCGCAGGAGACGTTCCACCAGGGTTTCCAGCGATCCGGAATCCACCGACAGCACGATAGTCGGGTTGCGCAGCAGAGGGCGCAGCCAGTTGACCTGGAAATTCCGCGACATGGTCGACACGCTGCCCACGCGGACGCGGGTCGTGCCCTCATCCCGGCCGTCGAGCCATCCGAGCATCTGTTCGCCCAGCGCGAAGATGTTTTCGGCGTAGGCGAAGACCTGCTGGCCCGTCGCCGTGAGGTCCATATGGCGCCCTTGGCGATCGAACAAAGGCATGCCCAGGCGGCTCTCCAGTTGCCGGATCTGCGTCGAGAGCGCGGACTGGGAGGTATGGATCTGTTCGGCCGCGCGCGTCAGGGAGCCTTCTTTGGCCACGCGCCAGAAGTAGAACAGGTGCTTGAAGTTGAGCTGGTTGATGTCCATCGTTCTTTTTTATAGAACCTTTCAATATTATAAATGTAATTTACAGAACATACGAAAACTTCAAGAATACGGTTACCGTTTTCCGCCCGGCCATGACCTCTCCGAAAGATGCGTGGTGGCTGGTGTGAGACAGAAAGATACTTCTGGGGGTTTCCCGTGTTGAATCATTTGAGTGAATTGAATTTCATGCTGGCGCTGGCGCCCGTGCTGCTGATGGCGGTGGCCGCGGCATCGTCATGGCGCAGCCAGGCTCCGGTCGACCGCCTGTGGAAACGATCCAACGCGCTCACATTCGCCGCGCTGCTGTGTGCCTTGCTTGGGCTGGCGACGCAGCTGTCCGTCCCCGAAGCGCGCGGCATCATCCAGCCGGGTCTGGGCGACTGGCTGGCCGTGAATACGTTCGGGGCCTGGGTCAGTCTGCTGGTGCAGTTGCTGGGCACTGCGATCGGTGTCTACTCTTCCAATCACCTTCAGGGCGAAGCGCGGCAGCCGGTCTACATCGGCGCGCTGACGGCCGTGCTGGCGGCCGTGCATCTGCTGCTCCTGGCCAATCATTGGGTTGTCCTGATCGCCGCCTGGGCCGCCATCGGCGGCGCCATGCATCCTCTGCTGTGTTTCTACGCCGACCGGCCCTTCGCATTGCTCGCCGCGCACAAAAAGCGCGTGACGGATCGCGTGGCCGATCTGCTGCTGGTCGTGGCCGCCGCGCTGGCGTGGTCCGAGACGGGGAGCGGATCCTTCTCCGTGCTGTGGGATCACATCGCCGCGGGCCATGCTTCCGGAACGCTGGCCTGGAGCGGGGTCTGCCTGGCTCTGGCGGTCATCGCGCGCACCGCGCTGATGCCGGTTCACGGCTGGCTGGCCCAGGTGATGGAAGCGCCCACACCGGTATCGGCGCTGCTGCATGCCGGGGTCGTGAATCTGGGAGGGTATGTGCTGGTCTTGTTCGCCCCCTTGCTGGGTGTTTCGCTCGCCGCCCGCTGGCTGCTGGTCGTGTTCGGGCTGGTGTCGGCGATGGTGGCCGGCATGGTCCTGCTGACCCGCGTCAGCCAGAAAGTGCATCTGGCCTGGTCCACGATCGCGCAGATGGGTTTCATGCTGCTGGAGTGCGGCCTGGGTCTGTACCTGTTCGCGGCGCTGCATCTGCTTGGCCACTCTTTGTACAAGGCGCACAACTTCCTCAATGCGTCCAGCACGGTCGGGGAATGCGAACGCAAGCTCCTGACGGGAGAGGCCCGCAATTCGGGCTTCAGCATGATCATCGCCGTGCCCGTTGCCTTGGGGATCGTATTCCTGCTGCGTGGGGCTGTCGGGCTCGAGGCCTGGCCGTGGTGGTGGAGCGCCGTGCTGGCGCTTGCCTGGGCGCCGATCCTGTGGGTGCCTGAAGCCGGCGCCGATCGTTCCGGAGCCGTCATGGCGAGAGTGCTCGCCGCGCTCGGGATGGCTTTGTTCCTGACCCTCGCCGCAGTGCTCGTCGATCATGCGCCGGTCGGGACGGACAATGATCCGCTGGCTCCCGCCGGGATCGTCGCCTTGGTGGGCATGAGTGCCATGTACCTCGCGATGGTGGCTTTTCAGATCCGTCCGCAATCGGTCGTGACGCTGCGCCGCTGGGTGTATTCGGGCTTCTATATGGACGAAGGCTACACCTATTGGGTGTTGAAGCTGTGGCCCGTGCGCTGGGCGGGCGGCGGGCATGCGGCCCGGAGCCAGGCCTGGAATCCGGGTGAGTCGGCCTTTGGGAAGTCCGGATCATGAGCGCCATTCCCGCAACCCCGGAATCATCGGAAGAGGTTTTTGTGACAACTGAAATCCAGAATGACGAGGCCTTGAAGGATGCCGTCCAGGGCGCTTGCGCCCGCATCATGCCGGCCTGGCCGCTGGATCAGGCGGTGGCGGTCAATCCCCACTGGCGGCGGATCGATCAGCCGATCCGCCAGGTGGCGGCGCGGCTGGCGGTGCTGGGGGACTTCCACGTGTTTCCTCAGCGGGATTACATCCAGCGGAAGTGCTCCGCCGGGCAAATCACGCGCGCGGATCTCGAGGCGGCGCTGCGGGCCCAGGCTGCGCACGAAGCGTGCCATGTCACGGCCGAGCGCTGTATCGCGTCATTGTCCGGGCGGCCCGGCGCGCGCCGCGCGCCCTTGCTGGTCGACCTGCTCGATGATGCCGCGCAGGAAAACCAGCGCTGGCCCTGGCGCGAGGCCATCGTATTCCAGTTGAGCCAGGCCTGTGCGGCGTACTTTGATCGTCACCAGGCGGATTGGCGTGCCTCGGGCAGCCCCTCGCTCTACAGCTTCTGGCGTGAAAGCATGATCGGCGATCATGGCCAGGGCTCGAGAATGGGGCTGCCGGGATTGATCGCGCAGATGCGGCAAATGCCCTCGCGGGCGGAAGATGCCCTGCGTTGGGCGCTGGACGAACTTCAGCTCGAGGCTCCGGTCTGGCAGGCGTATTTCGAGGCGTTGCTGCTTTCGATCAATGGATGGGCCGCCTGGTGCGCTTACGTGGGCTGGCAGAAAGTGCCGGCCGGGCAGGAGGATCCCCGGCTGTCCGATTTGCTGGCATGCCGGATCGCCTGGGAAGCCGTGCTGGCCCGCACGGTGCCGCCCGCCGCGCGGCGATCCGCGTGCGCCGCGCTCGGCACCGCCTGGAAGGATTTCGATCATCGTGTCGCGGAAGCGGATGCGGCCCTGGTGGTCGATGAAGTCTGGCAACGTGCGCTCGAAATCAGTTTCCAGCGGGAGTTCGCGCACACCTTGCGTTCGCCGGCACCATCCGGAACGCCCCGGCCGCCGGAGGTGCAGGCGGTGTTCTGCATCGATACGCGCAGTGAGCTCATGCGGCGCGCGCTGGAAGCGTGCTGGTCGGATGTCGAAACGCATGCCTTCGCGGGTTTCTTTGGCCTCCCGGTGCATTACAACCCCCTGGGCACCGAAGTGCGTCGTCCCCAGTTGCCCGGTGTCGCCTACCCGAGCGTCGCAATGAAAGACGTCGTCACTGCGCCGGGCCAGGCCCGTGCCGACGAGGCGCAATCGGCTCAGGCCGTGGCCGTCCGCCGTCGGCGGCTCGCCCGGATCGATCAGTGGCTGGGCGCCGTGCGCTGGCCGAACACGACCTTTTCGTTTGTCGAGGCCTTCGGGATCGGCTACCTGGGCAAGATCGCGCAGTGGATCCGTCCTCCAGCCACGCCGCGCGTGGCCGCGGACCGGCTCGGCATGCCTGCCGCCGTTCAGGCGCACTGCCGGCCCATGATTACCGGACTGGATGATGGGGCCCGTGTGGAACTGGCCGCCGGCATCCTGCATGCGATGGGTCTCGATGATCGCCTGGCGCCGCTGGTGATCCTGTGCGGCCATGCGGGACACAGCACCAACAATGCGCACGCTTCGACGCTCGATTGCGGGGCCTGCCATGGCAGGCCCGGCGATGCCAATGCCCGCGCCCTGGCGCATTTGCTGAATGATCCGCAGGTGCGGGAGGGGCTGCGCGCACAGGGACTGAATATTCCGGACGGTACGGTTTTCATGGGCGCCCTGCACAATACGACCACGGACGAGGTGACCGGTTTCGACCTGGATCTCCTGCCGGAGCCCGCGCGCGGGCGTTGGGAGAAGATGGAGCGGATCTTCGCTCAGGCGGGCGACCGCGTCCGCCGCGAGCGCGCGCCGAAACTGTCGATGAACACCGATCTTGAGCCGGAGGGCTTGCTCAGGGCCTTCCGGCGCAGGGCCAACGATGGTTCGCAGACGCGGCCGGAATGGGGCCTCACCCGCAATGCGGCATTCGTCATCGGCCCGCGCGACCGCAGCAGGGGGCGTGTGCTCGACCGTTGCTATCTGCACGATTACGATGCGCGCTTCGATGCGGACGGCAAAGTGCTCGAGGCGCTGATGATGGGCCCCATGGTCGTCACCCACTGGCTGTCCTGGCAGTACCACGCCTCCACCTGCGATCCCGTGCATTTCGGCGCGGGAAGCAAGGTGCTGCACAATGTCGTGGATGGACACGTCGGGGTGTTCGAGGGCAACGGCGGCGACTTGCGCATCGGCTTGCCGCAGCAGTCCTTGCATGATGGTGAAGACTGGTATCACCAGCCAGTACGCCTGACCGTCGTGATCGATGCGCCCGCCGCCTCGATCGAAGGCATCATCGCGCGTCATGCCGTGCTGGGTCAGTTGTGCGACAACGGCTGGTTGCTGCTATGGCGCTACGAGGGCGACGATCTGCGGCGCTACGAGCGGGGCCGTTGGCTGCCGCTCGACGTCTGATCGCGCCCAAGCGACGCGCGGTCTAACGCTCCGCGCGGGTGATGCCCCACGGGTTGTCCGCCCGCAGCGCGGGGGGCAGCAGCCCGTCGGGGATATCCTGGTAACACACCGGGCGCAGGAAACGCATGATCGCCAGCGTGCCCACCGAGGTCGAGCGCGGGTCGGAGGTGGCGGGGAACGGCCCGCCGTGGACCATGGCGTCGCATACCTCGACACCGGTCGGGAAACCGTTGACCAGGATGCGGCCGGCCTTCAGTTCCAGGATCGGCAGCAGTCCGGCCGCGAGGGCGTCGTCGGCGCCGCTCTCCAGATGCAGGGTGGCCGTCAACTGGCCTTCCAGCGACTGAGCGACCGCCGCCAGTTCCTTGGGGGATGCGCAGCGCACGATCAGGGCGCTGGCGCCGAACACTTCGGCGCCCAGGTTCACCGGATCGGCCAGGAAAGCCTGGGCCGTGGTCGCCGCCAGGCCGGCCTGGCAAGGAGCGGGGCCGCTGCCTGCGGCGCCGTGCGCCAGGGGCTCGACACCCGCATGGCCATGCAGGCGCTCGATGCCTTCCCGGTAGGACCGGGCGATGCCCGCCGTCAGCATGGTGGCGGCCGGTGCGGCACCCACGCCCTCGGCGGCCAGGCGGACGAAGCGGTCCAGGTCCGGTCCGTCCAGGCCGACGATCAGGCCCGGGTTGGTGCACAGCTGGCCCGCGCTGCCCGTCAGCGAGGCGACGAATCCTTTGGCGATGCCCTCGGCGCGCGCGGCCAGGGCACCGGGCAGCAGGAACACCGGATTGGTGCTGCTCATTTCCGCGTAGACAGGGATCGGAACAGGCCGCGCGGCGGCGGCCCGCATCAGGGCCAGGCCGCCCTGGCGTGATCCGGTGAAGCCGACCGCCTGGATCGAGGGGTGCCCGACCAGCGCCAGGCTCAGTTCGTGGCCCGGGCCGGCCAACAGGGAAAAGACGCCTTCGTGCAGGCCGCATTGCCGCACGGCGAGGCGGATGGCCCGGCCCACCAGTTCCGATGTCCCTGGGTGCGCGGGATGCGCCTTGACCACGACCGGCGCGCCGGCGGCCAGGGCCGAGGCCGTGTCGCCGCCCGCCACCGAGAAGGCCAGGGGGAAATTGCTGGCGCCGAAGACGGCCACCGGCCCCACGGGAATGTGGCGCAGGCGGATATCGCCGCGCGGCATCGGCGTGCGTTCGGGCAAGGCGTGGTCGACGCGGGCGCCGAGCCAGTCGCCGTCGCGCACGACGCGGGCGAACAGGCGCAGCTGGCTCACGGTGCGGCCGCGCTCGCCTTCCAGGCGGGGCCGGGGCAGGCCGGTCTCGCGCATGGCACGCTCGATCAGGGCGTCGCCCAGATCCAGGATGGATTGGGCGACGGCTTCCAGGAACGCGGCGCGCGCCTCCAGGCCGGTCTCGCGGTAGGAGGCGAACGCGGCTTCGGCCAGCCGCGCCGCCCGGTCCACCTGGCTCGAGTCGGCGCCGCGCCAGGCGGGTTCGAGCGTTTCGCCGGTGGCGGGGTCGCAAGCGTGGAATGCGGAGCCGGTGCCGGGGATGTCCTGGTCGCCGATCAATTGGGTGCCGGTGATTTGCATGATGGAGTCCTTCATCTCAGTCGTCTGTCGGGGCCGCGTCGCCTGCGCGACGGGTCGGGGTCGGGCGGACATCGAGCCGCAGGCCGATGTCCAGGGATTCGTCGGGCGCCAGGACGCGCAACCCGGTGCCGGGCTGTCCGTCCGCGCTCAGATTGACGGCGTCGCAGACATGGGTGGCGGGCTCGACGCACAGGTAGCGCCCGGCGTTGGCGTGCAGCACCAAGTGTTCCAGCGGACCTTCGGCATGCAGGTCCAGACCCGGCCCCGCATCCCAGTCCACCTGGGCGTGACCGTCCCAGCCGCCCAGAAAGGCCGTCCAGGTTTGCACGCCGCGTGTCCAGTCCTCGCGGTGGTTGGGCCGGGGAAAGCGTGCCAGCTCGTCTTCATGCGCCCACTCGGTCACGGCGTTCAGGCGGGCGCGTGTCGCGGTGAAGTACGGATGCAGGCCCAGGCCGGCGGGCATGGGTGAGTCCGACAGATTGCGCAGGGAAAGGCGGATGCGCAGGCCTGCGGAGTCCAGCCGGACGGTCTGGCGCAGACGCCAGCGCCAGGGCCAGCCGCCGACACCGGCCGGATGGTCCAGTGTGAGTTCGGCGTGGTCGATGCCGGATTCCCGCACAGTCCAGGGCATCGCCTGGGCCTGGCCGTGCAGGGCGTGCGGGTGACCGGGCAGGGCGTCCAGTGCCAGGGTGCCGGATCGCCAGCGCAGCCGGGCGTCGCGCACGCGGTTGGAAAACGGCGCCAGCGGGAACAGGCCGCCCTTGGGCCAGGCGTGAGCGGGCCAGCCGTCGCTGTCGATCGGGACCAGCCAGTCGCGCGGACCTTCGGGCAGATCGGTGGTCCAGCGCAGGACGCGCCCGCCCGCCGCCGGAGCGACCAGGACCCGGTGGGGGCCGTGGCGCAGATCCAGGCGGTCGGGTCCGGCCGCCTCCAGCCGGGCGGCGTACAGGGAAAGCGACGTCATGCCTCGCGGGGCGCTTCCTTGACGCGGCTGACCAGCTGCGTCGGGCTGACGAAGCGCAGGGCGATCAGCACCCACAGCAGGGTGATGGCCATGTAGATCATCGCCATCGCATCGATCGCCTGGGGGGCGCGCACGCCGGTGGAAAACACTGCGTAGTACAGCGCCACGACCAGGGTCTGGGAGTCCGGCCCCGCCGTGAAGAAGGTCAGCTCGAACATGCCGATCGTGCGCACCAGCACCAGCAGGCCCGCCGCCAGCATGCCCGGGACCAGCAGGGGCAGCAGCACGTGGCGGAAATACTGGAACGTGTTGGCGCCGAAGATGCGCGCGGCGGATTCCAGACCCGGGTCGATCTGTTCGATGAAAGGCGTCATCACCAGGATCACGAAGGGCAGGGCGGGCACCAGGTTGGACAGGATGACGCCTGTCAGCGTGCCGCCGACGCCGATCTGGTACATGGCCGTGGCCATGGGGATGCCGTAGGTGACCGGCGGCACCATCATGGGCAGCAGGATCAGCAGCATGGCCAGGCGCTTGCCGGGGAACCGGGCGCGGGCCAGCGCGTAGGCGGCGGGCACGCCCAGCAGGATCGACAGCAGGACCGTGGCGGCGACGACTTCGAGCGTCACCACCAGGATGTGCGCCAGCTGGAAGTCGTCCCAGGCGCGGCCGTACCAGGACAGCGTGAAGCCTTCCGGCAGCGGCGTGCCGAACCAGCGTGTCGCCACTGAATTGACCACCACGGTGGCGATCATGAAGACGACGTTCAGCAGGAAAAAGCCCATGACGGTCCAGATCGTGGCGCGCCACAGCCAGCCCCAGCGCCGCGAGGGCGAGGCGGCGTGCGCGCCGGTGTTCCGGGAAGTCGGGAGTGTGTGTGCGTTCATGATCTCAACCTTTGCCGCTGGTGGCCGGCCCGCTGTAGAAAGCGCGCCGGAACGCGAAGATCGCGCAGACGATGAGCAGCTGCACGAACCCCATGACGATGGCGATGGCCGAGGCCATGCCGTAGTCGTATTGCTCGAAGGCCGCCTCGTAGGCGGCGATGGAGATCACCCGCGTCGGTCCCGCCGGGGCGCCCAGCAGGATGGCGGACGGGAACACGGCGAAGGCCTGGACGAACGACAGCGCGGCGGCCATCGACAATCCCGGCACCAGCAGCGGCAGATAGATCAGCCGGAACTGGTTCCAGGGGCCGGCGCCCAGCGTGCCCGCCGCCCGTGCCAGCGTCGGGTCGATGCCCGAGATGTAGGACAGCGTCAGCAGGAAGGCGAAGGGAAAGCCGGAAATCACCAGGGAGATCAGCACGCCCCAGAAATTGTGGGTCAGACGGACCTCGTCCATGTACAGGTTGAAGCCCTGCAGGAACTGAGGAAACCAGCCCGCCGGGCCATAGAAGGTCAGCATGCCGTCGGCGACCAGCACCGTGCCCAGGGTGATCGGGATCACCAGCAGCGTCGTGACGATGCGCTGCGAGCGGCTGTTGTGACGCAGGGCGAAGGCGACCGGCACGGACAGGCCGACGTTGATCAGGGTGGCGGGCACAGCCAGTTTCAGCGTCACCCACAGCGTGCCCCACTGGGACGGCGTGGTGAAGAAGTGTGCGTAGTTGGCCCAGAAGCCGCCGCCGTCCATGGGCTGCGTCGAAATGACGACGCCGTAGAAGAACGGGTAGATGAACAGGGCGAGCAACACCAGGACGGCGGGCGCCACCAGCCAGCCGCGCCGATCTCCCGTTGGCGCGACGGCGTTCATGCGGCCCCCTTGGCGCTGTGCGCCGTCCCCCCCAGGGGGAATTCGTACTTGGAGCGGTCCTGCGTACTCATGCGGCCTCCGCGTAAGCCAGGACCCGGTCGGCCGGGATGTGCAGCCGGATGCGGTCGCCCGGCGCGAAGGCGCCCGGCAGCCGCACGTACAGGTCGCCCAGGGCGGTGGAGACGAACAGCAGGGAATCGCGTCCGCCGAACTCCAGGGACCGGACCGTGGCATCGATGCCGTTGGCCTGGCCCGCTTCGGCGAGCTGGAAATCGTCGGGCCGCATGGCGACGGCGACTTTCTGGCGGCCGTTCAGGTCGCCGATGGCCGTGCCGTTCATCTGGACCTGATTGTGTTCGACGACCAGGCCGTCGCCGGTCTGGCGCACCATGCGGAAATCGAGTACGTTGCGGTAGCCCATGAAGCGCGCCACGTGCAGGTTGCGCGGACGGCCGTAGACTTCGCGGGGGGCGCCGATCTGTTGCACCGAGCCGGCGCGCATGACCACGATCCGGTCGGCCATCGACAGGGCCTCGTCCTGATCGTGCGTGACGTAGATGGTGGCGCGTTCCAGCTGGCGGTGGATCCGGCGGATTTCCGCGCGCATCTCGATGCGCAGCTTGGCGTCCAGGTTCGACAGCGGCTCGTCCATCAGGATCACGGGCGGTTCGATGACGATGGCCCGGGCGATGGCGACGCGCTGCTGCTGGCCGCCGGACAATTGGCCCGGCAGCTTGTGTTCATGGCCTTCCAGCTGGACCAGGGTCAGGGCCGACTGGACGCGGCGGGCGATCTCGTCTTTGCGCACGCCGCGCATCTTCAGTCCGAAGCCCACGTTGTCGCGTACCGACATGTGAGGGAACAGCGCGTAATTCTGGAACACCATGCCGAAACCGCGCCGTTCAGGGGGCAGCACGTCGATGCGGGTATCGTCCAGCCAGATGCTGCCTTCGGTGAGCGAGGTCAGGCCCGCCAGGCAGTTCAGCGCGGTCGACTTGCCGCAGCCCGACGGCCCCAGCAGGGCGATGAACTCGCCGCGCTGGATGTCGAGGCTGAGGTCGCTCAGGGCGGCAACGGCCGAACCGGAGGTCGTGTCGAATTTCCGGCCCACGGCATCCAGACGCAGCTGTTGAAAAGAATGATTCATGATTCTTGATCCAGGGAGGTCGGGCCGCCCGTCCGTCCGGAACGGGCGGGTGGGCGGCCGGTCACGGGAAAGCGACTGCTTATTTCTTCAGGGCGCCGACTTCGGTGTCCCATTTGTGGAAGGCCTCGACCATGGCCTTCGCGTCAAGCGGCACCGCGTTCGGGCGACGGGCGATCAGCTCATCGTATTCCGGACGGCCGAACTTCTTGATGATTTCCTGGCTTTCGGCCGGCGCGGCCGACAGAGGCACGTCGCGGATGGCCGGACCCGGGTAGAAGTAGCCGGAGTCATAGGTCATGGCCTGCTGCTTGGGCTCGAGCATGAACTTCAGCAGCTTGAACAGGACTTTCTGCTTCTCGGCCGACACGCCCTTGGGGATCACCATGTAATGGGCATCGTTCACCCAGGTGAAGTTGTCGAAGGCCTGGATCTTGAAGTCGGCGGGCACCACGCCCAGTGCGCGCGGATTGATGTCCCAGCCGGTGACGGTCACCGTCATGTCGCGGCTGCCTTCGCCCAGTTCCTTCATCACGGCGGACGTGCCGCCCGGATAGTAGGGCACGCAGTCGTTCAGTTCCTTCAGGAATTTCCAGGTCTTGTCCCAGCCGTTGATCGGATCGTAGGGATCCTTGTCGCCCAGCAGATAGGGCAGGCCCATCAGGAAGGTCCGGCCCGGGCCCGAGTTCGCCGGGCGCGCGTAGATCAGCTTGTTGGGATTGGCCTTGCACCAGGCCAGCAGTTCGGCCGGCGTCTTGGGCGGATTCTTGACCTTGGCCGGGTTGTATTCCAGCAGCGGGCCGGCCGGCATGAAGGTGACTTCCAGTCCGTAGCCCTGGGCCAGTTGCTGCATGCGGGCGGGACCCCGCGCGTACTGGTTCAGGATGCTCTTGAACTCGGCCTCGTGATCGGGCAGCAGCTTCAGCCAGAGGTCCTGTTCGATGCCGGCGGCCAGGGCGTCGGTGCCGGTCAGGACCAGGTCGATGTCCGAGCGGCCGGCTTTCTGCATGGCCTTGATCTTGCCGGGCAGTTGCGGCGAGGGCGCATTGGTGAAGGTGATGTTCGAGACCAGATCGGGGTTCTGGTCGCGGAAGGCTTCCAGGGCCTTCTGTGTCAGTGCCAGGTTGCCTGCCACGTCGACGACGTTCAGCGTGACGGGGGCGGCGTGGGCCGACAGGGCGGCGCCGGCCAGGGCCAGGGCGCCCGCCAGTGCGTGGAATCGTCCCCTCCGAGGGGACTGCTTGATGCCTTTCATGAATTGTCTCCTAGGGTGTTCGCCTGTGCGAGTAAGAATCCGGCGTGCGGGAGATCCGGTTCAGCCGTGGTCCTGGATATCGGACCGTTCTTCTCGTAAGTCATCATATAAGTTGATGGGTTCGGAGGACAACATTTTTTTCCATCGACAGGAGATGGAAAGCAGGTTCAATAAAATCAAAAATTCAAATAATTATTTGATTTTTATGGATAATTGTTTCTAACGACCTGACGTATCAGTATATTCCCTAGTAGTCCGGGATTTGGGGCTGATTCTACAGTCTGCATGTCATATGACAACATGATTTCTTTTCGCGTCTCCCGCAAGGCCTCCCATGAAACTGAAGACTGTCAAGATCACGCCCATCGCATTCAAGGATCCCCCGCTGTTGAACGCGGCGGGCATTCACGAGCCCTATGCGCTGCGCACCATTATCGAGCTGGAAAGCGACACCGGCCAGATCGGTCTGGGCGAAACCTACGGCGATGCGCCCATCATCGAATTGCTGCGGGCGCTGCAGCCCAGCCTTATCGGCCTGGACCCCTTCGATCTGAACGGCCTGCGCCGGCGTGTTCAGGAGACGGTGGCCCGCACCCAGGTCAGCGCGAACACGGCCTACAAGCTCGCGCCCGGCACCGACCCGGCCAAGAACGTCCAGAAGCTGTATTCGGCGCTGGAAGTCGCGCTGATGGACATGCAGGCCCGCCATCTGGGCGCGCCGCTGGTCGATCTGCTGGGCGGACGCGCGCGCGATGCGGTGCCCTTCAGCGCCTACCTGTTTTTCAAGTATGCCCGCCACGTCGATCCGGTCTATCCGGACGACGCCTGGGGCGAGACCCTGACGCCCGCGCAACTGGTGGCGCAGGCCGAGACCATGATTGACCGGTACGGTTTCCAGAGCATCAAGCTCAAGGGGGGAGTGCTGGAGCCCGGGCTGGAGGTGGAATGCGTCCGGGCGCTGGCGGCCCGTTTCCCGGGCATGCCGCTGCGCATCGACCCCAACGGCAACTGGTCGCTGGCGACGGCGATCGAAATGGGCAAGCGGCTGGAAGGCTTGCTGGAATACTACGAGGATCCCTGCCCGACGCTCGCTGACATGGCGGCGCTGCACAAGGCGACCGGCCTGCCGCTGGCCACGAACATGGTGGTCACGGACATGGCCCAGTTCCGCGACAATGTTTCCGCGAACGGCTGCCAGATCATCCTGTCCGACCATCATTATTGGGGCGGGCTGCGGGATACGCAGCTGCTCGCGCGCATGTGCGAGGTATTCGGCATGGGCCTGTCCATGCACTCCAATTCGCATTTGGGCATCAGCCTGATGGCCATGGCGCATGTGGCGGCCAGCGTGCCGGCCCTGAGCTACGCCTGCGATACGCACTATCCCTGGCTGGATCCCGACGAGGAAGTCGTCGCGGGGGGACACCTGCGCTTCCATGATGGCGCCATCGTGCTGGGCGACGCGCCGGGCCTGGGCCTGGAGATCGACCAGGAGGCCCTGGCGCGGCTGCATGAGCAGTACCTGAGCTGCGGCATCCGCTCCCGCGATGACGCCGCTCAGATGCGCAAGTACCAGCCCGACTGGAGCGGCAAGGCACCGCGGTTTTGAGGCACAACCGGGCCGGCCCGGTCAGGTGACCGGGCCGGGGTTGAACAGAACCAGATCGTTGACGATTCCCCAGTGCTCGGCCCAGGTCTTGCGGCCGCTGGCGACCTCCAGGATGCGCTCGAACAGTTCCTGACCCAGTTCCTCGATGCTGGCCTCGCCGGTGGCGATCCGGCCGGCGTCGACATCCATCAGATCGTGCCAGCGGCGTGCCAGGTCCGATCGGGTGGCGACCTTGATCACCGGGACCTCGGCCAGTCCGTAGGGCGTGCCCCGGCCGGTGGTGAAGATGTGGACGTTCATGCCGGCCGCCAGTTGCAGCGTGCCGCAGACGAAGTCGCCGGCCGGTGTGGCGGCGTACAGCAGGCCCTTTTCCCGGGCGCGTTCGCCCGGCGGCACGACGCCGCGGATGGGCATCGTGCCGGACTTGATGATGGATCCCATGGCCTTTTCGACGATGTTCGACAGACCGCCGCGCTTGTTGCCTGGCGTGGTGTTGGCGCTGCGGTCCGCCTGGCCGCGCCGCAGGTAATCGTCGTACCAGGCCATCTCCCGGATCAGGTCGCGCGCAACCTCGGGCGTGGCCGCCCGCGCCGTCAGCTGATCGATGCCGTCCCGTACTTCGGTGACTTCGGAGAACATGATGGTGGCGCCCGCGCGCACCAGCAGGTCGGCGGCGTGGCCCACCGCCGGGTTGGCCGTGGCGCCGGAAAAAGCGTCGCTGCCGCCGCACTGCACGCCCACCACCAGATCGGACGCCGGGCAGGTTTCCCGGCGCCGCCTGTTCAGGCGTTCCAGGTGAGTTTCCGCCATGGCCAGGATTTCGTCGATCATGCTGCCGAAACCGATGTGCCGCTCGTCCTGCAGACGCACGAGGTCCGGATGCGTTTCGCCGCGATCCTTGAAGCGCTCGGGCATGAGGCGTTCGGGCTGCAGTTTTTCACAGCCGAGACTGACCAGCATGACCTCGCCGCCGAAGTTCGGATTCTGCGCGATGTGGCGCAGGGTCTTGACCGGAATCGAGGCGCCCGGGGCGTCGATGGCCACACCGCAACCGTAGCCGTGATGCAGCGCCACCACGCCGTCCACGTTGGGATAGCGCGGCAGCAGTTCGCGGCGGATGCGGTCCAGGGCGATGTCCGCCACCCCGGCCACGCATTGCACGGTCATGGCGATAGCCAGAATATTGCGGGTGCCCACGGAGCCGTCGGCATTGCGGTAGCCCTGGAATGTGCGGCCGGTCAGGGGTTCCGGCTCGGGGACAGTGGCGGTGCAGATCGGCAGGTCGTCCAGGGACGGCGCCGGCGGCATGCGCATCACCGCCTCGTAGACCCAGCTGCCGGCGGGCAATGGTTTGGTCGCATGGCCGATGACGACGCCGTAGCGCACGACGGCCCCCCCTTCGGGGATGTCGGCCAGGGCGACTTTGTGGCCCTGGGGGATGGCTTCGAGCAGGGTCGGGCCATCGGCGATGCGGGCGCCCGCGGGCAACCCCCGGTCATTGGCGATGATGGCGACATTATCGCCCGCGCGCATGCGGATCATGCGGGGCACCTGGACGGTCGGCTTGGGGGGATGCACGGAAAGTCTCCTTATGATGATCTCATCATACAACTGTGGGTTTGGACTGACAATCCTGCCGCCCTGGAATGCCCAAGATCGTTTCCCTATGCAGATCGCTCTTTGTCTCCTGTGCATTTGGAAAAATATAATATGTCATCGTATGAGTTATCTCTTCGGGAATGCAGTATCATGAATCGTCCCCATCCCTAGACTCCGCCCCATGGTCTCCGTCCCCGCACGCCGTTCGCGCAACCTCACCCAGAATGTCGTGGCCGCGCTGTCCGAGCGCATCCGTCACGGCGAATTCCACGTCGGCGAGAAGTTGCCGACGGAGTCCGCGCTGATGGAGTCTTTCGGCGTCAGCCGGACTGTGATCCGCGAGGCGATCTCCCGCTTGCAGGCCGCCGGTCTGGTCGAGACCCGGCACGGCATCGGGACTTTTCTGCTCGAACCCCGCAACGAACAGCAGTTGCGCATCCGCACGGAAAACATCCTGACCATGCTGGACGTCCTGGCGATCCTGGAATTGCGGATCAGTCTGGAAACCGAAGCGGCCGGGCTGGCCGCATTGCGGCGAACGGATGCCCAGGTTCAGCAATTGCGCGGCATCCTGGACGAGTTCGCCGAGCATGTGCGCAAGAAGACCGGCAATGCGGTGGTCTCGGACGTGGCGTTCCACCTGACGGTGGCGACGGCGACAGGCAACCGCTATTTCCACGACATCCTGAAACAGCTGGGCAAGGCCATCATTCCCCGCACGCGTGTCGATTCCGCAGCTCTGGCCGAAGACGACCGCACCGGCTATCTCGGCCGCGTCCATGTCGAGCACGAAGATATCTACAACGCCATCGCCCGCAAGGACCCGGACGCGGCCCGCGCGGCGATGCGCACGCACCTGACCAACAGCCGGGAGCGCCTGCGCCGCGCCCAGGAAGCGGCCGAGCAGGGCGCCTGAGTCCGGGTCGGTCATCGCCGCCATCCGTCACGCATTGCCAGACCGCCCCGCGCCGCCCGCCGTCGCGGGGCGGTCTGGCAATGCGCAGGGGAAATTCGGTGGGAATTCTTATAGATATGTCATCGTATAAGAAAGAAAATCCCAGGTGGCAGGCAAGGTTTTGACGAAATCGCCACACATTGTGCTTTTATATCAGGGTATATACTAGTCTGAAAGAATTGGGCTTGTTGCTTGTCGTCTGATGTCATATGATAACGTACGACATGAACAAGAGAGGATGGTGCGGCATGCGCCATTCCAGACCAGAGGACACCACGCATATGACGACTTGTCAGGAATTGAAGGACATCCTGAGGGACGGACTTCTGTCGTTTCCCGTCACGGATTTCGATGCCCGGGGCGATTTCGACCCGAAGGGTTACCAGGCCCGCCTGGAATGGTTGATGCCCTATGGGGCCCGAGCCCTGTTCGCGGCCGGTGGCACGGGCGAGTATTTCTCGCTGACGCTGGATGACTTTTCCCAGGTGGTGCGCACGGCGGTCAAGACTTGCCAGGGCCATACCCCCATCCTGGCCGGTGCGGGCGGTCCCACCCGCAATGCCATCGCCTTCGCCCAGGAGGCCGAGCGCCAGGGCGCGGCCGGCCTGCTGCTGATGCCGCACTATCTCACCGAGGCGCCGCAGGACGGGATCGCCGCGCACGTCAAGGAAGTCTGCCGCTCCATCGAGATCGGCGTGGTGCTCTACAATCGCGGCCAATGCCGGCTGTCGGCCTCCGTGCTGGAGCAACTGGCCGAGGAGTGTCCGAACCTGATCGGCTTCAAGGACGGTGTGGGCGACATCGAGAACATGGTCCGTGTGCGCCGCCGGCTGGGCGACCGCTTCGCCTATCTGGGCGGTCTGCCGACGGCCGAGGTCTTCGCCGAGGCTTACCGCGCCTTGGGTGTGCCGGTGTATTCTTCCGCCGTGTTCAATTTCATCCCCGCGACAGCGATGAAGTTCTATGAAGCGGTCCGTGCCGAGGATCATGAGACCACCGGCCAGCTGCTGGACAAATTCTTCCTGCCGATGCTCGAAATCCGCAACCGCAAGCAGGGTTATGCGGTCAGCATCGTCAAGGCCGGCGCCCGCATCGTCGGCCATCCGGCCGGCCCGGTGCGCGCGCCTCTGGTGGATCTGACGGCGTCGGAAGAAGACGAACTGCGCGAGCTGATCGAAGCGCTCTGATCCGTCCATGCCCATGTCCGCCGCACCCGCACAGAACGCCGAACTGGTTCTGCATCCGCGCAACCTGACCGGGGAGAGTCCGGTCTGGCATCCGGGCGAGCAGGCCCTGTACTGGGTGGACATTCCCGCCGGAACGCTGCATCGCTGGCGTGCCGGCGACGGGCAGCACACAAGCTGGCGCGCAGATCAGCGGCTGGCGTGCATCGCCCGGTATGCCGAGGGCGGCTGGCTGGGCGCCATGGAAGATGGCGTCTATCGCCTGTCGCCGCAGGCCGATCAACGCTTGGGCATGACGTCCCTGATCGGTGTCGTCCATGCGCGTCCCGGCATGCGTTTCAATGACGGTCGCTGCGACCGGCAGGGCAGATTCTGGGTTGGATCGATGCTGGACGATGGCGGGCCGGGCGCGCCCGTCGGCGTCTTGTACCGCCTTTCGGCCCTGGGCGGTGCGCCGCGTCTGGACTGTATCGATCAGGGCATGCTGACGCCCAATGGACTGGCCTTCAGTCCTGACGGGCGCACCCTGTACCTGTCAGACTCGCATCCCGACCGGCAGCGCGTCTGGGCCTTCGATTACGATCCCGACGACGGAGTTCCCAGCGGGCGCCGCGTGTTCATCGAGAAACTGCCGGGCGGCCGTCCGGACGGCGCTGCCATCGACGCCGAGGGCTGTTACTGGATTTGCGGCAACGACGCCGGTCTGGTCCACCGCTACACGCCGGATGGCCGCCTGGATCGCAGCCTGTGCGTGCCGGTGGCCAAACCATCCATGTGCGCATTCGGCGGCAGGGATCTGGACACTCTGTTCGTGACGTCGATCCGCCCGGCCGGTGCAGGCCCCCTGGCTCTGGATGGGGCGCTGTTCGCCCTGCGTCCGGGGGTGCGGGGCATCGAAGAGCCGGTATTCGCCACCTGATCTCCACGTCGCGGCCTGCAAGGCGCTCCGATTCGGCAGGCACAGCTCGTCGAGGATTGTGACATCCCCCCACGTCGCGGCCTGCAGGCCGCTCCGATTCGGCAGGCGCGAAATAGTCCGCAGGGACTATTTCGTGTCCTGCCTCATCCCGAGTTCCTCAGTCCGGCTGCGATCCCGTTGATGGTCATGTGGATCGCCCGCTGGTCGCGCGATTCCTGCTCGTCGGCGCGGCGCGCGGACGACTGGCCGGAACGCACGCGGCGCAGCAGTTCGACCTGCAGGTGGTTCAGCGGGTCGATGTAGGCGAAGCGCTCGGCCAGCGCGCTGCGCAGGGGCTCGTCGTGGGCCAGCAGGTCGTGGCCGGTGACGGCGCGGAAGGCGTCACGCGTGGCCTGGTATTCGGCGGCGATCCGCTCGAAGATCCGCTGGCGCAAGGCTTTGTCGGGGACCAGCTCGGCATAGGCGCGGCCGATGGCGAGATCGGTCTTGGCCAGCACCTGTTCCATGTTGGACAGCAGCGTGCGGAAGAATGGCCAGTCCCGGGCCATGGCCTGGAGGCGTTCCAGGCGCGCTTCGCGCGACAGGGCCTGATCGGGGCCGCCGTCGGACAGGTAGCGCCCGAGCGCCGTGCCCATGCCGTACCAGCCCGGCAGGGGCAGGCGGCACTGGGCCCAGGAGAACGACCAGGGGATGGCGCGCAGATCCTCGATCCGCTGCAGGGCCTTGCGCGAGGATGGGCGCGAACCGATGTTCAGGCCGGCGATCTCGCGGATCGGCGTCGAGGCGAAGAAATAATCCGTGAAGCCTTCGGTGCCATAGACCAGATCGCGGTAGGCGTGCCGGGCGGTTTCCGACATCCAGGCCATGGCTTCGCCGTAGCGGGCGGCGTGCTCGTCCTCGGCCCGGGTGGCCGGCGAGCCGGACGACAGGCTGGCCTCCAGGGTGGCGGCGACGAACAGTTCCAGGTGCGAACGTCCGACTTCGGCGTCCTTGTAGCGGCCCTGGATGATCTCGCCCTGTTCGGTCAGCCGGATCTGGTTGTTCACCGTGCCCGGGGGCTGCGACAGGATGGAGTCGTAGCTGGGGCCGCCGCCCCGTCCCACGGAACCGCCGCGCCCGTGGAACAGGCGCAGGCGGGTGCGGTGCTTGCGGAAGACTTCGACCAGCCGCCGCTCGGCCTGGTACAGCGACCAGTTCGAGGTCAGGTAGCCGCCGTCCTTGTTGCTGTCCGAATAACCCAGCATGACTTCCTGGATGCCGTGCTGGGCGTGGCGCACGCGAGCGGCCACTTCCGGCAGCGACAGCCAGGCATCCATGATGTCCGGGCCACGCTCCAGGTCGGGGATGGTCTCGAACAACGGCACCACCATCAATCCGCTGTCGAGGGCGGCGTCGTTGGCCGTGGTGGGAGCGATCAGGCCGGTTTCCTGTTGCAGCACCAGGACTTCGAGGAGGTCGCTGAGGGTTTCGGTGTGGGACACGATGGCCTGTCGCAGGGCGGCCTCGCCGAAGCGCCGGCGGCAGTCGGCGGCCATGCGCAGGATGGCCAGTTCCTTGGTCGTTTCGGCGGAATATTCGATCCAGGGCGAGACCAGGGGCCGCGGCTCGCGCAGTTCCTGGCGCAGCACGCGGACGCGGTCGGCCTCGGACAGCCTGGCGTAGCGCACGGGTTTCCCGTCGAGTGTGACTCGGACGTGGCGCATCAGTTCGTCCAGCACGCGTTCGTGGACGTCGGAGCTTTGCCGCAGGTCCACCGTGGCCAGGTGCAGGCCGAAAATCCCGACCGCCTGGCGCAGGTGCGTCAGGCGCAGCCGCGCGACCAGGGCGCCATGGTGGGTGTCCAGCGACTCGGCGACCGTTCCCAGGTCCGTCGCGAATTCGGCGGCCGTTCCGTAGGCCGGGGCGTCATAGATATTGCGCCGGGCCAGGCGCCGGCCCGTCAGGGCCCGCGCGGTGGCGGCCAGGCGGGCATAGATGTGGATGCAGGCGCGCCGGTAGGGTTCGTCCTGGCGGTGGGGGGACGGATCACGGCTGGCGGCGGCCAGTTCGGCCAGGGCGGGCGTGACGCTCATCAGGGATTGCGAGACTGACAGCTCCGCGCCCAGAGCGTGGACTTCCGTCAGGTAATAGCGCAGGACATGGGCGGACTGGCGCAGCAGCGCCTGTTCCAGGGTGCCCGCGTCCACGTTCGGATTGCCGTCGCGGTCGCCGCCGATCCAGCTCCCCATGTGGACGAAAGGCGGCAGCGGCGTGTTGTCCACGTCGAACACGGTGCGCGCCGGCTTGCGCAGCAGCGCCCCCATGTCCAGATGCAGCTGGGGCAGGGTGCTGAAGAAGGTGCTGGTGTAGTAGGACAGGGCGTTGTCGATTTCGTCGAGCACCGTGAGCTTGCTCTGGCGCAGCATGCGCGTCTGCCACAGGGCGGCGATGAGCCCCGCCAGACGCTCGTTCAGCCGCGCCGACTCCAGCGGTGCATGAGGCGCGTCCATCTGGCGCAGATGTTGGGCGATGGCCTGGTGCAGGTCCAGCGTGCTCTTGCGCTGGACTTCGGTGGGGTGGGCCGTCAGCACCGGCACGATGCAGGCCGAGGCCAGGTGCTGGCGGATGCGGGCGCCCGACAGGCCGGCGGCCTGCAGCAGATCGACGGCGTGCCGCAGGCTGCCCGGCGTCGCGGGGCCCTCGGCCTGCCAGTGCAGGCGCTGGCGGCGGGTCTGGTCACGGTCTTCGGCGATGTTGGACAAGTGCAGGAAATAGCTGAAGGCTCGCGCCACGGAGTTGGCTTCGCCGTCGGCCAGGCGGCGGATCTGGCGTTCCAGCATGCGGCCGTCGCGGTCCTGGCCCTCGCGGCGGAATTTCACGGCGGCGCGGCGCAGTTTTTCGATCACGTCATAGACGGCGCGGCCCTCGCAGTCCCGGATGACTTCCCCCAAGGTCCGGCCCAGCAGCCGGATGTCCTGTCGCAGGGGGGAATGGACTTCGTTCGGGATCGGGGGCTTCACAGGGTCTCCATCGTCGGGAATCTGGGCGTGCGCGGCCTGCCCGCCCCGTGTTGCCGGGCGGGAGGAACCGTTTATCATAAGCGCTTTTGCCCCTTTCGTTTCCAGGACCGCCGCCATGCCGCACTACCGTTCCCGCACCTCGACCCACGGCCGCAACATGGCCGGCGCCCGCGCCCTCTGGCGCGCCACCGGCATGAAGGACGGGGACTTCAGCAAGCCCATCATCGCCGTGGTGAATTCCTTCACCCAGTTCGTGCCGGGTCACGTTCACCTGAAGGACATGGGCCAGCTGGTGGCGCGCCAGATCGAAGCGGCCGGCGGCGTGGCGAAGGAATTCAACACCATTGCGG
>DISE01000068.1 GCA_002421865.1 Castellaniella sp. UBA6218
TTCCACAACTGGACCGGCAACCGCGTGACCTGCCGCGACTGGTTCCAGCTCTCCTTGAAAGAGGGGCTGACGGTCTTTCGCGACCAGGAATTTTCCGCCGACATGCTGGCCGAGGGCCTGCCCCCCGCCGAGGCCGCCAGTGCCCGGGCCGTCAAGCGCATCGACGATGTGCACACCCTGCGTCTGGCGCAATTTCCGGAAGATGCCGGCCCCATGGCGCACCCCATCCGGCCGGACAGCTATCAGGAAATCGGCAATTTCTACACCGCCACGGTCTACGAAAAAGGCGCGGAAGTCATCCGCATGCAGCACACCCTGCTGGGTGAAGCGGGCTTTCGCGCGGGGATGGACGAATACTTCCGCCGCCATGACGGCCAGGCGGTCACCTGCGACGATTTCGTCGATGCCATGGAATCCGTCTATGCGCGGCAGCATCCCGGCCAGGATTTCTCCGTCTTCCGGCGATGGTACGCCCAGGCCGGCACTCCCCGTGTACGGGTGCGTTCGGCCTACGATCCCGCCACCCGCGCCTGCCGCATCACGCTGGAACAACACTGCGCCCCGGCGGGCCTGGAAGCCCGGCAATCCCCGCCGCCCGAAAAGCCCCCCCTGCACATTCCTGTCGCCATCGGCCTGATCGACGCGGAAGGCTCCCCCATGCCCATTCCATGGGAAGGCGAACCTCGCGACACCGTCGTGCTGGAACTGCGCGAAACCAGCCGGACCTGGACTCTGCCGGACATCCCGCGCGCGCCCGTGCTGTCGCTCCTCCGAGGCTTCTCCGCGCCCGTCACCCTTGAAACCGACCGTTCGGAAGCCGATCTGGCCCTGCTGGCGCGCCGTGATCCGGACCCCTTCGCCCGCTGGGACGCCGTCCAGGAAACCGCCCACCGCCACCTGCAGGCCCGCATCGAGGCCGACCGCGACGGCGGCCCGCAGCCGGCGCCGGACACGCTGCTGGACATCTGGCGCGCCGCGCTGAAAGATGAACAACTGTCGCCCGCCTATCGTGCGCGGCTGCTGGCACTGCCGGCCGTGCGCGAGGTCATCGACCGAGGCGAGCCCATGGACCCCCGGGCGGCCGTGGCGGCCTGGACCCATATCCGGAAAACCCTGGGCGCGCAGCTGACCGAGTCCTGGCGCGCCGCCTATGACGCCCTGGCCGACGCAGGCGGGCCCTATTCGCCGGACCCGGTCTCGTCCGGCCGCCGCGCCCTGCGCAATCTGGCCCTGGACAATCTGCTGGCCGGACAGGCGCCGGGCGCCGTCGAGCTGGCGCTGGTGCAATACCGCCAGGCGCGCAACATGACCGAGAGCCTGGGCGCGCTGACCGCCCTGCTGCAGCACACGCCCCAGGCCGCCGCGGATCCGCTGGCCGACTTCCACGCACGCTGGCGCGACGATCCGCTGGTGCTGGACCGGTGGTTCGGCGCCCAGGCCAGCGCACCGGGTTGCACCGTGGCCACCGCGCGCGCCCTGATGGCCCTGCCGGATTTCTCGTTGCGCAACCCCAATCGCGCGCGCGCGGTCGTATTCCGCTTCTGCCTGGACAACCCCGGCAACCTGCACACCCCGGAAGGCTACGACTTCTGGGCCGAACAGGTGCTGGCGCTCGACGCACTGAACCCGGAGGTCGCCGCGCGGCTGTCGCGCGCCTTCGACAATTGGGCGCGCCACGAGCCCGTCGCCCGCGCCGGCATGCAGGCTGCCTTGCGCCGTGTGCTGGACGCGCCGGGCCTGTCGCGCAACGTCCGCGAAATCGTCTCAAAAGCACTTGCCGCTTAGCATGTTTTTTTGCCGCCGGGATGAGCCCGGACATGGAGCAGTCCTCATTGGCCGCTCCATGCCTGTCGTATCCGATTTCATTTTTCCCAAGGAACTGCCTTGAAATACAAGACCCTGACCCAGTATCTGGTCGAACAGCAGCGCGAACACAAGGCCGTCTCGGCCGAAGTGCGCCTGCTGATCGAAACCGTGTCGCGCGCCTGCAAGGCAATCAGCCACGCCGTCAGCAAAGGGGCGCTGGGCGGCGTGCTCGGCAGCCTGGGCACGGAGAACGTCCAGGGCGAAGTGCAGAAAAAACTCGATGTGCTGTCCAACGAAATCCTGCTGGAAGCCAATGAATGGGGCGGCAACCTCGCGGCCATGGCCTCCGAGGAAATGCAGACCATCCACCGCATCCCGAACCACTACCCCAAGGGCCAGAACCTGCTGCTGTTCGACCCCCTGGACGGCTCCTCGAACATCGACGTGAACGTGTCCATCGGCACGATCTTCTCCGTGCTGCAGGCGCCCGCCGAGGCCGCCGGACGGGAAATCGCCGAAGAAGACTTCCTGCAGCCGGGCACCCGCCAGGTCGCCGCCGGCTATGCGATCTACGGCCCACAGACCATGCTGGTCCTGACCGTGGGCGCAGGCGTCATGGGCTTCACGCTGGATCGAGAAATGGGCTCCTGGCTGCTGACGCACGAAAACATCCGCCTGCCGGAACAGACGGCGGAATTCGCCATCAACATGTCCAACATGCGGCACTGGGAAGCGCCCGTGCGCCGTTACATCGACGAATGCCTGCAGGGCGAGACCGGCCCCCTGGGCAAGAACTACAACATGCGCTGGATCGCCTCGATGGTGGCCGANNAAGAACTACAACATGCGCTGGATCGCGTCCATGGTGGCGGATGTGCACCGCATCCTGACGCGCGGCGGGATATTCATGTACCCGCGCGACGCGCGCGCCTCCGGCCGCAAGGGCAAGCTGCGCCTGATGTACGAG
>DISE01000010.1 GCA_002421865.1 Castellaniella sp. UBA6218
CGATGGCGGAATGCCCGCCCTTGGTGACCGACAGGAAGTAGTGCGGCTGCGACGAGGCCTTGATCGCATCGATGGCGATGCGCGTATTGCCGTCGGTGCCGTTCTTGAAGCCCACCGGGCAGGACAGCCCCGAAGCCAGCTCGCGATGTACCTGGCTTTCCGTGGTACGCGCCCCGATGGCGCCCCAGGACACCAGATCGGCGATGTACTGCGGCGTGATCATGTCCAGGAATTCGGTGCCGGCCGGCAGGCCCAGGGCGTTGATGTCGATCAGCAGCTCGCGCGCAGTGCGCAGGCCCTGGTTGATGTCGAAGCTGCCGTCCAGGCCCGGGTCGTTGATCAGGCCTTTCCAGCCCACCGTGGTACGGGGCTTCTCGAAGTACACCCGCATGATGATTTCCAGGTCCGCGCCCAGGCGTTCGCGCTGCGGCGCCAGACGGCGGGCGTATTCCAGGGCCGCCTGGGTGTCGTGGATGGAGCACGGGCCGACGACGACGACCAGGCGGTCGTCGTCGCCGTAAAGGACGTCGTGGATGGCGCGCCGCGCATCGTGGACCGTGCGGGAAATGTCCGCCGTGCAGGGGAATTCACGCATCACGTGGGCGGGCGGCGCCAGCTCGCGGATTTCTCGGATGCGGGTATCGTCGGTATTGTGTGACACGGTCTTGCTCCATTCATGGGCCGGATGCGGGGGCGGCAACAAAAAAGCCGCCTGGCAGGGCCGGCGGCTTTTTCGGGAATGTGTGGTCTACCTTTTCGTACAGCGATTCCCTTCCTCCACCAGCGGTTTTGGAAACGTAAAAAAGTAGAAAAAATAAGGAATCGAGTGCATTAGTGAATCCTAGCACAGCCCGCTCCTTCGGGGCAAGAAAGTTGCTCCACCGGAATCCGGATGGCTTTCCACGCCCGGAGGATTTTCCACGCTCCCCAAGCCTTTTCCATGCGGCCCACGCGTTCCGCATGAATTGATGGGTGAATCCTAGCACGCCACCCTTTCTAGACGGCAAGAAAATTGCTCCATCGACTCCCGAAGGATTTTCCGCGCCTGCGCATCCTTTCATGCCCGGCACAAGATTCCACGTGAATTGATTAGCACACAAATCATTCTATAATGTATATTTCGCCTAGAGATCATTTCATACATATATATTCAGGAGGGCTCCCATGAAATCCGCACTCAAGCAATCCGCACTGACTCCCCGGCTGCTGGCCGCAGCCGCCTGTCTCCTGGGTCTGGGCACCGCCGCGCAGGCCGCCGATCTCGACGCCGTCCGCGAACGCGGCACGCTGCGGGTGGCAGTCGCCAATGAAATTCCTTACGGCTACATGGATCTGAAGGGTGAGGCCAAGGGCGTCGGCCCGGACGTGGCCAAGCACATCGCCAAAGCGCTGGGGATCGGCAAAATCGAATGGACCACCACAGCGTTCGGCTCCCTGATCCCAGGCCTCCAGGCCGATCGCTACGACATGGTCGCCGCGGAAATGGCCATCCTGCCGCAGCGCTGCGAGCAGGTGCTCTACTCCGAACCTAACAGTTCCTATGGCGAGGGGCTGCTGGTCGCCAAGGGCAACCCGAAGAACCTGCACGGCTACGAAAGTTTCGCCACCTCGGACGGCAAGATCGCCATCATGGCCGGCGCCGACCAGCTGGAAATCCTCCAGGCCCTGAAAGTCCCCGCCGACCGGATCGTCACCATCGCGAACAATGCGGACGCGATCTCCACAGTGACCACCGGACGCGCGGACGGCTACGCCGCCACCAGCCTGACCGTCGGCGAACTGGCCGCCAAGAGCAAGGGCAAGACCGAGGCCGCCAGCGACTTCAAGGATCCGGTGGTGGACGGCCAGCCGGTACGCAGCTGGGGCGGTTTCGCTTTCTCGAAGGATTCCGGCGCGCTGCGCGACGCCGTGAACAAGGAACTGGCGAAGTTCAAGAAGACCGACGACTGGAAGAAGATCATGAGCAGCTACGGCTTCTCCGCCGAGGACGCCTCGCAATCCTTCGAGCGCTCCACGGCGCAGCTCTGCGCCGGCTGATCGCCGCATGGACTGGCTGTCCTACCTGAACCCCCTGATGGAGGGCGCCTGGGTCACGATCCGGCTGGCCCTGTATTCCACTCTCCTTGGAGCGGCGTTCTCCTTTCTGTTCGGCATCGGGCGCCTGTCCCGGTCCCTGCCCTGCCGCTGGACCTCGATCGCCTTGATCGAGGTCTTCCGGGGCACGTCGTTGCTGGTGCAGCTTTTCTGGCTGTTTTTCGCCCTGCCGGTGCTGGGACAGGCCTTGGGCATGGACCTGCGCCTGCCACCGGTCGTGGCGGGCACGCTGGCCCTGAGCCTGAACATCGGCGCCTACGGCGCCGAGGTCGTGCGCGGCGCGATCCAGGCCGTGCCTCGCAGCCAGCATGAAGCAGCCAAGGCGCTGGACTTCACGCCCCGCCAGACGCTGTGGCGCATCGCCATCCCGCAGGCCATCCCGGAGATGATGCCCAGCTTCTGCAACCTGGCTGTGCAGAACTTGAAGGACACGGCGCTGGTGTCGCTGATCGGCCTGGGCGACCTGGCTTTCCAGGCCGAACGCGTGCGCAATTTCACCCAGGACAGCGTCGGGGTCTACACCCTGCTGCTGCTCATGTATTTCGGCATGGCGCTGGTATTGGCCGGCCTGATGCGCCTCCTGGAAACCCACGTCGGGCGCTGGCGCGCCAGGGGGGTCTGAATGCTGTTCGGCATCGAATGGAACACTGCCAACGACTGGGTGTTCGCCTGGTCGATCCTGCCCATCCTGCTTCGCGGCCTGCTCATCACGATCGAGGCCACCCTGCTGGGCTTCGTGGTCGGCGCCGCGCTGGGCCTGGTGCTGGCCGCCCTGAAAGGCGTGCGCATCCGGCTGATCTCCTGGCCCGCCCGGGTGTTCACGGAATTCCTGCGCGACACCCCGCTGCTGGTGCAGTTGTTCTTCCTGTACTACGTGCTTCCGGAATACGGTCTGGTGCTGCCCGCCTTCCTGACGGGGGCGCTGGCGCTGGGCGTGCAATACAGCGCCTATATGTCCGAGGTCTACCGCGCCGGACTGGAATCGATCACCCGGGGGCAGACCGAGGCCGCGCGCGCCCTGGACATCTCCCCGCTGCGCACATTTGCGGTGATCATCCTGCCCCAGGCGATCCCCCGCATCGTTCCGGCCCTGGGCAACTACCTGGTGTCCATCATGAAGGACGTGCCCGTGCTGTCGGTCGTGTCCATCCTGGAAATGCTCAACGTCGCGCGCATCATCGGCGATCGCAGCTTCAACTACATGGTGCCGCTGACCCTGGTGGGCGCGCTGTACCTGATCCTGACCCTGATCGCCTCCGCAGGCGTGCGCATCCTGGACGAACGCCTGCCCAAACGCGGCATTCCGCTGCATTGAACGAACGATGAAAGATATCTCGAACCCACTCGACCCGGCCTCCTCCATCATCGTCATGGATCAGGTCGTCAAGCGATTCGGCGACGCCACCGTGCTCGATCACCTGGATTTCCAGGTGGCCAAAGGCGAGAAAGTCACCATCATCGGCCCCTCGGGTTCGGGCAAGTCCACGGTCCTGCGCATCCTGATGACGCTGGAGACCATCGACGAAGGCCTGATCCACGTGGCAGGCAAACCTCTGTGGCACGAATACCGTGACGGGAGGCCCGTTCCCGCCAGCGAGTCCCACCTGCGCGCCATGCGCAAGGAAATGGGCATGGTGTTTCAGCAATTCAACCTGTTCCCGCACATGACGGTGCGGCGCAACGTCACCGAGTCGCCCGTCCATGTACTGGGCCTGTCGAAGGCCGAGGCCGACCGCCGCGCCCATGAATACCTGGATCTCGTCGGAATGATCGATCATGCCGACAAGTTCCCGGGCCAGCTGTCCGGCGGCCAGCAGCAGCGCGTGGCCATTGCGCGCGCCCTGGCCATGCGCCCGAACATCATGCTGTTCGACGAACCGACCTCGGCCCTGGACCCGGAGCTGGTCGGCGAAGTGCTGACCGTCATCCGCCGCCTGTCCGAGGAACATGACCTGACCATGTTGCTGGTCACCCATGAAATGGAATTCGCCCGCCAGATCTCGGACCGAGTGTGCTTCTTCGACAAAGGCGTGGTGGTGGAGCAGGCGCCGCCCGAGGTCATGTTCACCGAACCGTGCGAAGACCGCACCCGGGAATTCCTGAAGACTTTCATCGAGACCCGCCAGGGTGGATGAGGCTGGACACTGGACAGTCCCCTGCGGACTGTCCAGTGCCTGACGAATCCGAGCGGCGTACAAGCCGCGAGGTGGGCGAACTGCCGCCGCCCGGAAAACGCTAGGCGGCCACCCGCAATGGCGTCAGCGGCATGGCCCGGCGCCGCGCCGCGATGTGCTCGGGCCGGGGCTTCATGCCATGGAACGGCGCCCCCAGGCGATTTTCCACACTGTTGTAGACCATGAAGACATTGCTGCGCGGCCAGGGCGACAGATTGCCGCCGGAACTGTGCAACGTGTTGCAGTCAAAGAACACCACCGAGCCGGCCGGCGCCGTGATCGCGCGCAAACCGCCCTTCTCGGCCAACAGGCGCAGACTGACCGGGTCGGGCACGCCCACTTCCTGGCGGCGCAACGAGGTCCGGTAATGATCCTCGGGCGTCTCGCCCACGCAAGCCACGAACTGCCGGTGCGAGCCCGGGATCAGCGTCAGCGGCCCATTGAAGGCGGTGTTGTCCGTCAACAGCACCGAGCAGCTCAGCGCCCGCATGGCCGGCATGCCATCCTCGACATGCCAGGTCTCAAAGTCGGAATGCCAGTAGAACTCCTTGCCATCGAGCGCAGGCTTCATGTTCACCCGCGACTGATGAATGTAGACCTCGGATCCCAGGATCTGGCGCGCCACATCCAGCAGCCTGGGATCACGCGGCAGATCGGCCATCCGCCGCCCCAGTTCGTGAACCCGGAAGATCGATCGCAGGGCCTTGCCGCCAGGCTCGCGGATGACTTCCTCGCCCTCGCGCACCGCCGGATCGTGTTCAAGCGCCAGCGCCTCGCGGCGCACCGCCTCGACCTCGCCGGCATCGAACACCCCGGGCAGCACCAGGAAGCCGTCCTGTTCGTAGGCCCGCAGTTGCGCCTCATCCAGCGCATCGGCATAACGGCCCTCGTCGTACACCACGGGATCGCCGCGCGCGATCAGCGCCGCGTCCCGCCCCGTCCGTGATACGTAGAAATCCTTCATTTCTTCATCGACTCCCAATGAATCAGGCGGCGGCATCCGCCTCCGGATAGACGCCGGAGGCATCATGGACCTCGCGGCCCGTCAGCGGAGGATTGAACACGCAGATCACCCGCAACGGCCGCTCGCCGCCGCGCAGCCAATGCTCGTCATGCCGGTCCAGGGCGTAGACCACGCCGGGCCCGAGCGTGTATTTCCGGCCGTCGGCGATGGTCTCGATCTCGCCGTCGCCCTCGATGCACCAGACGGCTTCCAGGTGATTGCGATAATGGATGTGCGTCTCGGTGCCGGGAAAGATCACGGTCTCATGAAAAGAAAAACCCATGCCGTCCCGGAACAACAGCACCCGGCGGCTGGTCCAGTTTTCCGTGATGATTTCCTGGTCGGTCCCGATCACGTCCTTGACGTTGCGCACGATCATCGTCCACCTCCCGCAACCTTCAGCGCCCGGGGACGGAGCCCCGCGCCGGCCAGCACCTCGCCTACGCTGCGCTCGATGATTTCCAGTCCACGCTGCAACTGTTCACGAGAAATGGTCAGGGCGGGCAGCACTTTGAGCACTTCGTCGTGGGCTCCCGATGTCTCGATCACCACGCCCAGCTCGAAGGCCCGGCGCGCGATCCGGCCGGCCAGGCCATCCCCCACCGGCGCGACCAGCCCCTGGATCAATCCACGACCGCGCACACCCAGACCGGCACCCCGGCAACTGTGCGCCAGGTTTTCCAGCCAGTCGCGCACCAGGCGCTCCTTGGCCGCGACTTCCGCGCTCAGCGCCGCGTCGGCCCAATAGGTCTCCAGCGCCTGGGCCGCGGTGACGAACGCCAGATTGTTGCCGCGGAAGGTGCCACTGTGCGCGCCGGGCTCCCAGACGTCGAACTCGCGGCGCAGCAGCACCAGCGACATGGGCAGTCCGAAGCCCGACAGGGACTTCGACAGCGTGACGATATCAGGCGCAATCCCCGCCGCCTCGAAGCTGAAGAAACCGCCGGTGCGTCCGCAGCCGACCTGGATGTCGTCGACGATCAGCAGCATGTCGTGGCGCCGGCACAGACGCTCCAGTTCGCGCAGCCAGCGCTGCGAGGCCACATTCACCCCGCCCTCTCCCTGGACCGTCTCGACGATCACCGCCGCCGGGTGGTCCAGACCGCTGCTGGGATCGTCCAGCATGCGCTCCAGGTAGGCCATGGTGTTCACGTCCGGACCGAAATAGCCGTCATAGGGCATGAAGCTGATATTGCCCAGCGCCACGCCGGCGGCCTTGCGGAACTTGCGGTTGGCCGTGGCCGCCAGCGAGCCGCCGGACACGCCGTGAAAACCGTGCGTGAAAGAAATCACATTCTGGCGGCCCTTGACCTGGCGCGCGATCTTCAGCGCCGCCTCGACCGCGTTGGTGCCCGTCGGGCCGGTGAACTGCAGCACGTAGTCCAGGCCGCGCGGTTCGAGCACCAGCCGGCTCATCGTCTGCATGAAGTACTTCTTGGCGCTGGTGGCCATGTCCAGGCCATGCGTCACCCCGTCGGACTCCAGGTACGCCATCATGCGTTCGCGCAAGATCGGATTGTTGTGCCCGTAGTTCAGGGTGCCCGCGCCGCTGAAGAAATCAAGGTAGCCGCGACCGTCCTCGTCAAACAGCTCCGAGCCGCGCGCCTTGCTGAAAATGACTGGAAACGACCGGACGTAGCCTCTGACTTCCGACTCCATCCGGTCGAAAATTTTCAAGTCCATGGGTTCCTCCTTTTCATCGTTCATGGAATCCGGTCCGCTTCGGGGGCCGGCGGTGTGAACGGGCCGATGCGCAGCAGCGGCTCGGCCTCGTGGACGTCCGCGCCGAACAACGCGGCGTCGAACAGCGCCGTTTCTCCCAACGGAGCGCCCAATCGGGCGGCCAGCCGGGAGAACAGCTTGCGGGAAGCCCGGTTCCCGGGCCCCACCGTGGTCTCGATCCAGCGCGCCGGGCACCGCGTCCGGCGCAACAACAGGCCCAGCAGCATGTCCAGGCCCAATCCGCGGCCTCGCGCCCGTGGATCGACCGCCACCTGCCAGACGAACAGCGTGTCGTCCCGGCCCGGGGGGCGGTAGCCCGTCACCATGCCCAGCAGACCCTCGTCGTCCTCGGCCAGGATGCAGGTGTCGGGGAAATGCTCGGTCAGGAGCAGATAGAGATAGACGGAATTCAGATCCAGCGGCGGACAGCGCGCCACGAGATCCCGCAGGGCCGGTCCGTCCGCGCGGTCCGGCGGACGCAGCCGCGTCCGGCCGTCCGCCGGCATGCAACCCGTCAAACCACCAGTCCGGATTCGGGCGCTACGCCGCCCACCGGGACGTCCAGCATGGGGGACTGGGGATCGGCCGCAGGAGCCAGCCCGGTGCCGGATTCGATCAGATCCACCACGCGCTCCAGCGACAGGGTGATGGTGGCCTGCTCCAGTTCCGGCAGCGCCTTCAGCGCCTCGGCCAGTTTCTGCTGCAGGGGCGAGGGCGTGTCCCGCGCCAGATCACGCCCGGCGTCGGTAGCGCTGACGAACACGATGCGGCGGTCCGCGCGACCGCGTTCGCGCACGATCAAGCCCTTGTCTTCCAGGCGATCGAGGATGCCGACGACCGTGCTGGCGCTGACGTGGACTTCACGACTGATGGCCGTGGCCGTCATCGGTCCCTTCTCGATCACGGTCCGCAAGCAGACCAGTTGGGGACCGGTGATGTGGCTGCAGGCGGACAACTGCCGGGAATGCAGGGCGATGGCCCGGGTGATGCGGCGTACGGCCCGCAGGATCCGCAGGTCGTAGGCCTGCTGCGCATCCGTCTGGGTAGTCATGACAGTGATGTGTCCTCAAAAATTAATTTCTACTGAAATAATAAGCTCATGAATGATCCGGGTCAAGACAAAAAAAACCGCCCCGATCCAGATCGGGGCGGTTGCGCGCGACGAAACCGGGCGTCCGGCCGATGTCCGGTCAGTGCCCCGAATGCGGGTCGACCGGCTCGTCGCTGTGGAAGATCGCGGGATCTTCCTTGCCCTTGACGGTCAGGAAGCCCGCCAGGCCCTTTTCCACCCGCGACAGGGCGTGGTCCACCAGCAGGTAGCGGCCTGGATAGTCGGTCTTGAACTCCACCATCGTGGCCCCGCCCGGGGGCACCAGCGTGGTCTGCACATCGGTCAGGGGTTTGCTGGTCAGCGAAGCCTGGTCGTAGACACGGTCGAAGACCTCGCCGATGACGTGGAAGCTGGAAGTCAGGTTCGGTCCGCCCACGCCGAAGAAGATCCGCACCGTATCCCCGACACGGGACTCCATATGGTAGATCTTGGTCAGCGCGTCCATGGATCCGTTGAACATCATGTGCTCGGGATTTTCAGCCAGCAGCTTTTCCAGCGAGAATTCCTGCAGGCCGCTGCCGCCGTGCGCCTGGGTGGTATAGAGTTCGCCCTGCATGACGTAGAACTCGCGGTCCACCTTGGGCAGGCCGCCTTCGGGCTCGACCAGGATCATGCCGTACATGCCGTTGGTGATGTGCTGGGCCACCATCGGCGTGGCACAGTGATAGACGAACAGGCCCGGATGCTGCGCCTTGAAGGAAAAGGACTTGGTCTGGCCCGGCGGCACCTGGGTCACGGCTGCCCCGCCGCCCGGGCCGGTGACCGCGTGGAAGTCCACCGAGTGGATGTGCGTGCTGTCCTTGGCGTTGGACACGTTGACCGTGACCGTGTCGCCGACCCGCACCCGGATGAAGGGCCCCGGCACCTTGTTGTTGAAGGTCCAGAACCGGTAGGTGCTGTTGTCGCCCAGCCGGCCCTCGACCTCGGTGGTCAGCAGGTCCACCGTCACCTTCTGCGGCCCCCGCTTGCCCACCGGAGTCCCGACGATGGCCGGATCGTGCGCGATCTGCGGCGCCTCGATCCTGGCTTCCTGTGACGGTTCACCGACGATCAATTTACCGACCATGCCCGCCGCCTTGTGGCCCGGCAGGGTGCACAGGTACTCGTAGGTGCCGTTTTTCGACGCCCGGAACACGATGGCCGTGGCCGCGTTCTTGCCCGAGATCTGGTCCGAATGCGCGTGGAAATCCGGCACCGCGATGTCGTGGGTGGCGCCATCGCCGTTGATCAGATTGATCTGGACCACGGCCCCTTCGGGCACCTTGAGGTCCGGGTTGACCGCGTCCGCGATCGCGCCGCGATCGCCGATGAACACCAGTTTGCCGCCGGAGATCGACGTGCGCAACGTGAAGGTGACGTCCGGCTTGTAAGTCACCGACTGGTCCGGACCCGGCGCGCCGGCGTGTTCGGCCCAGGCCGCGCCGGCCAGACCGAGACTGGCCGCGCACAGCAAGGCGCCCCCCAGCAATCGACCGAAAAACCTCATGATTCCCCCTTCCTGTTTATTTGACGACAAAATATTCGTTGCTTCGATGATGGATGTTGATAATTTTCATGTCAACCCGGTTCACGGCGACGCCCGCCCAGGAAGCGCCAACTTCGCGGGATAAACCGACAAATCTCAAGTTTCTCGCCAGGATCCGGGGAAAAGAATAGTGCAGACCCCAAATGTCCCGGCAAAGAACTTATAATCCCGCATGAGATCAGGGGCCTTTCCCTGAAACTCTTTTTTTTTGGCAGGTTCCATTTTGCTGGCTGACCCTCCATCTTCCGGGCCGATCCGAAGGGCCAACGCTCCCCGGCGCATTCCTGTCGCGCCCGAGTCGACCCGTTGTTCCACCTGCATGCTGAACGCCATCTGTCTGCCGCTGGGCATGACTCGTCAGGACGTGGTCAAGATGGATGAGCTGATCAAGGAACGCTTCCGCCTTTCAAAGGGCGGCACGCTGTATCGCCAGGGGGATGCCGCCGACGCCGTCTACGGTCTGCGGTCCGGATCACTCAAGACCCAGATCGAGGACGCCAACGGCCAGGTCCAGATCACCGGTTTCCTGCTGCCCGGCGAGGTGCTGGGCCTGGACGGGCTGATGAACGATCAGCAGGTCTCCCATGTCATCGCCCTTGAAGACTCCGAGGTCTGCATCATCAGGCTGGACGAAATGGACCAGCTGGCGCCCCAGCTGCCTTCGCTGCAGCGCCAGTTGCGCCGCCTGATGAGCAAGGAAATCAGCCGCTCACACCAGCTGTTGCTGGCGCTTGGCAGCCTGCGCTCGGAACAGCGCCTGGCGGCCTTCCTGCTGAACCTGTCCCAGCGCCTGCAGGTGCTGGGCTATTCGCCCTATGAATTCATCCTGCGCATGAGCCGCGAGGAAATCGGCAATTTCCTGGGGCTGACCCTGGAGACCGTCAGTCGGCTGTTCTCGCGCTTCGCCCGCGAAGGGCTGATCCGCGTCCAGCAGCGCGAAGTCCACATCCTGGACATGGCCGGCCTGCAGGCGTTGTCCGGCACGGACTGCAGCTAGCCGGCCGAAGCCGCCCTACTCCACCGGATCGCCGAATTCGTCGAGTTCGACCCCGCGCGGCGCGATGCGCAGCGTCAGCGCGCTGGACAGGGCCGCCATGATCCAGAAAATGAAGAAGCCTACGGTATACACCGTGAGGCGACCCGCCTGCAGGTGCCCCAGGAACACGACGTCCAGGGGGTCGACGAGCGCGAACACGACCGCGCTCGCGGCGCCCGCCATGAGGAAGGACGGCCACAGGATCCACATCAGATTGCGTGCGTGCACAGCCTGTCTCCCATAGGTGAAGAGTGAATTCAGCGCTGCGCCGCCGAAGCCGCGGGAGCGGTGACGACCAGGCCCTGACGGACTCCCCCATCGATGATAGCCTGATCTCCGTAGGACTGAAAGGCAAGCACGATGGTGATGACGCAGCCGACCACCGCCAGGGCGGGGCCCAGGATCAGCAGCCAGGGCCAGCGGTGCCGCCACCAGGGCAGCCCCTCGGACAGCGCTTCGGTTTCACGGGTTTTCGATGCCATGACGTTTTCTCCTCGTGACTCAATTCGGCACATAGAAACTGGATTGTTCGATCACCGTGGCGGCCTCTCCGGAATCCCGCGTGCCGGTCGTCTCGAACTGGATGTCGTAGAGACCCGGCTTGAGGCCGTCGGCCGGTGCTCTCAGCACCACCGGGATCAGCCGGTTGGCCGAGCCCTCCACCCGCACACTGGAAGCGCCCTGGTCGGCGGTCCGCAGGACCAGGCCCGGCACGCCCGTGGCGCGCAGGTCCAGATCGATGGGGCTTTCGTCGGAATTGATGATTTGCAGCCGGTAGACGTTCTCGATCAGGCCGCCGGCGACCTCGCGGCCCAGCGCGCCCCGGTCTCGGATCACGTCCACCCGCAGCGTCGTGCGTGTCGCCAGGGAGAACACGAACGCGATGGCGATGGCCCCAAGCAAGGCTGAATAGGCCAGGACGCGGGGGCGCAGCATGCGGCGGCGCACCTGCGGCTGGGTCAGCCGTTCGGTGATGGCATTGCCCGATGTGTAGCGGATCAGGCCGCGCTCGTAGCCCATCTTGTCCATCACCGTGTCGCAGGCGTCGACGCAGGCCCCGCAGCCGATGCACATGTACTGCAGGCCATCGCGGATATCGATCCCGGTCGGGCAGACCTGCACGCACAGGCTGCAGTCCACGCAGTCGCCCATGCCGGCTTCCTTGTGATCGATCTTGCGTGAGCGCCCGCCGCGCGGCTCGCCGCGCACATGATCGTAGGTCACGACGAAGGTGTCATCGTCCACCATCACGCTCTGGAAGCGCGCATAGGGACACATGTATTTGCAGACGGCCTCGCGCATGAACCCGGCATTGCCCCAGGTGGCGAAGGCATAGAAAAGCATCCAGAACCATTGCCAGGGACCGAGATCGAAGGCCACAAGATGCGCGCCCAGTTCGCGGATCGGTGCGAAATACCCAATGAAGGTATAGCCTGTCCAGAGGGCCAGGGCCACCCACAGGAAGTGCTTGGTGGCCTTGATGCGCAGTTTGCGGGCGTTCCAGGGCTGCTCGTCCAGGCGGATGCGGGCCAGGCGGTCGCCTTCGACCCTGGCCTCGATCCACATGAACAGTTCGGTGTAGACCGTCTGCGGACAGGCGTAGCCGCAGAACAGGCGCCCCGCCATGGCCGTGAACAGGAACAAGGCGAAGGCCGACAGCACCAGCAGCACCGTCAGGTAGATCACGTCCTGGGGCCACAGCACCATGCCGAACAGGTAGAACTTGCGCGCACCCAGGTCGAACAGCACGGCCTGACGGCCGCTCCATTCGACCCAGGGCAGACCATAGAAGATCAACTGGGTCAGAAACACCATCAACACGCGGATGCGCGCGAAATTCCCCTGGACGGACCGGGGATAGATCTTGGAACGGACCTCGGCCAGCGCCTTCTCGACCTGGGGCGAAGTCCCTCCCCCCGAGCCCTTGCGTATCCTGCGCACGGGCTGCCAGGCCGGATCGTCGCGCGGCGTCTGCGCTGCGGCCTGCTGGGGGGGTTCCTTCTGCATGGTGTCCTCTGTCCTGTTAACGGTTGGACTGGCCCCAGACCCAGGCCGTCAGCAGCCGGATCTGCTCGGGCGTCAGGTGCTGTTTCTGGGCGGGCATCTGATTGTCGCGGCCATTCAGGATGGTCTCGACGATGGTGGCCTCGGAGCTGCCATACAGCCAGACATCGTCGGTCAGGTTCGGCGCGCCCAGGGCCTGGTTGCCTTTGCCGTCGATGCCGTGGCATGCGACGCAGTAGGTCTCGAACCCGCGTTTGCCGGCATTGATGCGCAGCGGATCATGCGCCAGCCCGGACAGGGAACGGACGTACTGGGCGATGGCCGAGGCCTCGTCGGGCTTGATCGCCGCGCTCCAGGCGGGCATCACGCCGTGACGGCCTTCCGTGATGGTCTGCTGGATCTGTTCCGGCGACCCGCCATACAGCCAGTCGCCGTCGGTCAGGTTGGGAAAGCCGCGGCTACCCTTGGCGTCCGATCCGTGGCACTGGGCACAGTTGTTCAGGAACAGCCGCTGGCCGATGTCCTGGGCCTGGACATCGCGCGCGATGTCCGGGATGGGCATGTCGCGGAAGCGCTCGTACACGGGCTGGATGCGCGCGTTGAAAGCCTCCTGCTCCTGCAGGACCTGCTGGCCGGCCGTGAAGCCGAGCGTGCCCTTCCAACTGCCCAGCCCCGGATACAGCACCAGGTAGCCCAGCGCGAAGATGCACAGCCCCAGGTACATCACCGTCCACCAGCGCGGCACGGGATTGTTCAGTTCGGTCAGGTCGCCGTCCCAGACATGGCCGGTGTCCTCGACCTGCTTCACGTCGCGCTTGAGCCAGGCGCGCTGGGAAAACAGCAGATACACGCACCAGGCGATCCCGCCCAGGGCGATGACCGCGATGTAGTAGCTCCAGAAACTGCTGACGAAATCACTCATTTGATTCCCCGGTGTTCTTGTCGTTCTGATATTCCTCGGGCAGGGCGAAGGGCAGCATCGCGGCCTGGCGGTTGGCCTCGGCGCGGTGCGTCGACCAGGCCCACCACACGATGCCGGCGAACGTCACCATCGCCAGCGCGGTCATGATCCCGTTGATGAGGCCAAGCATGTCAGTGCCCCCCGTCGATCATGGACTGCTGTGCGGCGGCGCGACCGCCCACACCCAGGCCCTGCAGGTAGGCCACGACCGCGTCTTCCTCGGTCTTGCCCTTGAGCTGTGCGGGCGCGGCGGCGATTTCCTCGTCCGTGTAGGGCACGCCCAGCGTGCGCAGAACCCGCATGCGCGCCTGGACGTCGGCGCCCTCGACCGTGTTCTTCTGCAGCCAGGGATAGGCCGGCATGTTGGATTCCTTGACCACGTTGCGCGGATTGCGCAGATGGATGCGGTGCCATTCGTCGGAATAGCGCTGGCCGACGCGAGCCAGATCCGGACCCGTACGCTTGGAACCCCACAGGAAGGGGTGGTCGTAGACGGATTCCGCGGCGATCGAGTAAGGGCCGTAGCGCTGGACCTCGGACTGCAGCTTGCGGATCTGCTGGGAATGGCAGCCCACGCAGCCTTCGCGGATGTAGACGTCGCGCCCCACCAGCCGCAGGGCCTCGTAGGGTTTGACGCCCTCGACCGCCGTGGTGGTGGAATGCTGGAAGAACAGCGGAATGATCTGCACCAGGCCGGAGAACGACACCACCAGGATGCTGAAGACGATCAGCAGGCCGACGTTGCGCTCCAGCATTTCATGGGAGAAGCGTTTCTTGGTACCAGACATGGTCAACTCCTTAGGCCGATGCCGGCACGACGGATGGGGAAACGGCGTGGGCGTCCGGACTTTCCAGGGGCACCACCGGATTGACCCGGGGCTGGCCGCGCACCGTCAGCCAGGTGTTCCAGGCCATCAGGCCCATGCCCGTCAGGAAGAACAGGCCGCCGATCATGCGGATGACGTAGAACGGGTAAGTGGACTTCACGACCTCGACAAAGCTGTAGGTCAGCATGCCGTCCTCGCCCGTAGCGCGCCACATCAGGCCCTGCATCACGCCCGCGATCCACATCGCGGCGATATACAGCACCACGCCCAGCGTGGCCAGCCAGAAGTGCAGATTGATGTAGTCCGGACGCGCCATGCTGTCGCGGCCATACAGGCGCGGAATCAGGTAGTACATCGAACCGAAAGTGATCATCGCCACCCAGCCCAGGGCCCCGGAATGCACGTGGCCAATTGTCCAGTCGGTGTAGTGCGACAGCGCGTTGACCGTGCGGATGGACATCATGGAACCTTCGAAGGTCGACATGCCGTAGAAGGCAATGGCGATGACCATCATGCGGATGATCGGATCGGTACGGATCTTGTCCCAGGCGCCCG
>DISE01000114.1 GCA_002421865.1 Castellaniella sp. UBA6218
CCCAGACGAAGCTGTAGTTGAAGACGTAGCGGGCCACGACCTGGGCGAAGGTCACTACGGTCATGGCGGCCAGGAGAAAGGCGATCAGGCCTTCCTCAGTGTGTTCCAGCCAGTTTTTCAGCATGGAAGAATCTCCTGTCCAGGATACGAAACGGCCGCTGGAAAGCGGCCGTGTTCAGGCGGTCGGGAAGTCCCGCGCCTTATTGCTGATTCGAGGCGACGGCGGCGTCGATGATGTCCTTGCCGATCTGATCCTGGAATTTGTCCCAGACCGGTTTCAGGGCGGAACGCCAGGCGGCGACGTCTTCCTTGGTCAGGGTCTGGATCTTGGCCTTGCCGGCCTCGGCGATACGCTTCTGGTCGCGGTCGTTGATCTCGGCGGCCAGCTTGTTGGCGTGCTCCGTGGCACCGGCCATCGCCTTCTGCAGGCCGGCGCGCACGTCCTCGGGCAGGCCGTCCCACCAGCCGGAGTTGGTGATCACCATGTAGTCCAGCGCGCCATGGTTGGTGACGGCGATGGTCTTCTGGACTTCATGGAATTTCTGCGAATAGATGTTGGACCAGGGGTTCTCGGCGCCGTCGACCACCCCGGTCTGCAGGGCCTGGTAGACCTCGGAGAAGGCCAGCTTCTGGGGATTGGCGCCCAACTGGCGGAACTGGGCCTCGAGCACGTCGGAGGACTGGATGCGGAACTTCAGTCCCTTGACGTCCTCGGGGCGCACCAGCTTGTCCTTGTTGCTGGAGAGCTGCTTGAGGCCGTTGTGCCAGTAGGCCAGGCCCTTGATGCCCTTGGACTTCATCGAATCCAGCAGTTCCTGGCCTTTGGGGCTGGCCTGGAAGCGGTCCAGGGCTGCCATGTCGTCGAACATGAAGGGCAGATCGAAGATCTGCAGCTTCTTGGTATAGCGGTCGAATTTCGCCAGGGACGGCGCGATGATCTGCACGTCGCCCAGCAGCAGGGCTTCCATTTCCTTGCCGTCGCCGAAGAGCTGGGAATTGGAGAACACCTGGACCTCGACCTTGCCCGGCAGGGCGGCCTCGGCCAGTTCCTTGAACTTGAGCGCGCCCTGGCCTTTGGGGGTGTTTTCGGCCACGACGTGGCTGAACTTCACGACGATGGGGGCGGCGTGGGCGGTGGCGGCAGCCAGACCCAGCGTCAGGGACAGGCCGACGGCGGCGGCGATGCGGGTGGTCGCGAATTTCATGGGGGAGGTCTCCGGGGTTGAGGCGCGCCATGCAGTAAAGGACGATGGCGTCCGGCTGACAATCGGCTGACTGAATGACAGTTGAACGAGCGGAGTATAGGCAAGAATCGATGAGCGCGTCGACAGGGGCAAACCACTAGAAAAAACCCTTGCGGCGGGATGGGTCCGGGCGGACTTCAGGCGTCGTCGAGCCGTGTGCAGTCGGCGGCCAGCGCATCCAGCGCCGCGTCGTCCAGCAGTCGGGCCGCCATCGGCAGCAGTTCCCCGTCGGCGCGCGCGAGCCAGGCCCGGTAGTCGTCGGCCCATGTGGCCAGGACATCGCTGGCGACCGCGACGGCAGCCCCATTCAGGGCGGGGCGAACCGTCTGGCGCCAGCGCCGGTCCAGGTCAGCCCGATCCCTGGCCAGACCGCCGGTCATGCCCTTGATGCAGACGGCGTCGGATCCCGCCATGGACTCGATCAGCGCGGCAAACAGGTGCTGTTCCACGATGTCGTGCGCGGCCCGCGCCGGGCCGTCGATCCAGGCCGCGAAGGCGGACCAGCGGTCTGTGCCGCCCAGAGTGGCCTGGAGGCGCCGCCGGGTCTCGGCGTGGATGGCCTGCAGCCGGGCGATCGGGTCCGGTAAGGACGGGGCGGACATGGCGACTCCTGGATGAGAATGCCCTATCGTAGCGCTCAGGCCCGGTTCGGATCCAATCCTGCTCAGGATTTCCATATTTCCTATAGGAATAAAGAAATGGTTAACAAATCGTTGTTGCTCATTAAGGCGGATCGTTAAAGTATTGAAGATCATTGAACCAATCCTTTTCCGGCGATTTTCCGCGTATGAACCTTTCCTTCAGACAAGTTGAAAAGCATTTCGGCGACCTGCGGGTGGTGGAATGCTTCGAACGCGACATCGCGCCGGGCGAACTGGTGGCGCTGGTCGGTCCCTCGGGCTGCGGCAAGTCCACGTTGCTGCACATGGCCGCAGGCCTGGAAAAACCTTCGTCCGGCCAGGTGCTTACCGACGGGCGGCCAGTGCGTAGGCCCGATCCCAGCCGCATGCTGATGTTCCAGGAAAATGCGCTGTATCCCTGGCTGACCCTGGTCCAGAACGTGGCCATGGCCCTGGAGCTGCAGAAGGTCGGCCGGGCCGAGGCCCAGCGCCAGGCGCGGCTGTGGCTCGACAAGGTCCGGCTCAAGGGTTTCGAGGACTATTTCCCGCACCAGGTCTCGGGCGGCATGCGCCAGCGCTGCGCCCTGGCGCGCGCCTTCATCACGCATCCCGAGGTGCTGCTGCTGGACGAGCCTTTCGGCGCGTTGGACGCGCTGACCCGCATGACCCTGCAGGACGCCTTGCGTACCCTGATTCGAGAAACCCGGCCCACGGTGCTGCTGGTGACCCATGATGTGGACGAGGCGCTGTTCCTGGCCGACCGCATCCTGGTCTTCAGCGCCCGGCCGTCGCGCGTGCTGAAGGAATTCCACCTGTCGGACACGGACAAGACCCACGATCTGTCGAATTTCGCCGCCATGCGCCGGGAGATCCTGGGCCTGCTGGGCATCGTCGACGACACCGAACACTCATCTTCCATTCCCGAGGAACTCGCAGCATGAAACTGAATCGTTTTCTGACGCCGGGCCGTCGCTTCCTGATCCCGCTGTTCGCCGCGTTGGCGTTGGCCTCCCAGGCGCAGGCCGCCGAGCCCTTCAAGGTCGGCTATATTCGCGTCATGGACGACGCCCAGGCCATCGCTGCCTACGAAGGCAAGTTCTATGAGAAACAGGGCCTGGACGTGCAACTGGTCGAGTTCAAGTCGGGCACCGACCTGATCAAGGCCATCGTCGGCGGTCAGCTCGATACCGGTGTGCTGGGCTTCACCAACGCCGCCTCCTGGTCCTCGCGTGGCGCGGACCTGAAGGTCGTCGGTGGCGCGCAGCGCGGCTTCCACGCGCTGGTGGTGCGCGAAGACGCGGGCATCAAGGACGTGGCCGGCCTGAAAGGGCACACCCTGGCTTCGCAAAAAGAGGGCAGCACAGCCGATACGGTGCTGCGAGGCGTGGTGCTGAAAAACGCCGGCCTGGCGCCCGAAGACCTGTCCATCCTGGGCGTGAGCCCGCAGGTGGCCGTGCAGTCCCTGGTCGGCAAGCGCGTGGACGCGGCTTTCCTTTTCGAGCCCCAGGCCAGCATCGCCCAGTTGATCGCGCCAGTGAAGCAGATCTACGAGATCGGCGAGGTCTGGCCCTTCCCCTGCATGGTGACGATCACCTCGGGCGAGACCCTGAAGAACAAGAAAGATCTGGTCTGGAAATCGCTGGACGCCCAGCGTGAAGCCATCGACCTGTTGCAGAAGAAACCCGACGAGGCGGCCAAGCTCATCGCCGGCTACTTCATCGCCGAGCCGACCTTGAAGACGTTGAAGCATGGCGATGTGCCTCGCGAGCAGGTCATCAGCAAGGCGATCCAGACCCAGACTTTCAGCGCCGCGCTGACGCCGCAGGACTTGTCTCGCATGCAGGAAGTGGCCGACATCATGCAGGCCCAGGGCGCGCTCAAGACCAAGGACGGCAAGCCCTACGAGGTGAAGTCCATCGTCGATCTGGACTGGCAGCGCGCCCGCAAGCTTTGATGGGTGGCTGGGTGCGATAATGGCACCCCCGCCTCCTGGGCCTGTTCGCGCGGACCGCGGCTCGCCGCGGCGAGCGGGGACAGGCTGAAATCCTGATGGCCGAGCCTGTGCTCGGCCATGCCATGTCCGGAATCCATGAGTAAAAAACGACGCCTCTCTCCCGCCGCGCGCAAGCTGGCCATGCTGATCGCCATCGCCGCCATCCTGCTGTTCTGGCAGATGGCCGCCTGGACCTTGCCGGACTTCCTGATGCCGGGCGTGCCCAAGGTGCTGGAACGCGTATGGCACGACATCCAGACCGCCGAATTCCGCTCCATCCTGGCCGGCAGCATGGGGCGGCTGGGTGTCGGCTATGGTTTCGCGCTGCTGTTCGGCATCGGCTTTGGTCTGGCTGGCGGCCTGCTGGTGTTCTTCCGCGAAGTCCTGAAGTCCGCCATCATCGTGCTGCAGTCGATTCCATCCATCGCCTGGGTCCCCCTGTTCCTGATCCTGATGGGTTTTGGCAACGTGCCCATCATCGTGGTGATCGCGCTGGCGGCGTTCTTTCCGGCGGCCCTGTCGGTCATGAACGCCACCGAGAGCGTGCTGCAGACCCATGTGTCCGCCGCCCGTGTCATGGGAGCGAACCCCTGGGACATGCTGCGGCGCGTTTACCTGCCCGCTGTCATGCCGGAATTGATCACCGGTGCCCAGCTGGCCTTCGGCAACGCCTGGCGGGCCTTGATCTCCGCCGAGATGTTGATCGGTTTCGGCCAGGGCCTGGGCCGTTCGCTGGCCTATGCGGGCGAGACGGCGGACATGGTCGGCGTGATGGCCAACATCCTGACTATCGCCATCCTGGCCACGCTGATCGACCAGGTGTGCCTGGAAAACATCAAGCGCAAGGTGCTGCGCTATCAATACGTGTGAGGCCCGGCGATCGGCCGGCGTGTGCGAAGCCATGAAGGACTTTCCGAATCCATTTCTCCGGTCCGGCCTGCTGGCCGTGCTGGCGGCCGGGGCGCTGATCATTTTCCGGCCCGGCGTTGCGGCGGGCGCGCAGGCACCCGCTGCGGGCGATGGATGGATACTAGGGGTGGCCGAGGTGCCCGCCCCCCAGGCGCCGGGCGCCAAGGTCCGCACGGCGGCCCGCATCGAGGTTCTGGCCGGACAGGTCGGGCAGGGCGCCGCGCCTTTGCAGGCGGTGGCCGCCGAGCAGGCTGCGCAGCAGGTCGCCGACGGCGCGCTGGATGCCTGGGTGGGTGTATGGACTGGCGCAGACGCGTCCGCGGCAGGCGTGCGCGTCTCGCGATTGGCCTGGTCGGCCAGCCCCATGGCGATCATGCGCACTGATACCGACATCCGCGCATGGTCCGACCTGAGCGGGCGGACCGTCTGTCTGAGCGCGGACGGCCGCGTGCCCGGCGAATTATCGGCGCGTTTCGGCGCGATCGAACAGATCTATGCTTCGGCGGCCGACGCCTTGCTGGCGCTGCGGATCGGCCAGTGCGACGCGGCCGTCCAGGACGAAGATTTCATGAAGCAGCTGTTGGCGTTTCCCGAGTGGCGCAAGTTCTCGGCACAGTTGGCGCCTTATCGTTCGCAGGCGTTGACGCGGCTGGTACGGGATGATCTGTCCGCGCCCCGCGATGCGGCGGTCCGCCAGGCGACGTCTCCGCAGCGGCTGCGCGAACTGGCGCGCCAGCAGGCCCGGGACATCGCCTTCGAGGTCTATCTTGACCAGACGGTGCCGGACTGTCACTGAGACCGCCTGGAGAAGGGGAGCGGGCGCCGAGTGGCGCCACCGGAGGGCGCGAAACCGGACTGTTGCGGTTGCGCCGGATGTAAAGAGGCCGGGCCGGAGCCGGCGATCAATGACGGCGGCGAGGCGCCGGGGCGCTGCTGGCGCCGGGACCGCGGTTCAGGTGGCGGAAAGTGATGCGGCCCTTGGTGAGATCGTAGGGCGACATTTCCAGAGTGACCTGGTCGCCGGCCAGGATACGGATGTGGTGCTTGCGCATCTTGCCACCGGTGTAGGCGATGACGGGGTGCCCATTGTCCAGGGTCACGCGGAAACGTGAATCCGGCAGGACTTCCGTCACGGATCCATGCATTTCGAGCAGTTCTTCTTTAGCCATCGTGGTGTGCTCCGGTGAGGGGGACAAAGAATCAGCGGGCACGCGACGTTTGTGGACGCTGCATGCGGGCGGGGTCGCGGGACGATCGGAATCCGGGCAGGGGCGCGAAACCCCCGAGGGGACGGCGGGAAGAATCCCGCGTAGACTGGCAAAATGTGGCCAGAATTGAAAACCGCTGATTATCAAGCACTTATATGATAATGCTTGAAGTGTCTTATGTCAAGAACCCGGAGGTTCCCGCTTCGCCACGCACTGGGGCGCGGGCTTCTTGCGGTTAGAATTCCCGCTGATGCCTGTTTCCCGGACCTGAATGAACGAACGACTCAATCCCGGCACGGTGGCCCTGCTGCTCATCCCGCCCCTGATGTGGGCGGGCAATGCCGTGGTCGGCCGGGCGGTAGCCCAGATGGTGCCTCCGCTGACTCTGAACTTCCTGCGCTGGGCCCTGGCCCTGGCGCTGCTCTTGCCCCTGGGCCACCGGGTCCTCGGGGCGGGCAGCGCCGTCTGGCGGGAATGGCGGCGTTACGCCGTGCTTGGCCTGCTAGGGGTCGGGCTTTACAACTCGCTGCAATACCTGGCGCTGCACACTTCGACGCCAGTGAACGTGACGTTGGTGGCGGCCAGCATGCCCGTCTGGATGCTGATCGTGGGCCGGGTATTCCACGGTGTGGCGATCCGGCCCGCCCAGGTGGCGGGCTCGGCGCTGTCGCTGGCGGGCGTGGCCGTCGTTCTGTCCCAGGGGGAGTGGAGCCAGTTGCTGGCGTTGCGCTTCGTCATCGGGGATCTGTTGATGGTGCTCGCCACGATCGTCTGGGCCTTTTATAGCTGGCAGTTGACCCGGGTGCCGGCGGATGCGCCGGTGCGGGCTCATTGGGCCGGTTTCCTTCTGGGACAGGTGGTCTATGGCGTGGTCTGGTCGGGACTGTTCGCCGCCCTTGAATGGGGCATGACGGACTGGCGCATCGAGTGGGGCTGGCCGCTGGCGCTGACCGTAGCCTTCGTCGCCGTCGGTCCGGCGATCATCGCCTTCCGCTGCTGGGGGGCCGGGGTGCAGCGCGTCGGTCCGACGCTGGCTGGTTTCTTCAACAACCTGACGCCTCTGATCGCGGCTCTGCTGTCTTTGGGCCTGCTGGGCGAAACCCCGAAGCCTTTTCATGCCCTGGCGTTCGCCCTGATCATCGGCGGCATCGTTCTGTCGTCCCGGCAGCCGCGTGGGTGAGTCCGCCGCGCGGCCCGATCCTCAGGAGGGCGGGGTCGCGTCCTGGCTGTCTTACGGCAGCCTGGCGGCCAGCATGTTCGTGGTCGGCGCCTGCGTGGCCCTCAGCAAGCCGCTCGCCGCCGTGTTTCCCGTGTTCCTGCTGGGCTGGTTGCGTTTCGGCATCGGTGGCGCGGGTATGCTGCACTGGCTGCGCCGGCCGTCCTCCGAGCCCCCGCCCACCGCGCGCGTGCGCCTGCTGGTGTTTCTGGAAGCCTTCATCGGCAGTTTCCTGTTCACGGTCTTCATGGTCTTGGGCGTCAGCTACAGCGGCGCCGTGGCGGCCGGGGTCGTCATGTCGGCCATCCCGGCCACGATCGCGGTGCTCAGCCGGCTGGTGCTGCGAGAGGCAATCCGCCCCCGGGTGCTGGCGGCCATCGCCTGCGCGGTCTCCGGCATCGCCCTCCTGGCGCTGACCCGGCCCGGTTCCGGAGGGGGGCCGGTCGACGATGGCCATGGCGGCCATTGGCTGGGCTACGCGCTGCTGGGCGGCGCGGTCCTGTGCGAGGCCTGCTACGCGGTGATCGGCAAACATCTGACGGCCGTCCTTTCGTCGCGGCGCATCAGCGCCTTGATGAATCTGTGGGGTTTCGCGCTGATGCTGCCGGCGGGTGCCTGGGCCGCCTGGCGTTTCGACTTTGGCGCGGTATCCTGGACAGTGTGGTGGGTGCTGTTGTTTTACGGGCTGGCATCGAGCTGGACCATCTGGTTGTGGATGACAGGCCTGCGCCGGGTGCCGGCTTCGCGCGCGGGGGTGTTCACCGTGATGCTGCCGGTCGGATCGGCCTGCGTCGGCGTCTGGATGCTGGGAGAGCCTTTCGGGTTGCCGCAGGCCCTGGCCTTCGGCCTGGCCCTGGCGGGCCTGCTGCTGGCCGCCTGGCCTGCGCGGCCGGGGGCCGGCGTGGGGGACTGACCGGCTTGGTCGGGGTGCTTCAGGCCGCTTCCCGGGCGTCCTCGATCAGGAGCTGTACGCTGTTGCGGCCTCCCCAGGTGTTGCAGTCCAGCCGGTAGACGGCCTCGATGAGGTCGGGCAAGGGTTCCGCGTGATTGAACCAGATGGCGTCCAGGCGCAGGCCGTCGCGTTCCAGGAACAGCTTCAGATGCTTGTCCTTCAGCAGACGCTGATGCAGGACGCGAAACCGGTCCTGGAACAGTGGCGGCGGGAATCCGGCGCCCCAGATCTGGTCGGCCAGCAGGCCTGCGGTCTCCGCGGTCAGGTAGTCCGGTTCCAGTGAGCCGTCGGTATCCAGGCGCGGCTCGAAGGATTCACGCGCGCTCAGGATGCGCACGGCGTCGTCAAAATGCTGCGAGAAATCGTCGAAGGCGGCGGTCCGGAGGGTCAGGCCGGCCGCCATGGCGTGGCCGCCGAACTGCAGGATGGCGCCTGGCAGGCGCTTGCTGACCAGGTCCAGCGCGTCGCGCAGGTGGACTTCGGGAATCGAGCGGCCCGAGCCGCGCAGGGTGTCGCCGTCGTCGGGCGCGAAGGCCAGGGCGGGGCGCCAGTAGGTTTCCTTCAGGCGCGAGGCCACCAGACCGATCACCCCTGGGTGCCAGCCTGGCTGCCAGACGCAGACGCTGGCGGCGCGGGCCTGGGCGTGGGTGTCCAGATGCGCCAGGGCTTCTTCGCGCATGACGGTTTCCCGCGCGCGGCGTTCGCGGTTGATTTCGTCCAGCGCCTTTGCCAGTTCCAGCGCACGGGCGGGCTCGTCTTCCAGCAGGCAGTGGATGCCCAGACTCATGTCGGCCATGCGCCCGGCGGCGTTGATGCGCGGTCCCAGGGCGAAACCCAGATCGTTTGTGCCGGCTCGAGCGGGATCCCGGCCGGCGACCTCGAACAGTGCGGCCAACCCGGCCTGCATGTGGCCCTGGCGGATGCGGCGCAGTCCCTGGCCGACCAGCAGCCGGTTGTTGGCGTCCAGGCGCACCACGTCGGCCACCGTGCCCAGGGCCACCAGGTCGGCGTAGGTTTCGAGTTTCGGGCCGCCCCTGGGCGGCAGAGCGCTCCGCGCGCGCAGCGCGGCGCGCAGCGCCAGCATGACGTAAAAAATCACCCCCACGCCGGCCAGGTGCTTGGAGGGAAAGCCGCAGCCGGCCTGATTGGGGTTGACGATCGCCAGGGCGTCGGGCAAGGCGGGGCCGGGCAGGTGGTGGTCGGTGACGATGACCTCGATCCCGGCGGCGCGCGCCGCCGCGACGCCTTCGATGCTGGCGATGCCGTTGTCCACCGTCACCAGCAGATCCGGTCTGCCGGCCGGATGGCGCAGAGCCAGTTCGACCACGGCCGGGGACAGGCCATAGCCGGTCTCGAAGCGGTTGGGGACCAGGAAGTCGACCCGGGCGCCCATCTCGCGCAGGGCGCGCACGGCCACGGCGCAGGCTGTCGCGCCATCGCAATCGTAGTCGGCCACGATCAGCAGCCGCCGGTCCGCCTGGATCGCGTCGGCCAACAATTCGCCGGCCCGGTCCACATGGGTGAGCCGGTTCGGCGGGATCAGGGCGGCCCATTCGGTGGGGCCGGCCTGGTCCAGGCCGCGGGCGGCCCACAGGCGGGCCAGCAGCGGGTGGACGCCGGCTGCGGCCAGTGCCCGGGTCCTGGCCGGGTCGGCGTCGCGCGCCAGAATCAGCGGGCGCACCACCAGCGCCTCCAGTCCAGGGGTCGCAGGCGACGCAGCCAGCCGGCGCGCGCGTCCAGTTCCACAGTGCGTTCGCGCCCGGTCAGCACCAGGGTGGGCGTGGCGCAGGCCAGGGGCGTGAAACAGCGTTGCTCCAGGTCCGCCAGCGCCTCGATCCAGCCACCCCAGTCCTGGGCGACGGCGTGGGCCTGCAGGGCGGTCTCGATGCGCAGCTCGTCCGGAAGCGGCCGGCCCAGCTGGCTGCGGCGCGCGCCGCCGTACAGCCACAAGCTGTTGATCGGCGCCAGGCCGTCGCGCTGGCGCCGCAGGTTGACCGGATGTTCGTGCCAGGCCATCTGCAGGCCGTTGACCAGGCGCCGCCAGGGGCGCGCCGCCGGGTCCTGCGGCCACCAGTCGTTGACGGCACTGACGGCGACCAGTGCCGGGCTGGCGCAGGCCAGGCGGATAGGGCCGGGCCAGCGCACGCGCCAGGTGTCGGGGGTGTCGGGTGTCAGGGCGATGCCGCTGTCTTCGATCAGTTCGCGGGCGGTGTCCATCAGGGACGCGGACTGTTCGGCCGTGATCGCCAGCGTGTCGGCCGGCAGCAGGGCGGCGCCGTCGCGCGAGGGCGCCATGTGGATCAATTCCGCCAGCCAGACGGGTTCGTCGTCCGCGACGGGCAGGCGCAGCGGCCCCAGACCTGCGCTAATATGCTCGTCTTGCGCCGGCGCGAATCCGCGTGCCTGGAGCAGCCAGTGTTCCAGCGGCGTGCACCAGATGTCCGCGGCCGGACAGGCCGTCGTCCGGGGCGTGCCGCGGCCCAGCCAGCGGGCCAGGGTGGGGGCGCGTTGCGCCAGATGGGGCGCCAGTTCGGCGGCCACTTCGGGTTCGGGCAGTGCCCCGGGGATCACGATGTGCATGGCGGAATTGTAGGGTATCGAACGGACGAGGATGGCGAGTCGCATGTCGTATGAATGGTGGATAGGGGCGCGCTACGCGGGCCTGGCCCGCGCGGGGCGGGGTGGCCGCCGGGGCGATCGCTTCGTGTCCTTCGTGGCGGCCAGCTCCATGGCGGGCATCGGCCTGGGGGTGGCGGCCCTGATCATCGTCCTGTCGGTGATGAACGGTTTCCAGACCCAGGTGCGCGACCGCATGCTGTCGGTGCTGCCGCACATCGAGCTGTACGTGCCGGGTTCCGACCATGAACAGGTGCTGGAACATTGGCGCGACCTGGCCGATGCGGCCCGCCAGGATCCGGCGGTCCGCGGCGCGGCTCCATTTGTCGCGGCCCAGGGCATGCTGGTGCGCGGCCAGGGCCTGAGCGGCGTCCAGGTGCGCGGCATCGACCCGGCCATTGAACCGGAAGTGTCCGATCTGGCCGGCCAGATGGCCTCGGGCACGCTCGACAGCCTGAAGCCCGGGGCCTTCCGCATGGTGGTGGGCAGCCAGATCGCCCAGTCCCTTGGGGTTACGGTGGGCGATACGGTCCTGCTGCTGGCGCCGCAGGGCTCGATCTCGCCGGCGGGCTTCACGCCGCGCATGCGCCAGTTCACTGTGTCGGGGGTCTTTTCCTCGGGTTATTACGAGTACGATGCCTCTCTGGTGTTCATCGACGTGCAGGACGCGGCCCGGGTGTTCCGCGACAGCGGCGTGAGCGGCGTGCGCCTGCGCATCGCCGACATGCAGCGCGCCCCCCAGGTGGCCCATGCCTTGCTTGGCCGGATGCCGGCGGGCGTGCGGGCCATGGACTGGACCCAGAACAACCGCACCTGGTTCGCCGCCGTGCAGACCGAAAAGCGCATGATGTTCCTGATCCTGGCGCTCATCGTGGCGGTCGCCGCCTTCAACCTGCTGTCGTCCCTGGTCATGGCGGTCAAGGACAAGCGCTCCGACATCGCCATCTTGCGCACGATAGGCGCGACACCGCGCGAGATCGCCCGCATCTTCCTGGTGCAGGGCTCGCTGATCGGCGTGGT
>DISE01000034.1 GCA_002421865.1 Castellaniella sp. UBA6218
TGCGTCGACATGCACGTCAAGGAAGCCAAGCTGGCGGGAGAACGCGAGCTGCGCCTGCATCATGTCGCCGTGTGGCGCGAATCCCCGCTGTTCACGGCCAAGGAAAAGGCCATCCTGGAATGGACCGAGGCCTTGACCCGGCTGTCGCCCGAGGGCGTGCCCGACGCACTGTTCCAGCGCGTGCGCGGACAGTTGTCGGAAAAGGAACTGGCCGACCTGTCCTTTCTGGTCGTGGCCATCAACGGCTGGAATCGCCTGGGGGTTGCCTTTCAATCGGTGCCCGGCTCGGCCGACGCGCAGTATGGTCTGGACAAGGCCGGATTGAGCTAGGCCTTTTCCAGCGCCTGGGCCAGATCGGCCTTCAGGTCGTCCACGTGTTCCACGCCGACCGACATGCGGACGAAGTTCGGCTCGATGCCGGCGACCTTCATGTCGTCCTCCGTCATGGAACTGGCCCACATGGACGCCGTATGGACCGCCAGGGTCTCGACACCGCCCAGGCTGACCGCCTGGGTCGCCAGCCGCAGGGCGCTCACGAAACGCTGGGTGGCGGCGTATCCGCCCTTGATCGAATAGGCCACCACGGCGCCGAAGCCGCGCATCTGACGGGTCGCCAGCGCGTGCTGTGGATGGCTTTCCAGACCGGGGTAGAAGACCCGCTCGACTTCCGGGCGGCTTTCCAGCCAGCGCGCCAGCGCCAGGGCGTTGGCGTTGATGCGCTCCATGCGCAATGACAGCGTGCGCAGACCGCGCAGCAGCAGCCACGCGTCCATGGGCGACAGGACCGCGCCCAGGGTGACATGCATTTTCCAGATGGTCTCGGCCAGCGCGTCGCTGCAGCAGATGGCGCCCGCCATCAGATCGTGGTGGCCGCCCAGGTACTTGGTGGCGCTGTGCACCACGATGTCGATGCCCAGGTCGTGGGGACGTTGATTCAGCGGCGAGGCGAAGGTGTTGTCGGCCACGGTCAGGATGCCGCGCGGCCGGGCGATGTCGGCCACCGCAGCCAGGTCCGTGATGGACAGGCTGGGGTTCACCGGCGTTTCCACCATGATCAGTTTCGTTTCCGGGCGCAGCGCGGCGCGCAGGCTGTCCAGGTCCGTCTGGTCGAAGAAGCTGACCTGAACCCCGTAGCGCGTCAGGACTTCCGAGAACAGCTTCGACGTGCTCATGTAGTGGCGCTGCTGCGCCACGACGTGATCGCCGGCCTGCAGCAGCGCCAGGATGGTGGTGCAGATGGCGCCCATGCCCGAACCCGTCAGCAGGGCGCTTTCCGTGCCTTCAAGGCTGGCGAGGATGGCCTCGACGCGCTTGTTCACCGGATTGCCGTGGCGCGTGTAGAAGGTCGCGGGTCGCACGGTGGTGGCCATTTCCGAGAACTGCTCGGCGGTCTCGGCGCGGAAGGTGGCGCTGTAATGGATCGGCGGGACCACGTCCGCCCCATGGCCGCAGACGGCGTCGCCGTGCAGCACCAGGGTCTGTTCACGCCAGGAGGGCGCGTCGAGGGAATCGGACCGGGAGGGGTTCATGGAAAGCGGGCTCCTGTGCAAATGAGAGGCAGGCGCCCATCATACGCCCGGGTCGCTTCCGCGCCGGGCCCGGGACGTCAGAGGTACGGGCTGGCCAGCCAGATGATCCGGTTGCGCAGCCGCTTCAGGTAGGGCATGGCGTTCAGCGATTCCAGGGTCACGCGCTCGGACTGTTCGATGTCCGCGTCGATGCGCCGCGAGAGCCGTTCCGCCAGGGTGCGGTCGTAGACTTCCATGTCCAGTTCGAAGTTCAGCCGCAGGCTGCGGGGATCCAGGTTGGATGAGCCGACGTAGGACCAGGCGCCGTCGATGGTGAGCAGTTTGGAATGGTCGAAATTCTTGTGGCAGCGCCAGACGCGGCAGCCGCCTTCCAGAACCTGGGCGAGCTGGGCGGTCATGGCGTAGTTCACCAGGCGCAGGTTGTTGCGGCCCGGGATCACGATGTCCACCTGGATGCCCCGCCGCGCCGCCGTGTTCAGCGCGCCGATCAGCACCTGGTCGGGCAGAAAGTACGGCGACTGGATGCGCACGTGCCGCTGCGCCACGGCCAGGGCGCCCAGCAGCACGCGGTGGGTGGCCGCCATGAAGCGGTCGGGTCCGCTGCGGATGCAGCGCGCCGGCACCTGGGGCGCAGGGGGCAGCGGGGAGACGCGGACCCAGTCCTCGATGCGCAGGCGTTCACCGGTGGCGAATTCCCAGTCGTTGGCGAAGACGGCGAACAGCTGGGTCGCCAGCGGGCCCTCGATGCGGAAATGCGTATCGCTGTCCGCCCGCCGTCCCGCCAGGGACGCCATGAAGCTCTCGCGGATGTTCATGCCGCCCATGAAGCCCAGGTGTCCGTCGACGAACAGGATCTTGCGGTGGCTGCGCAGGTTGGCATAGGCCGAGCGCAGGCCCAGCGGATTGGTCATGAAGCGGTCGGCGCGGATGCCGTTGCGTTCCAGCAGGCGCAGGATGGGGGGGTGGGAATAGCGCGCGCCGACGGCGTCGATCAGCACCCGGATCTCGACGCCGCGTTCCTGGGCGCGCCGCAGGGATTCGGCGAAGCGCAGGCCGATGCGGTCGTGGTCGAAGATGTAGCTTTGCAGCGCGATGCAGTGATGGGCCTCGTCGATGGCCCGCAGCATGGCTGGATAGGCCTGGTCGCCGCTGTCGAGCAGGGTGATGTGGTTGCCGCCCTGCAGCGGAAAGCGGCTGACCTGATCGCACAGGACGCGCAGCGAGGCGAACTGCGGGGCGGACACCGCACCGACGTCGCCGAAGGCCGGATGCGCGTTGTTGACGTAATCCTTGATCAGGCGGCTGCGCTGGGTGGACATCTGGTCGTGGCGGATGCGGTTGATGCCCGCGACCAGATACAGGAAAGCGCCCACGAAGGGCGACATCAGGATGACGCCGACCCAGGCGATGGCCGCGCGCACGTCGTTCTTCTGCATGGCCGCCTGGGCCGCGACGATCAGGCTGAAGGACAGCGACAGCAGGGCCGCCAGGTGCGGCCAGTATTCGCGCAGGAAGTCGGTCAGGACGCTCATGGCCGGCGCCGCAGGGAGTCGAACCAGTCCGGGTTGGGTTGTCCCGCGGCGGCATATTGCTGGTCGCGGGAGTTCGAGCGCCAGATGCCGCCGCCGATGCCGGGTACGGGTTCGGTGCGGTACCAGTACCAGCATCCGTCCGCGTCCTGTGCGGACCAGTCCCACCCTTCGGGGGCCAGGGACCAGTCAGGGGCCCGGAGGGTCGGGCTCGGGTCGGAGGGCGTGTTCATGCGGCGTTCCGGGGTGTGACCCGGCGTGGTGCCGGGCCGTCAGTCGGTTGCGATCAGATTCTGCCGAATCTTGTCATACCCCAGGTTGAAAAGAAAGCCGTAGGGCAGGTAGAACAGCACGAAGCCAATGTCCAGCAACAGGGCCTGCCAGACCGAGATGTTCAGCCACCAGGCGACAAAGGGGATGGCGATCAGGATCAGGCCGCCCTCGAAACCGAAGGCATGGGCCATCCGGACGCCGTAGGTGCGGTCGAAGCCGACACGCGCCTGCAGGCGGTCGAACAGCCAGTTGTAGACCATGTTCCAGGCCACGGCGATCGTCGCGATGACGGCGGTGAGCACGCCCATGTCGAAGAGGCCGCGCCCGGTGATCCAGGCGGCCAGGGGAGCTGAGATGCCGATGGCGAGGATTTCGAACGTCAGCGCGTGGAAGACGCGTTCGGATAACGGGCGGTCGTGGATGCGCATGGGAAACGCGGTTCGCTACGGCGGTGTCGTCACCGCGTGGATGCGATCGGACGGGGCCGTCCCCGCCGCCCGGGAACCCGGGAATGAAAGATGATCACCGCGCGCCGCGCCTTGCGGCCCCTACGGGCGCGCTTTTTGCCTTGGGGCGGCCCGGCGGTAAAAGTGGGGTGACCGATGGGGCTCGAACCCACGACAACCGGAATCACAATCCGGGACTCTACCAACTGAGCTACGGTCACCACTCAAAGAACAGGAATTCTAGCATGTCTTGAATCCTTTTGCAGATGTCGTTCCGGCCCTTGATCGCCACTGCGTTTTAGGTCATGTTATCGGCTACGGATAAGGAGCCCCCTCATGGCACAGATCTTCGTCGTCCACCCCGAAAACCCGCAATCCAGGCTGCTCCAGCAGGCCGGCGACCTGCTGGCCCAGGGGGGACTGGTGGCTGTCCCCACCGACTCCAGCTACGCCGTCGTGGCGCGTCTGGACGACAAGGACGCCGCCGAACGCTTGCGCCGGCTGCGCGGCCTGGACGAACGCCATCATCTGACCGTGCTGTGTCGCGACCTGGCCGAAATCAGCCATTTCGCCAAGGTCGACAATCCCCAGTACCGGCTGCTGAAGCTGGCCACGCCCGGCCCCTGGACCTTCATTCTGGAAGCCACCAAGGAAGTGCCCCGGCGGGTCTCTCACCCCTCGCGCAAGACCATCGGCATCCGCGTGCCCGATCATCGGGTGGCGCTGGCCCTGATCGACGCCGTCGGCTCGCCGCTGCTTTCGACCACCCTGATCCCCCAGGGCGAGACCCTGCCACTGAACGACGCCCAGGAAATCGTCGGCCGCTACCAGCACGACCTGGCGGCCATCGTCGACGGCGGATCCTGCCCCTTCGAGCCCACCACCGTCATCGATCTGACGTCCGAAACCCCCCAGGTCGTGCGGGTGGGCCGCGGCGATCCGGCTTCGCTGGGCCTGTCCTGACCACCCGAGCGGTTATGCTTACGGAGTTCGCCGGCCGCCGGCCGGCGCGTCGCTCGCCCGAGATTCCGTGGACAATCTGATCCAGACCATCGCGGTCTACGCCTTGCCGGTCCTGTTCGCCATCACCCTGCACGAAGCCGCGCATGGTTATGTGGCGCGCCATTTCGGCGATCCCACGGCCGAGCAGGCCGGCCGCATCAGCCTCAACCCCCTGCGCCACATCGACCTCATGGGCACCATCATCGTGCCGCTGGCGCTGTTGTTCGCCACCAAGCTCATGGGCGGCGGGCTGCTGTTCGGCTGGGCCAAGCCCGTGCCGGTCAACTGGGGCCGTCTGCGCCGGCCCAAGCGCGACATGCTATGGGTGGCGCTGGCGGGGCCGGCCTCCAACCTGCTCATGGCCATCGGCTGGGTGCTGTTCCTGCGGGTCATGCTGTCGCTGGATCTGATCGGCGGCCCGCGGGATTTCTGGGCCCTGATGGTCAACGCCGGTGTCCAGGTCAATCTGGTCCTGATGGCGCTGAACCTGCTGCCGCTGCCGCCGCTGGACGGGGGGCGGATCGTCTTCAGCCTTCTGCCTCCTCGCCTGGCCTGGCGCTACGGCCGCATCGAGCCCTATGGGCTGGTGATCCTGATCGTGCTGATGATGCTCGGCTGGCTCTGGCCGCTGATGCTGCCGCTGCTGAAACTGGGCCAGTGGGTCGTCGGCGGATTTTTGTAGATCGATGGTCCGAATCCGGTAAACTTGGCTTTTTGTTTCGCCCGGGGTCGTTCCCGGGCGTCTTGCGGAGGCATCCCTCATCATGGCCGGTTCGGATTCATCGACCCCAGTCTTTCAGGGCAGCATGGTTGCCCTGGTCACGCCCATGCATCCCGACGGGCAACTGGACCTGGAAGCCTTCCGGAAACTGATCGACTGGCACGTCGATCAGGGTACCGATGCGCTGGTGGTGGTCGGCACGTCAGGCGAATCCCCCACGGTCACCGTGCAGGAACAGGCCGAACTGATCGAACTGGCCGTGCGCCACGCCGACGGACGCATCCCCGTGATCGCGGGCACCGGCGGCAATTCCACGGCCGAGGCCATCGAATTGCAGCGCCACGCCTATGCCGCCGGCGCGGCCGCCGGCCTGACGGTCGTGCCCTACTACAACAAACCCACCCAGGAAGGCCTCTATCAGCACTTCCGCGCCATCGCCGAATCAGGCGACCTGCCCAGCATCCTGTACAACGTGCCGGGCCGCACGGTGGCGGACCTGTCCAACGAGACCATCCTGCGCCTGGCCCAGGTGCCCGGCATCATCGGCGTCAAGGACGCCACCGGCAACATCGCCCGGGGCGCCCAGCTGATCGCGGCGGCGCCGGAAGGCTTTCACGTCATCAGTGGTGATGATCCCACCGCAGCGGCCTTGATCCTGCTGGGCGGTCGGGGCAACATTTCCGTCACCGCCAACGTCGCGCCGCGCCTGATGCACGAACTGTGCGCCGCCGCGCTGCGGGGCGACGTGCCCGAGACCCGCCGTCTGAACGACCGGCTGGCGACCCTGAATCGCGTGCTGTTCCTGGAGGCCAACCCCATTCCCGTCAAGTGGGCCGTGGCCGAAATGGGCCTGACGCAACTGGGCTATCGTCTGCCGCTCACTCCCTTGTCCGATCCGTTCCGCACCGTTGTGCGCCAAGCCCTGATTGAAGCAGGTTCTCTGTGATGATGAAACGCATGCCGCTCGCCCGGACCAGCCTGGTGCTGGCGGGTCTGCTATCCCTGTCCGCCTGCTCGACCATCGGTCAGTTGACCGGCCAGTCCGAATCCGTTGAATACAAAAGCACCGTGACGGGCGATCCGCTGTCGATTCCGCCCGACCTGACCCAGGCCAACAAGAACACGCACTATGTGGCGCCCGAAGGCGTTGCGCGCCTGAGCGATTACCGGGCCAGCCAGGGCGCGCAGAGCGCGAACCCGGCAGACCGTGTGCTGCCCAGGGCGCCCGGCATCGAAGTCATGCGCGACGGCACGCTGCGCTGGCTGGTCGTCAGCGAGGCTGCTGAAAACCTGTACCCGAAGGTCATTGAATTCTGGGGCGAACAGGGCTTCACCATCCATTCCCAGAATCCGCAGGCGGGTCTGATCGAGACCGATTGGGCCGAAAACCGCGCCAAGATCCCGGAAGGCTGGCTGCGCAGCGCCCTGGGCAGCGTGCTGGATCAGGTCTTCGACACTGGCGAGCGGGACCGCTTCACCACGCGCATGGAGCGCATGAACGGCAAGACCGAGATCTACATCAGCCACCAGCACATGGAAGAAACCCCCACGGGCGACGGCACGGCGTTCAAGTGGGTCTTCGGCAAGGAAGACCCGGGCCTGAACGCGGCCATGCTGGCGCGCCTGATGGTCTACCTGGGCACCGACCAGCAGCAGGCCGCCCAAAAGGTCAAGGCCGCCGAAACCAGCGCCGCTGCGGCCTCCGCGACCCAGTTGGCCCAGAACCAGGATTCCCTGACGCTGGGCGAACCTTTCGACCGTGCCTGGAGGCGCGTCGGCGTGGCCATCGACTCGGCCCGCTTCACGGTCGAGGACCGCAATCGTGAACAGGGCGATTACTACATCCGCTACCTGGACACCGACACGGGTGAAAAGATCGAACAGCAGACGTTCTTCGGCCGCATGTTCGGCACCCGCAATGCCGCCGAACCACAAAAACTGCGCATTCATCTGGCCCAGCAGGGCGGCGGCACCCAGGTCAGCGTGCGCGATCAGGCCGGCCAGCCCAAGACCGACGCCACGGCGCGCCGCATCCTGTCGGTGCTGGCGAAGAACCTGAAGGAAACCCAGTAAGCCGCGGTCGCGGTCGCGCAAAAAGGCCAGGATCGGATCCTGGCCTTTTGTTTTGTGCGCTGATTTTCGGGACTCAGGCCGCCGCCTGCCGCCGCGTGGTGCCGTCTGACGCCGGCCGCAAGGTTTCCCCGAACCAGGCCAGGTCCATGCCCAGGGCGGCGACCTCGCCGACGATGACCAGGGCGGGGGACTGGATGGCATGGCTGCGCGCCGCTTCCACGAGCGAACCCAGCGTGGCGTGCAGGGCGCGCTGCCCGGGCTGCGAGCCGTTTTCCACCAGGGCGCAGGGCAGGTCGGGGGCATGGCCCTCGGCCAGCAGACGGGCGCCGAGTTCCGGCAGGCGCTCCACCCCCATGTAGTACACCTGGGTCCGGCCATCGCCGCCGGCTGGGCCAGGCGGCTTGGCCGCGCCCGTCTGACGGTGCGCGGTGCTCAAGGTCAGGGACTGGGCGTGGTCGCGGTGTGTCAGCGGAATGCCGGCATAGGCGCCGCAGGCCAGGGCGGCGGTGATGCCGGGTACGACTTCGTAAGCAATGCCGTACTGCTTCAGGTGCTGCAGTTCTTCGCCGCCGCGCCCGAAGACCATGGGATCGCCGCCTTTCAGGCGCACCACGCAGCGCCCCTGTCGCGCGTGCGACACCATCAGGGCATGGATGCGGGCCTGGGTGGATTCGTGCGGACCGCCGCGGGTCTTGCCGACGTCGATCACCTGCGCGTCGCGCCGCGCCAGCGCCAGCACGGCGGGACTGACTAGGCGGTCGACCAGGATTACATCGGCTTCGTTCAAGGCGCGCAGGCCGCGCAGGGTCAGCAGCCCCGGGTCGCCGGGACCTGCGCCGACCAGCAGCACCTTGCCCGCCGGCGGCGGCGTGGCGATGGCCAAGGCCTGGTCCAGCAGGGTTTCCGCCTCGTCGGCGTGGCCGCGCCGCAAGGCGCCCAGGACGGGACCGTCCAGCAGCCAGTCGTAAAAATCCCGGCGCGGGCGCAACTGCGGCCGGGCCTCGCGGATCCGGGCGCGCTTGCGCCGGGCCAGCGCGGCCAGTTCTCCCAGCGCGGGATCGAACATGGATTCAATGCGTTCACGCAGGCGGCGGGCGATCACAGGCGCGGCGCCACCAGAAGAAATGGCGATGGTGATCGGGGACCGGTCCACGATGGCCGGCACCTGGACGCTGGACAGATCGGGATCGTCCACCACATTGCAGAACAGGCGGCGGGCCTCGGCGGCATCCGCGACCCGCTGATTCTGTGCGCGGTCGTTGGTGGCCGCGACGACCAGCCAAGCCTCGTCCAGCAGGGCAGGGTCGAATTCCCCCAGGCGCAGTTCGATCCCGCCCTCCTGGGCGTGTGCCAGCACCTGGGGATGGGCTGCGCGCGCGCTGACGATGACCCGGGCGCCCGCCGCGCGCAGCAGCGCGATCTTGCGTTCGGCCACCAGGCCCGCGCCCACGACGATGGCGATGCGACCCTTCAGGTCGGCGAACAGCGGGAAGTGGTTCATGCCGCGCCCGTCTTGTGCCCGGGTAAGGCGATACGCGGGCCACGCGTGTCCGCCTGGATCACGCCGGCGCGCACCAGGAAGTCGCCGAAGCCTTCGTCCGCGACGCGCTCGCGGGCGTACTGGCCGAACAGGGTGTCCAGGCTGGTCAGGATTTCCGCCTCGGTGATGTTTTCGCGGTAGACCACGTTCAGGCGCTCGCCGGTGAAGTCGGCGCCCAGGCGCAGGTCGTAGCGCCCCAGCGCCCGGCCCACCAGGGCGATCTCGCCCAGGTAGGGGCGGGAACAGCCGTTCGGGCAACCCGACAGGCGCAGCAGGATGGGCGCGTCGCGCAGGCCGTGCGTGTCCAGCAGGGCTTCGAGCTTGGGCAGCAGGACGGGGGCGTAGCGTTCGCTCTCGGCCATGGCCAGGCCGCAGGTGGGCAGCGCGACACAGGCGATGTGATGACGGCGGATGCCGCTCTGAGCCTTGTAGCCGTCCAGCCCGTATGCTTCGACCAGCGCGTCGATGGCGGCGCGGTCGGCTTCGTCCACGTTGGCGATCACCAGATTCTGGTTGCAGGTCAGGCGGAACTCGCCCTTCAGGACCCTGGCGATCTCGCACATGCCGGTCTGCAGGCGCAAGCCGTCCTGGTCCCACAGGCGGCCCGATGCGATGTACAGCCCCAGGTGCCAGCGGCCGTCCTCGCCGCGCGACCAGCCATAGCGGTCGCCGTTGCTCTCGAAGCGGTAGGGGCGCAGAGGTTCCAGGGGAACGCCCGCGCGCAGGCCGACCTGTTCGCGGAACCAGTCCACACCCAGGCGGTCCACTGTGTATTTCAGGCGCGCATGCTGGCGCTCCTTGCGGTTGCCGTGGTCGCGTTGCAGGGTCACCACGGCTTCGGCCACGGCGACCACGTTTTCCGGCCGGGTAAAGCCGATCAGCGTGCCCAGGCGCGGGTAGGTGCCCGGGTCGCCCGCCGTGGCGCCCATGCCGCCGCCCACAGCGACGTTGAAGCCCTGCAGCTCGCCATTCTCGATGATGGCGACCAGCCCCAGATCGTTGGCGAAGACGTCGCAATCGTTGGTTGGCGGGATGGCGATGCCGATCTTGAACTTGCGCGGCAGGTAAGCGGAATCGTTGCCGTAGATGGGTTCCTCGTCGACCGCTTCGCCGACCTGCTCGCCGCCCAGCCAGATCTCGGCGTAGGCGCTGGTGCGCGGCAGGAAGTGGTCTGACAGGCGCCGCACCCATTGCTGCGTCAGCGCGTGCTGGCTGGACAGGTGCGGGTTTACCGAACTGATCACCTGTCGGTTCACGTCGCCGCAGGCGGCGATCGTCGTGGCCCGGGCGTCGTGGATGCCTTGCATGAAGGCGCGCAGGTTGCGCTTCAGGATGCCGTGCCACTGGAAGGTCTGGCGCGTGGTGATGCGCAGGCCGCGTGTGGCGTATTGCCGTGCCAGTTCGTCCAGCGCCAGCCATTGGTCCGGGCTGATCACGCCGCCCGGCAGGCGCGCACGCACCATGAAGGCGTAGGCGGGTTCCAGTTTCTGCTTGCGCCGCTCATCGCGGATGTCGCGATCGTCCTGCATGTAGCTGCCGTGGAATTTCAGCAGCTTGGTGTCGGCTTCGGGGATGGCGCCGGTCACCGGGTTTTCCAGTTCCTTGGCGATGGTGCCGCGCAGAAAACGGCTGCTGGTCTTGATGTCTTCCAGCGGGGACAGGGGGGAAACGCTCATGTCGGGATGTCGGGATCGAAGAGAGGGGCGGCCGGGGCGTCGGTCCTGGCCGGGCGGTGTGTCAGGAGAAAGCGGACCGCTCAATAAACGTCTCGCGCGTAGCGGCCCTGGGCTGCCAGCCCGTCCAGCCACAGGCGGGCGCCTTCCTCGTCCAGGCCGCCGTGGTCGCGGGCGATTTCCAGCAGGGCGGCGTGCACGTCGCGGGCCATGCGGTCGGCGTCCCCGCAGACGTAGACATGGGCGCCCGCCTGGATCCAGTCGTAGACGTCCGCGCCCTGCGCCAGCAGCTTGTGCTGGACGTAGATCTTGTCCGTCTGGTCGCGGGAGAACGCCAGGTCGATGCGGTCCAGATGGCCATCCTTCAGCGCCTGCTGCCATTCGGTCTGGTACAGGAAGTCGCTGGTGAAATGCGGGTTGCCGAAGAACAGCCAGTTGCGTCCCGGCGCCTCCGCGTCGGCGCGGGCCTGGACGAAAGCGCGGAACGGGGCCACCCCGGTCCCGGCGCCGATCATGATGATGTCGCGTGCGGCGTCGGCCGGCAGGCGGAAGCGCGTGTTTTCCTCGATGAAGACCGGGACTGTGTCGCCTTCGGCGCGTTCGGACAGGAAGTGTGACGCCACGCCCCAGCGGGATTCGCCCTCCAGTTCGAAGGCGACGTGGCCCAGGGTCAGGTGGACTTCGTCCTCGGCCACCGCCGGGCAGGAGGCGATGGAATACAGGCGCGGGGTCAGCGGGCGCAGGGCCGCCACCAGTTCCGGTCCGGTCCAGCTCGCCGGCCACCGGCGCAGCGCGTCGATCAACTGATGCGTGCCCAGGTAGGCGGTCAGGTGTTCTCGCGCGTCCGGCGCCAGCAGCGCCATCAGTTCGCCGCTTTGCGTGCGCTCCGCCAGGGCGTTCAGAAAGGGACGGGTCAGCACCGTCAATTCACGGTAGCGGCCCAGCCATTCTCCCAGGGGGCGGCGGGTGCCCTGGTGTTCTACGGCGTCGGCCGCGTTCAGGCCGCTGGCTTCCAGGACGCGGGCGACCAGGGTGTCGTCCTGCAGCGGCCAGACGCCCAGGGCGTCGCCCGGCTCGTAGCGCAGCTTGCTGCCCGCCAGGGACAATTCCAGGTGACGGATGTCCCGGTCGCTGTCGCGGCCCGTGATGGGCTGGTTCAGCAGGATTTCGGCCTGGAACGGACGGTCACGGGTGAATTTCCCGGCCTGGGGATGCAGCGGCGTCACGGTGGCATGGGGCGCGGCCGTCTCACCGGACTTCAAGGTGTCGCGCGCCTGTTCCAGCGCCCGGGCCTGCCAGGGTACGGCGACCGTCTCGATGTCCAGGTCCGCCGCGCCTGCGTCCTGCAGGCGCTGTGCGCCCAGTTCGGCCAGGCGGGCGTCGATCTTCTGCGAGATGCCGCAGAACGAGGGATAGCTGGAATCCCCCAGGCCCAGGATGGCGTATTTCAGCCGGGGCAGCTTCGGGGCGCGCTTGCCCAGCAGGAATTCGACCCAGGCGATGGAGTCGTCCGGCGGGTCGCCGTCGCCCTGCGTGCTCATGACTACGTAGAGCAGTTGCTCGTCCTTCAGTTCCTTGGTCTTGTATTGGTCGGCCCGCACCAGCCGGGCCTCCAGCCCCTGGGCAAGCACCTGCTCGTGCAGCGCGGTCGCGATGCGCTTCGCGTTGCCGGTCTGGCTGCCGTACAGGATGGTCAGGCGCCGGGCCGTGTCGGGCGCGGGAGCCGCGGCCACCGTCAACGGCGGAGCGGCCTCGCGCGCGGGCTGGCGCGCCTGGGCGATGCCCGCGAAATAACCCGAAAGCCAATGCAGGCTGGGGGATTCCAGCGAGCCCGCCAGTTCGGCGATCAGGGCATGATGGGCTTCGGGCAGGTAGTTCGGCGCGAGCATGGCACGGTCTTGTGAAAACGAAGGAAGCGTCCATTCTGGGACGCTTCCTTCATACCGTGAACGAACCGATGCTTATGTTTTTATGCGGATATAAGCAAATTGCCTGACGAATCGGAGCGCCTTGCAAGGCGCGACATGGACCGGGTTCAGTCTTCCCAGCGCAGCCAGCCTTCCTGCGACCATTCGTCCAGCAGCGCGAGGGTTTCCTGGGACAGGCGGCGGACTTCGTCGGCGTCCAGCGCGCGCCGGTCGGCCAGCGCCTCCAGGCCGGGTTCGGCCGCCAGGGGCGCGACTTCGCCGTTGATGAAGAGCTGCCGGCCGCAATACATCAGCCGTGTGCAGCGGTCCAGCGCCAGACGGCCCGACGCGGGCACCCCGGCGCTCAGCGAAAGGGGTTCGTCAGCCGGATCGAACAGGGCGCTGTCGGGCAGGGATGTCAGCCACTGGCCGAGGAAACGGGCCGCCACCGCGCTGTCCAGGCGCACCCTGGACAGCGTTTCCAGCGTTGCCCGGACCAGCGAGTCGGGCAGGGCGGCCGGGGTGCGGGTGGCGGGCTCGCCGGCGTCTGTGTACAGGGCTGCCAGGTCCGGGCCGTGCAGGCAAGGGTGCCCGTACAGCCCGGGGTCGCCCAGATGCTGGGCCGAGACCTGGTCGGCGGCCGCTTCCAGCAGGCCCCGGGCCAGGGTGGCCTGGCTGGGGACGCGGAAGCCGATGGACAGCGTCATGCAGCCGTCGCCGATGGCGATGCCGTCGTGGCAGACATGCGGGGGCAGGTACAGCATGTCGCCCGGTTCCAGGATGTCGTCCGCGTCCGGCTGGAAGTCGGCCAGGATCTTCAGCGGCAACCCCGGCACCAGGGCGCGGTCCGTCTGCTGGCTGGTGCGCCAGCGGCGTCGGCCGTGCCCCTGCAGCAGGAAGACGTCGTAGCTGTCGAAGTGGGGACCGACGCCGCCGCCGTCGGTGGCGATGCTGATCATCAGATCATCCAGCCGGGCGTCGGAAATGAAGCGGAATTGACGCATCAGCGCGGCCGAAGCGTCATCGTGAAGGTCTACGCTCTGCACCAGCAGCGTCCAGTTCGGCTGCGTGGCCGGCGGCAGCCGGCGGAACGGCCCGTGCTTCAGCGACCAGCCGCGTTCGCCATGGGTGATGAGGCGGGACTCGACCTCGTCGCGGCGGGCCAGGGTCTGCACGTCGCGGATCGTGACCGGGGGCTGGAAGCCGGGGATCGCCTGGCGCACCAGCAGGGGTTTTTTCTGCCAGTAGTCGCGCATGAATTCCTGGGGCGTCAGTCCCCCCAGCAGAGGCGTGGGCCGGTCGACGTCGGGGGTCGGGGTGTGCATGTGGAAGTGTCCAGTGGTGTGGGGCCGGGCGCCCGGCGCGCCGCGGCCCGGTTCGCGGACCGGGCCGCCGTCCGGGTCAGAGGAAGTCTCGACGCAATTGGTAGATCAGTTCCAGCGCCTCGCGCGGGCTGAGGCTGTCGGGTTCCAGCGCCTGCAGGGCGGCGCGCAGCGGCGCGTCGGGGTCGCCGCCGGATTCCTCCTCGGTCTGCTGGAAGAACAGCGCCAACTGGGAGTCCGCCCGGTTGCGGGCTTCCAGTCCGGCCAGTTCCTTGCGCGCGTGGCGGATCACCACCGGCGGGATGCCCGCGCGCTGGGCCACGTGCAGGCCATAGCTCTGGCTGGCGGGGCCGGGGCGCACTTCGTGCAGGAAGACCACGCCGTCGGGCGCGTCGGCCGCCGCCAGGTGGACGTTGGCGACGCCGTGGGTCTTTTCCGGCAGTCGCGTCATCTCGAAGTAGTGCGTCGCGAACAGCGTCAGGGCGCGGTTGTGCGTCAGCAGCCGGTGGGCGATGGCCCAGGCCAGGGCCAGGCCGTCGTAGGTAGAGGTGCCGCGCCCGATCTCGTC
>DISE01000050.1 GCA_002421865.1 Castellaniella sp. UBA6218
CATCGCGGTGAAGTTCTTCGCCGGCAGGTCCGGCGCCGACTTCATGGCGATGTAGGCATAGGTGTTGGCCGGGTTGCCGACCACCAGCACCTTGACGTTGCGGCTGGCGACTTCGTTCAGGGCCTTGCCCTGGGCGGTGAAGATCTGGGCATTGACCTGCAGCAGGTCTTTGCGTTCCATGCCGGGGCCGCGCGGACGGGCGCCGACCAGCAGGGCGATGTCCGCGTCCTTGAAGGCGGTGCGCGGGTCGCTGTGGGCGCTCATGCCGGCCAGCAGCGGGAAGGCGCAGTCGTCCAGTTCCATCATCACGCCCTGCAGGGCTTTCTGGGCCTTCTCGTCGGGGATTTCGAGCAATTGCAGAATGACGGGCTGGTCCTTGCCGAGCATTTCGCCCGAAGCGATGCGGAACAGCAGGGCATAGCCGATCTGGCCGGCGGCGCCGGTGACCGCGACGCGCATGGCGGGTTTGGACATGGTGATTCTCCGATAGTGTGAGAGGATATCCGGGGGTATGCGAAATGCCGAAAAGAGTAGTGTATTTCATCGTTCAGCGTCAAGGGTCTTATATCTTATATAAGACAGAAGAGTATTAGACATCCGGCCCCGGAAGTGCGAAAATGCTTCGTCTCATCCTGTAGCATGGCCGCACGGCAGCATCTCCCGACCGACATGTCCGACTCCCCCCCGATCGATCGCCCGCAGACGCCGAGCCGCGCGCCGCACAGCGCCGCGTTCAGTCCCCTGTACCAGCAGATCAAGGGCCTGATCCTGCAGGGCCTGGACCGGGGTGAATGGAAGCCGGGCGAATCGATTCCCAGCGAACTCGAGCTGGCCGCCCGGTTCCAGGTCAGCCAGGGCACCGTGCGCAAGGCCATCGACGAACTGGCTGCGGAGAACCTGCTGATCCGCCGTCAGGGCAAGGGCACCTTCGTGGCCACGCACAACGAGGCCAAGGTGCGCTACCGGTTCCTGCGCCTGGCACCCGATGACGGCCGCACCGGTGTGTCCAGCAGCCAGATTCTGGACTGCCGGCGCACCAAGGCCTCGGCGGAAATCGCCGCCGCCCTGGACCTGCGCGCCGGGGACGCGGTCGTGAACATGCGGCGCACGCTGTCCTTCGACGACGTGCCCACCATCCTGGACGACATCTGGTTGCCGGGCAGCGTCTTCAAGGGCCTGACCCTGGAGTCGCTGCTGCGCTACCGGGGACCGGTCTACGCCCTGTTCGAGACCGAGTTCGGCGTCAGCATGGTGCGCGCCGAGGAAAAGATCCGTGCCGTGGCCGCGACCGACGTCCAGGCCGAGCTGCTGCGGGTTCAGCCCGGCAGCCCGCTGCTGCAGGTCGAGCGCATCGCCTACACCTACGGTGACCGTCCCATGGAATTGCGCCGGGGCCACTATGTCACGGAACGTTACCATTACCGCAACAGTTTGAATTGACTCACGGATGGGCGAAAATGCCGATTGAGTCCCGAATTCCTTCCATCTTCCAACTACGAGGCCATCATGTCTGAATCAGCCACAAAGCCGCGCCCGCAGTTCCGTAACCTGGGGTTGAGCGACCTCATGAGTTACCGCCTGCCTCCGGCGGCCAAAGCATCCATCCTGCATCGGGTCAGCGGCGCGCTGCTGTTCCTGGCGCTGCCGCTGGTGATCGTGCCGCTGTTCGCGCAAAGCGTCCAGTCGCCCGAAACCTTCGCCGCCATGAAGGAATGGGTCGCCAGCCCGGCCTGTAAGATCGTGCTGCTGGTCCTGATGTGGGGCTATTTCCACCATTTCTGCGCGGGCATCCGCTACCTGACGCTGGATCTGCATGTCGGCAACGCGCGCGAACCTTCGCAGCGCTCCGGCGCCCTGGTGATCGGCGTATCCTTGGCCCTGACCGTGGTCTTCGGTCTGAAACTTTTTGGAGCATGGTAATGGCTCAAGAACGCATCGGTCGCAAGCGCCTGGTCGTGGGCGCGCACTACGGCACCCGCGACTTCATCGTCCAGCGCGCCACCGCCGTCATCATGGCGGTCTATACCCTGGTGCTGGTCCTGTACGCGGTCCTGGTCCCCAGCCTGAACTTCGATTCCTGGCGCGCCTTCTTCGCCTTCACCGTCGGCGCGCTGCCGGTCGGACAGCTGCTGGCCACGCTGGCGTTCCTGTCGCTCGCCTGGCACGCCTGGGTCGGGGTGCGCGACATCTGGATGGACTACGCCCATTCCGACGGCCTGCGCCTGTTCCTGCAGGTCCTGACCATTCTGTGGCTGGTGGCCGCGGTGGTCTTCTTCGGTCAAATTCTCTGGAGTCTCTAACGTGGCCGCTGTCAACAAATCCCTTCCGCGCCGCCAGTTCGATGTGGTGGTCGTCGGCGCCGGCGGAGCCGGTCTGCGTTGTTCCCTGCAACTGGCCCAGGCCGGCCTGTCCGTGGCCGTGCTGTCCAAGGTCTTCCCCACGCGCTCGCATACCGTGGCCGCCCAGGGCGGCGTCAGCGCCTCGCTGGGCAACATGAGCGAGGACCACTGGCAATGGCACATGTACGACACCGTCAAGGGTTCCGACTGGCTCGGCGACCAGGACGCGATCGAATTCATGGTCCGCGAAGCGCCCAACGCCGTGTACGAGCTCGAGCACTTCGGCATGCCTTTCGACCGCAATCCGGACGGCACCATCTACCAGCGCCCGTTCGGCGGCCATACGTCCCATTTCGGTGAAAAGCCGGTCCAGCGCGCCTGTGCCGCGGCCGACCGCACCGGCCATGCGATGCTGCACACGCTCTACCAGCGCAATGTCGCCGCCCGCACGCAGTTCTTCGTCGAATGGATGGCGCTCGATCTG